>NZ_CP067140.1:318750-637500 GCF_028553805.1 Paracoccus saliphilus | reverse complement strand
CGGTTCGACTGGCTACGCCGGAGTGCAGAAGAAACCGGTGGCAGACCTCGCATCTTCTACGTCGTCAATCCGAGACTGTGGGAGGAAGCATGAGTCGCTGGTTATCTTTCGCGAGGCGTTCCGAAGAAATCAGGAAACCTCTACCCGACACACCGACAAAACCCGACAGAAGGGAAGCCGCGTTGGTTACACACAGGTCGAGCGGGAGGCGCGCGGCTATGTCCGGGCGGCCCTGCGTCATACCAACCGGCTGATGGAGGGCGTGGCATGAAGCGTCGTGACATACTGACCCGCGCACCGCTTGCTCTTGCTGCGATTGGTGCCCCTGCCGCTGCTGGTGAACTTCGGCAAAATTTTGCACATGTTCCCGAAAATCCGAGGCTGATCGAACTCGGGCGGCAAGCGCAGGCGCATGAGAAGGCCTATCAGGACGCCTTGGCGACATGGAGGGCCTCATGGATCGATTGGAGCCCCAAGTGGCCACTGGCACCTGATTGCTGCGTCGATGATTATAGAGGTGTTTTCAGTGGTGAGATTGAACGCAATCTAAAGGGCGCAGGGCTGGTCCGTGAAGGCAAGGTGCATCCCATGCGAGTGTATACTGTCGAGCAGCTAGAGCGCCGACGCGAGCATATGATCGAAGTGCTCGCCAAAGACGATCGGCGCAAACGGAAGGCCAGCAAAAAAACCCGCGCATATTGGCAATCTGAAGTCGAGCGCTGCGACCTCGGTCTGGAACTCCTGCCGGCCTATCTGGCCGAGACTCAGCGGATCAAGGATGAGTCCAGGTTTCCCGAGATCGACAACGCCCGGCATCGCACCGCACGTGACCTCTTTGCGGTTGTCCGGCAGGTTCTTTCGGAGCCGTCGCATACGATACAAGGCGTCAAGATCAAGGCAGAAGCAGCCGCAGCCATAGGCCGACTTAACTCATATGATCGCCTGTGGTCCGGTATGGACGATAACACAAGGAACGAACAACACCTAGCGGCCCTGCTGGCTGAGTCTTTGATCGCAGTGGCATGACCCTGATCGCCCCGGCTCCGGTCGGGGCGTTCTCCCGCAATCGCAGTATCGCGAAGGTCGCAGCAATATGAACATGACCTATTCCATTAACCGGCACTGGTCCGATCGGTTCATAACCGAGATACGTCGGATTGTCGGGGCACACTTGCTGAGCGTTGCGCCTGACCACATCGACATGCGGCAGGCTACCGATTTGCTGATGCTGGACGGCCGAGACGTCCGGATAGCCGCACGGGTTCGGCGCCACGGATATGCCGGCCGCTATCCGTATGATTTCACGATCCGCTCTCTGCTGCCTTCGGGAAGCCCAACGGAACTCGCCAAGATTGTGAACGGGGAAGGAGATTGGCTTTTCTATGGTCATGCCAATGCAGCGGAAACCGGCTTTGACCTATGGTGGCTTCTTGACCTGCGGGCCTTTCGTGCCGGCCTGATCCGCCAAGCATCGAACGGTTTTCCTATTTCTTCAGGTGACCGCCGTAACCCGGATGGCACCTGCTTCAAATGGTTCGATATCCGCTCATTCCCGAACGAACCGCCGCTCGTCCTGGCGACATCCGGCCTCCGCCCATCGCAAGCATCCATGCAGCACGCGTGACATGCTGAACGTCGGCTCAACCTGAAAGGGGGTGAAACAGTTACACGCTGACCGACCGGAGCCCCTGCAAAGCGCGGGGGTTTCCTGTTTTTACAGGCGGCAACTGGCTTAGGTCACCATTTTATATTGGTATTAAATGGTCAGGGGGGGGCGTTTTCTAACGGTATTTAACGGGCAAACCTGTGTCCTTATTCGTGCGAGTTGCCCCTTTGGTCGCGATAAGCGCCAACATCCCTTGATCATAAGTTGCGCATCCTGCAAGATTCATGAGGTCAAATTGACCACCTCCCTGTTGGACTTGGCCTCGCGTCAACTGGCGCGAGGTCTTTTTATTGACTCACCACCCAATCAAAGAGCAGATTGCGCGTCAGAGGCCCGGCCAGGGTCCAGCAGGGAGACTGAGCCCGCGCTTAACGGCGCGGGCTTCCCCAACTTCTCTACGCCTTGGAATTAGAGGGGCCTAGTAGTTGCCAGGATCAACGTCGGGGGCAACCGTAATTACCGCAGTTGATCCGCTGAACCGAAAGCTGAATTGGTGATGCGGCTCCGGCACCATCTTTTCTATGCGCTCATTGCGCACCGAAACATTCAGCGCAAATAGGAGATGAATGAACTCATCCTCGAATTCAGGATGATGGCCGACAAATCGAACAGTAGCCTCCGTTATCCCGCGCAATTGTTGCGCGACATGCAGTGCTGACGCTTCGTCAATGTGGTGAAGCCCTAAATGTCGATAATCGTCGTTCATATCCTCACCCGTCCCTGACTTTCTCAGATCATCTCCATCCGTGAGCATTCTGGCAATAGCTGTGCCGGCGGCCGGAGTGGAAGGGTCGGCAAGAGGCCCAAAGTCTCTGAGACTGGCCGCTTCTTAGCGGGAAATAGCGGTGCCGTAGAACATTCGTTCGCACTGCTGCTGCCAAAATCGGCAGAGGCAAGATGCCCGGCAGGTGCGAGAAAAGGCTTGTCCTCCACCGGTGACAGTTCTGGCATAATCCCTGTCCTGCGATAGCAAGCGTGGAATATAGAGCTGCCATTTACAATGTTGCGCTCTTCATGGAAGCCTAACGACTTCATTCAGTTGAAGGGGCGCTCATGGGCATCGGATTCATGCATATCGTGCCGGTTCACAGGCACGACTATCCGGATGGCGAGGCTACTGTGAAAACGGCACTTCGCTGGTTTCAGGAGCGCGAATTGGTTGAAAATGAACTATCTGACTGTGCCTTGGGTGAGGCTGGCTATCGGCTGCTTCCGGAAATCAGCCGAATCTTTGAAGATGGCGAACCGCTTCAAAGGCTTAAGATTCAAGGCCTCGCGCTTCACTACGGAGCGCGTAAAGTGTTCCACCCAATGGAAGGAGCAGAGATGCATTTTGCTTGCCCGGCCTGCGGATACGAGCAAGGCTGGGACGCTTCCGACAGTATAGGGCTCTGGTATTCAGGTGAGGATGACTTTCCTGAATGTCCCGAATGCAAACAGCATCACCACGTCACGGAATACGAAACACGAGGGTCGCGTGGCCTCGAACCGGCGTGGGCATTCAGCAATATTGGCATGACCATTTGGAACGGGCCGGGAAGCGAACTAGCCACATGGTTTCTAGACGAAATGCGTGCCCTTTATGGGACTGAGCTGCGCATAATCTTGAGCCACATATAATATGGTGCGCACTGTAGGAACCACACTCAAGCTTACGGACGCCGCAGGACGATGGTGATGGTCACCCTTCCTATGATTGCTGCCGCGGTTGCTTTGCTTGCCGCATCGTGCGCTGCCGCCCAGACCATCACAGGTCACGCCAAAATCACGGACGGCGATACCTTCACCATGGGCCCCGTCGTTATCCGCCTTCATGGAATTGATGCGCCGGAGGCCGGGCAGCGCTGTAGCAGCCATGCAGGGGGCACGTGGGATTGCGGCACGGACGCGACCAATGCTTTGGCCGAACTGGTGGCCGATCGCGAGCTATCCTGCCAGGCGCTGGACCGCGATGGCTATGGCCGGATCATTGCTCGGTGCTTCGCGAATGGTCAGGATATCGGCGCGGCTCTTGTGGATGCTGGTCTGGCATGGGCCTTCCGAAGATACTCGGACGACTACGTCGCGAAGGAGGCCGGCGCGAAGACCGCGGGCATCGGGATATGGGAAGCCGACAACCAGACACCGTGGGATTATCGCGACGACCGATGGAACCGGGCCGCAGCTGCGTCTCCACTCCCTGGGTGCCCGATTAAGGGCAACATCGCCAGCGATGGCGAACGCATTTACCATACTCCGTGGTCGCCGGCCTATTCCCGAACGAAGATTACCGAAGGCAAAGGCGAGCGCTGGTTCTGTGACGAAGCTGAAGCTGTCAGCGCAGGATGGCGAGCCGCGCGTTGGCGCTGAGGGCAAGATGATAATCCAGGAGAACAATGACAAATATCTTCGCGCCAATAACGCTGGTGGCCTTCTTGGCTCTTGGCGCTTGCCACGGCCCCACCGGCGGCGCACCATCAGTTGAATGTGCCCCCATCGAAGATGGGCGGCAGGTATGCGGATAGTGATGAGAGAGCCGGGAAGATGGCCAAAACACTTTCGATTCTGGCAGTCTATTTGCTCTCGCCCCTCATCGCCACTGTGCAATCGTCCGAAGAACGCAGCGATTGGGATCGGGCGATGGAAAAGTGCGCGGCAATAAAGCTACTTCCGGGATGTAACTGCGTTCCAAGGTTTGATGATGGATGGGGGCCAATGACCGAGATTGTTTGTGAAGACGACGAGGAAATGCAAGACGATGATTGAGCTACTTCGCAACGAGGTAAACACTGGAAATACGGGTTATCTCTTGCAGAATCGCGGGCGGCGGAGAAGGGTAGAAAAAGACAATCAAGGCGATTTAAGGAAACTGCTTGAGACCTGCCCTTACAGTTGATTTGTTGGCTGGCCTCTTGGCTCAACCGAAGGAGGCCGTCTCACTGAGCAGATGGGCTCCCAAAAACAGACCATCCACCCTGGAGATCAAATCTTCCGTCACCACGAACGATGTCACCATTGCAGGTCTGGAACTTTATATGCGCTGTGTCATCTCCCAGCCCGATGAGCAGGTCACAATCGGGCTGAACGTAGAAACGCTCATTGGTCCGAAATGCTTCGCCAGGGTTGATTGGCGACACTCCTCGACACACATCAACACAAAGGTCATATGTGGCGAACAGCTCAGGCATACCGACGCAGGCCGGACACACTTCCACGACCCGCGGCTCTATGAAAGCATTGAAGAACCAATGGATTTTATAAAGGCCAACCTGCCCATTGCCGTTGCTCTCGTCCCTGTGCCAGATAGTTACCGAGACTTGTTGGAAAATTGTGCTACACTCTTGAACGTCAGAAACCTTCCTGAAGCCCCGATCCCACCATGGCAGCCGAACACCAGTTTCTTATAAAAGACACGTCGTCCGAGGCGGTGTTGAATGACGCCGTGCGAAGCATGTGCAGCATGGACGCAATCAATGGACGATACCTGGTCCAGATGCCTGTCATGACCTGTGACGGCTCATTGGTCAGCGTATCAGTATGGCCGGAAGGTAATGGAGTGTTTGTCGTTTCAGACGCTGGAGCGGCATACTTTCACGTCGCCAATGCTTGTGCCAGTGATGCGATATTCAGTCGCGTTGCCAAAGAAAAGTGCGCTGAGGCTGGGGCGCAATTCGATGGAGCTTCCCTACTGTTCATTCGTATCCAGCAGGACCGGTTAAAGGGTGCTATTATTTCCATGGCTTCATTAATTCGCGAGGTTATCGATGTGACGCTCGAACGGTCGTTCAAGCACAAGCACGGACACATGCAAGAAGAACTTATCCGCCGTGCCTGCGACGCATTCCCCAAGGCGCACCGCAAAGAGCATGCTACCGTAATCGGCAATTCAACGACTGAATATGAGGTTGATCTACTGGTTGATATTGGGGGGCGGCAGCTTGCGTTCGAGTTGTTCAGCAAGTCAGGCAACGCTGTTAATTCCGCATATACCATGCTGTCTGATATTAGCAGGCTCGAGGATGGGCCTGCACCTATCGGCGTTACGCCTGACCGAAAGGCTATCGGTCCAAAGTTGACGCTTATAACAAGTGTCGCTTCCGTGATTGAGCTGAGCGCCTCGAGTGAGATATACGCCAGCTTGGCCGCTTAACCTCACGTGCATTTCAGCAACTCGCTACCGCCCCGCCCTCGAGCGGGGCTTTTCACGCGCTGGCCTTATTTTTCATTTTCCTCAGTTCCGTCGTCGTCAGTGCCTGGGCGCTTTTCGTCTTCATCATCGAGTGACTTAACCGCGTCTTTCAGTTCATCCTGCTCCTTCTTCTTCATTTCCTCTTCTTTCTCCTTGGCATGCTCTTTATCAGGTTGATCCGCCATAGCCGCCTCCTTTGGTTGCGTCATGATATAACGCTGGGCCAGCGGATGGGTTGCCAGTTGTCCTCGATGAACCCGACCCAGTAGCCTACCGTCAACATACAGCGGTGCATCGGCTACTTCTGTCGGGTTTTGTCGGTGTGTCGGGTAAAGAAATCCTGAAAAGCGGCACAAGCCAGATCGAAGTTCGAAACGCTCACGCCCACCGCGAATCCAGTTCCTCGATTTTGAGGCGAAAGAGGGGCGGATTGTCCAGAATCATCCGATGCAATCCCGCCTCATCTTTTTTCCAGTGTGGGGGCAAATGTGGGGTGAGACTTGTGAGATAAGGGCTTACTACGATGAAATTATTAGATAATATCGGATAATCTTGGTGGAGCCGAGGGGAATCGAACCCCTGACCTCATCATTGCGAACGATGCGCTCTACCGACTGAGCTACGGCCCCATTGGGCGGTTATTTGAACCGGAGAAAACACGATGTCAAGCAAAGCTGCATGGTCGCAGGATCTGCATAAACCCTATCCTTGCGGCAAACCGATTATCGCGCCGATACTATGTTCGACGATCACAATTCAGCATCGGAGTCGGCACGAAGTTCTTGCGGGACAAGGTGGCGGCACTTCCGGTTCGGCTCCTTCAGACAGCCTGCTCCGGATCGAGAGTGACAGACCACAATTCGTTATCGGCGCGGTCCATCAGCCGGACCGTCATCTGCCCGCTATCGCCCGCGATATCGACAAGACCAAAGAATTGCAGCCCGGCAGAGGGCGGCAGGTTCACCTGACCGGCTGGCGGGGCTTTCACGAATTTCACCTCGGGACCGAAGGTCATGTCGAGATCGTTGGGGCCGAAACTGCCGGAATGCAGCGGACCAGAAACGAATTCCCAGAAGGGATCGAATTCCTGGAATGACGCACGGTCGGGATGATATTCATGCGCGGCGGTATAATGCACGTCTGCCGTCAGCCAGACGGTATTCTTGATACTCTCGTCGCGGATGAAGCGCAGAAGTGTGGCGAATTCCAGTTCGCGTCCCTTGGGTGCTCCGGGATCGCCATTGGCGATGGCTTCGACGAATTGCTGATCCTCGGCCACCTTGTCCCAGACACAAAGACCGATGGGCATGTCGCAGGCGATCACCTTCCATGTCGCCTTCGATGCCTTCAACTCGGATTTCAGCCAGTCAAGCTGTGCCTTTCCCAGAATCTGCGACTGTGCCGTGACCTCGTCTTCCATTCCCTCGCTATTGGCGCCGCGATAGCTGCGAAGATCGAGGAAGAAGATATCCAGCAACGGACCGTAGGCGATCTTGCGATAGACGCGGCCCGGCTCTGTCGGGGTATAGCTGATCGGCGTCATCTCGTGGAAAGCGCGGGCGGAGCGGGCATGCAGCAGGGCGATGGACTTCTCGGTATAGCGGTCATCGCCGGTCAGGTCCTTGCCGGGGGACCAGTTATTGACCACCTCGTGATCGTCCCACTGGAACAGGGTCGGACAGACGGCGGACAATGCCTGAACATGCTGGTCCATCTGGTTGTATTTCCAGCGGCCACGGAATTCATCGAGTGTTTCTGCGACTTTGCGGACCTCGTCGATCAACACGGTGTTTTTCCAAAGCCCGCCCTCGATTTCGACTTCATCTTCCATCGGGCCATCGGCATAGATCGTGTCGCCGGAATGGATGAAGAAATCCGGTTCGTGTTGGGCCATGGTGGCGTAGGTTCGCATCCCCTCGTCATCGATGCCCCAGCCCTGCCCGGCGGTATCGCCCGACCAGACAAAGCGGATATCCCGCCGCTCGGTCGGGGCGGTCCGGAAGCGGCCCGTGACGGGCTCGCTGACAGCATTCGAATCCGACAGGTCCGTGGCAGTCATGCGATAGAAAACCGTCTGATCCGGTGCCATTCCATCGAGCAGCGCCTTGACCGCGAAATCGCTGTCTGGCAGCGCGCTCATTTGCGCAACTTGCCGAGCGTCCTCGAAATTTTCGGACGCGGCGACTTCCAGCGCGATGCGGGAGGGTCGATCTGCGCGTGTCCAGACCATGCCGCCCTGCGCATTGATGTCACCGGACTGCACCCCGTGCGCGAATACTGGGCGAGAAGAAGCGCGGATGATTGCGGGCATGGCGAGAATCGCCGTGGTGGCGAGACCCGACATCAAGAGGCTGCGGCGTGTCATGCGTGGGCGGATGAGGGACATGCGTCTGGCTCCTGTCGCTGGCTGGATGCGACATAGGGTTAGCGATGAATTGCGACGTTAATATGTCGCGCACGCTTCGGTCAGGTGACGCAGGAAACTGCAACTCCGCGTGAACTCGGGAACCCTCACCGATACGAGAGCGTTCGCCGCTGACATCTTCCATCAGACGTGATGTGCAGTCTGAAACGAAAAGGATATTATCGGCGCCATGAACATACGCTCTATCGCACTTGCGCCCGCCCTCATACTTGGCCTCGCCCTTCCGGCTCTGGCCGAAAAAATTCCATTGAACGAGATTTCCAACTATCTCAACGGCCTCAAGACGGTCACATCCGAGTTCACGCAGGTGAACAACGACGGTTCGATCTCGACCGGCACGGTCTTCATCAGCCGTCCGGGCCGTGTGCGCTTCGAATATAACAATGATTCGACGCTGGTTCTGGCATCGGCAGGCAATGTCGCCGTATTCGACCCCAAATCCAACGGTGGCCCGCAGCAATATCCACTTTCGAAGACCCCTCTTTCGATCATCCTTGACGCAAATGTCGATCTGGGACGCGCGAACATGGTCACCGGCTATACCGAGGCCAAGAACTCGACGGTTGTGACGGCTCAGGATCCCGCGCACCCGGAATACGGGAATATCCAGATGGTGTTCACCGGCGGGCCGACCGAACTTCGTCAGTGGGTCGTCACCGACGACAGCGGCGAGAAAACCACGGTCATCCTTGGCGAAATGCGCAAGGGCGGTGCAATCGCAGATTCGAAATTCTCGATCAGAAGCGAGCTCGCACGCCGCAACTGATCTTTGAGAATCTTGCAGTCGGGCTGAATCATCAGCCCGGCTGATACATCGCATCACAAATCCGGGCTTGATATTACTCGCAGGAGCGTTCAACGCTGGTCGCGGATTTTTGCCGCTCAGGTTCCCTGCATGTCGACCCAAGCCCGGATTTTCACCCCCGTCCTGATCGGGGGCTCTCTTATCCTGCTGATCAATTTCGCGATGCGCGCCAGTTTTGGCGTGTTCCAGATTCCCATTGGCGAGGAATTTGGCTGGCCGCGCGCGGAGTTCTCGCTGGCCATCGCCATCCAGAACCTCGCTTGGGGGATCGGCCAGCCGGTCTTTGGAGCCTTGGCGGAACGTTGGGGGGACCGCCTGGCGATCATTCTGGGCGCAATCCTCTATTCGGCAGGGCTGGTACTCAGCGCATATGCAACCACCCCGGCGACCATGCAGTTGCTGGAGGTCATGGTCGGTTTCGGCATCGCGGGCACCGGGTTCGGGGTCATCCTCGCGGTGGTCGGGCGCGCCGCGAGCGACGAGAACCGAAGCCTCGCCCTTGGCATTGCCACCGCCGCCGGCTCGGCCGGGCAAGTCTTTGGCGCCCCACTGGCCGAGATCCTGCTGGCTTTCTACACGTGGCAATCCGTGTTCATCATCTTTGGCGTGATCGTGCTGGCCTGCATGTTCTTTCTGCCGATGCTTGGGGATGGCAAGCCCGCCACCCGCTCCGAGCTGGAGGAAAGCTTGGGCAGCGTGTTGCGGCGCGCCTTTCGCGATCCGTCCTATCTGATGATCTTCGCGGGCTTTTTCTCTTGCGGCTACCAGCTCGCCTTCATCACGGCGCATTTCCCCGCCATGGTGACCGAGATGTGCGGACCGATCAGCCCGATGGGTACGCTCGCCTCGATCGGGATCACGACGACCTCGGCACTTGGGGCGGCGGCGATTTCGCTGATCGGGCTGGCCAATATCGCGGGGGCGATCTTTGCCGGATGGCTGGGCAAGCGCTATAGCAAGAAATACCTGCTGGCGGGCATATATACGCTGCGCACCATTGCTGCAGCAGCCTTTATCCTGATGCCGATCACGCCAACCAGCGTCATCGTGTTTTCGCTGGTGATGGGCGGGCTGTGGCTGGCCACGGTGCCACTGACCTCGGGTTTGGTCGCCTATATCTACGGCCTGCGCTATATGGGTACGCTCTACGGTTTCGTGTTCCTGTCGCACCAGCTCGGTTCGTTCCTGGGCGTATGGCTCGGGGGCAAGCTATATGACATCTATGGTGATTACACACTGGTCTGGTGGGTCGGCGTCGGCGTCGGTGCCTTCAGTGCCCTGATCCATCTGCCGGTGCGCGAGGAGCCATCGCGGCTGCCGCCTGCAACTCCGGCAGCCGCCTGAACAAGTTTGTTTGACTGGTCAATCAATACTCCTTAGCCTTATCGCAAGCCTCTTCGAAGGGGCTGCATGAAGCAACTGGGAGTATTCAACATGACCATCCGTTCCATCAGAACCCCGGCGCTCACCTGCCTGGGCCTGTTCCTTCTTGCCCCGGCGGCGTTGGCGCAGGAAGGCGAAGCCAATGATTGCCCGGTCGCCGAATTCACCATGGGATTGCGCTTCCAGCAGCAATCCGCAGAGATCCGGGCGTTGCAGCGGCAAGCCTATAACATCGCGACCGAGAAACTGGACGCGGCGGTCGCGGATGCCGAGGATCCTTCGAAACTGGCCGTCGTCACCGACCTGGACGAAACCGTGATCGACAATACCCCGCTTCTGGCCCGCGACCTGGAAAATTGCCATACCTATGACGCTTGGGACACCTGGCTACCATGGGAGCGCGACGGCAATCCGACCCTGATCCCCGGCGCAAAGGCATTTCTCGACCATGCCGATAGTCTGGGCGTGGCGATCCGCTATATCTCGGACCGTGCGGACGAGCAGAAAGAGCACACGATCGTGTCGCTGACTGAACTGGAGCTGCCACAGGTCAGCCCGGAAACCGTGCTGCTTCTGGGACCACCCAAGGTCGAACGCCGCGAGATCGTCTCCGAGGATCATCAGATCGTTCTGCTGCTTGGCGACACGTTGCATGATTTCGACAACGGTTTCCGCAAGACCCCGCTGGAGGATCAGAAAGCGCTGGTCGACGAAAACGCGGGCAAATGGGGCAGTGAATGGATCGCCTTCCCGAATGCCGCCTATGGCAGCTGGTCCGAGGCGCCGCTGACCGGATGGGACGCCGAGACGGTTATCGAAGAGTGGTGATCAGACCAATGCCCAATCCCCGGATCGGGAAAGGCGCGGCCGATGATTGCCGCGCCTGCGCCGGTTCGTCTGACCGCCGGTGGCCGCGTTACGCCTCGTCCGCCCTGTCTTCTCCCTCGGCCAAGGAATCCTCGGCATTTTGCGCCGCACCTTCCGTCCCTGTCAGCCTGCGCATCACCGGACGCAGGGTCTCGGCCTGCACGCACGCGAGCGTCACGGCGTTTTCATCGGGGTTCCGGGACAGATGTTCGGCAATCAGCCGATGCCCCAATCCATAACCGGTCCATTTCCGAAGGTCTCCCCCACCGAAAAACCAGCGGGCATGGTCGTAATCACGCCGGGACCATTCATTCATCGCAGCTCGGGCACTGCCCTGGGCCGGGGTGGTCGCATCCCACCTGTCCGGTTGCCCGCCCAGAACCTGCAAGACGAAATGCCCCGCCAGCCCCTCGCTGACCAGTGCCTCACCCAATGACCGGCCATATCCCGGCCCATCCCAACGGATCAGGTGATGCATCTCGTGAATGAGCGTCCGGATCAGCGTGGAGGTGACAAAGCGCTCGGGATCGAGCTTGATCTCGATCAGACCGGGAGCAGGAGCATATCCACCCATGCCCAAAGCGGGAATGCAGCCCTCGGGATCGGCTTTCACCACAAGGTCGAAATCGGGCAGATCGGCATGAACAGATGCCTGCGCCACCGCATCGCGGGCGGCCTGCCGTATTTCCGGAAGAATGCGCGTCAGGCCATGACGCGCATTCAGCATATGAATGTGCCAGATCGTCAATGAAGTTCCACCCTCAAACCTCGGGCACCAGCACTTCCCGCTTGCCGACATGGTTGGCGGCCGAGACCACCCCTTGCTCTTCCATCTGCTCTACCAAACGGGCAGCCTTGTTGTAGCCGATTGCCAGCTTGCGCTGGATATAAGAGGTCGAGCATTTGCGGTCCTTGGCCACGATCATCACGGCCTGATCATAGAGTTGATCCTCGCTGTTGTCACTGCCACCCAGCCCCAGAACCGCGTCGATATCTCCGGCTTTCTCATCAGCAGGTCCCTCAACGACACCGGACTTGTATGACGGGGGGCCAAAGCTTTTCAGATGGGTCACGACCTCTTCGACCTCTTCGTCACTGACGAAGGGGCCGTGAATACGGGTGATCCGCGCGCCGTTGCCCATATAGAGCATGTCGCCCTGGCCCAGCAATTGCTCGGCCCCCTGCTCGCCCAGGATCGTGCGAGAATCGATCTTGGAGGTCACCTGGAAGGATATCCGGGTCGGGAAGTTAGCCTTGATGGTGCCAGTGATGACATCGACCGAGGGCCGCTGCGTCGCCATGATCAGGTGGATACCGGAGGCCCGTGCCATCTGCGCCAGACGTTGAATACAAGCCTCGATCTCCTTGCCCGCGACCATCATCAAGTCTGCCATCTCGTCGACAATGACGACGATATAGGGGAAGGCCTCGGGCTGGAATTCCTCGGTTTCGAAGATCGGCTCGCCGGTATCCTCGTCAAAGCCGGTCTGGACAGTGCGCTTGAACATCTCGCCCTTGGCCAGAGCCTCGCGGACACGGCCGTTATAGCCCTCGATATTGCGCACGCCCATCTTGGACATCTTGCGGTAACGCTCTTCCATCTCGCCCACGACCCATTTCAGGGCGACGACGGCCTTTTTCGGATCGGTCACGACCGGCGACAGCAGATGCGGGATATCGTCATAGACCGACAGTTCCAGCATCTTGGGGTCGATCATGATCAACCGGCATTCCTGAGGCGTCAGCTTGTAGAGCAGCGACAGGATCATGGTGTTGATCGCCACCGATTTGCCCGAACCCGTCGTCCCCGCGATCAGCAGGTGAGGCATCTTTGCCAGATTGGCGATGATCGGCTCGCCGCCAATATCCTTGCCAAGTGCCAGCGGCAGGGGCTGCTTGCCATCGCCAAAGGCGCGCGCCGACAGGATCTCGCGCAGGAGCACCATCTCGCGCTTCGCATTCGGCAGTTCGATGCCGATCACGCTGCGCCCGGGAACGGTCGAGACACGTGCTGACAGGGCCGACATCGACCGCGCGATATCATCGGCCAAGCCGATCACCCGCGAGGCCTTGAGACCAGGTGCCGGTTCCAGCTCATAAAGCGTGACGACAGGGCCAGGCCGCACCTCGGTGATCTGCCCCTTGACGCCGTAATCGTCCAGCACCGCTTCCAGCATCCGGGCGTTTTCCATCATCGCTTCTTCGGAAAGCTGCAGCCGCTCGATGGTCGCGGGTGCGGTCAGCAATGCCAGGGGCGGCTTTTCATAGGCAGTTTCCGTCTCGTCGAAGCGTAGCTGCGGCTGCGCTTCGGCCTGCGCCTGCCGTGAGGCCGTGGATTTGCGTTGCGGTGCCACCATGACACGCTTCGTATCCTGTCCGAAAGGTGCAGGCTCGGCAACATCCTCCATCTCTTCCGCCACTAGAGGAGGCTCGTCGCGGTGATCGTCCTCGGCACCGCCGCGCACCAGCCGCGACGTTACCGCCGCCAGCACCGAGGATTTGGCCGTCCGGTTCCGGATCGCATCGGTTATGCGGCCCCGAACCTCTTCATCCGAGGGGGCGTCGCCCTGGTAATCGGAATCGCGGTCAATCAGTTCCGGCTCGGGCAGATCACCTGCCAATTCCTGGTAACCGGCATCGGCCTCGGCCATTCTCCGCCGCTGGAAGATCCCGCCGCGATCCCGCGCCTCTTGCGGCTCGGCCGCATTCGCGCCCTTGGCATGACGCCGTTCACGCATCTTCTGGGCAAGTCCCGCCGAGACCACGGCCCCGCGCCCTGCCACCCGCATTCCCATGTCATAGGCCGTCACCAACCCGACCAGGAAGCGCCGCCACAAGCGGCGCAGCTCGGTCAAGTCGAAACCCAGCACGAAGGCCGAAACCGCAACCGCTCCGACGGCAACCAGCAGGGCAGCGATCTTGATCCCGATCTGCGCCTTGAACGGAATCACGTTCAGCAGCGCGCCCATTACCATGTCGCCGAAATGGCCACCCATGCCATAGCTTTGCTGCCATTCCGCATCCGGCGCCAGGCTGCTGCAATATACCGAGGCCAAGGCCACCGCGATCGGCAGGAAGATCGCCCGCATGATCCGCTCTTCGCCCCGGTGCAGCATCAGCCGCAGGCCCCAGACAAAGGCGCCGACGACCAGCATCCACGACCCCTTGCCCGCGATCATCATCAGCGGCGAGGACACATAGGCGCCAAAACTGCCCAGAAGATTCTGAGCCGGTGCATCGGTAGCCGCCAGGAAACTGGGGTCCTCGGCGGTCCAGCTGCCCAGCATCATTGCAACGAGGACGCCAACCACGATGAGCCCCGCGCCAGCCAGTTCCTTGCCGCGTCGCTCCAACGCGGCCTGCGTGCTCTGGTCGAACAGCGGATCGCGATGTTTCGCCTGCCAGCTTGCCATTCCGTTACCCTTCCCCACTCTCAATCGTCGTCATACAAAACGCCGCGCAGCCGGATTAGCGCGGCCTCGGTTTCCTCAGGTGAAGCAACCAATGCCACGCGGACAAACCCCTTGCCCGGATTGGCGCCCTGCACCTCACGCGACAAATAAGCGCCGGGCAGAACCTGAATCCCGGCCTCCGCCCATAATTTACGGGCAGTCGCCTCGCCATCCTCGACCGGTAGCCACAGGAAAAACCCGCCCGAAATGGGGCGATAGCCCGGCATATTGCCCAGCACCCGGTCGGCGATCTCGTATTTCCGCTGATACAGCGCCCGGCTGGCCTCGACATGCGCCTCGTCCCGCCAGGCTGCTTCGCTGACCGCCTGCGACGGCAGCGGCAACGGCGCCCCTGCATAGTTACGCAACCTGCGGATCTGGACGATATTCGCAGCACTTCCCGCCACGAATCCCGAACGCAGCCCCGGCAAGTTGGAACGCTTCGACAGCGAATTGAAGATCAACACCCGTTCCGCAAGCCCCATCTCGGTTGCCACGGCCAATGCACCGGGCGGAGGGGCATCGCGGTAGATCTCGGAATAGCACTCATCGGCGAAGATCAGGAAATCATGGCGCTCGGCCAAGCCGATCAGGGTCTGCAGGTAATTCCGATCCGCGATTGCCCCCTGTGGATTGGCGGGCGAACAAAGATAGGCAATCGCCGTGCGATCCAGCAACTCGGCTGGCAATGCTGCATAATCGGGCAGATCGCCCGTTTCGACGGTAGCGGGCACGAAAACCGGCTCGGCCTGCACCGCCGCCGCCGCGACCGCATAGACCTGATAGAATGGATTCGGAATCAGTATCGCCGGACGCTCGCCGTTCTTCCGCTCGGGGCACAGCGCCAGGGCCGCGTTGAAAAGCCCTTCCCGCGTACCGTTCAGGGCCATGACACGCTCGGGCGCGACATCAAGGTCATAACGTGTCCCGAGCCAGCCGCAAATCGCATCCAACAGCCCCGGCGTGCCCTCGTTCACCGGGTATTTGGCAAATCCGCCGATATGCTCAGCCATCACCTGCGTCACGAAATCGGGCATGGCATGGCGCGGCTCGCCGATGGTCAGCACCATCGGAGCCTCGCCGGGCGCCAGCCCGGGCTCGATATCCGACAACAACGCCCGCAATCGCGGAAACGCGTAGTCCGGCAGGTTCGAGAACCGCTCGGGAATTGCCATGTCTGCCTCACTTTCGGAGTCTTTGCCCCGTTATTGGCATCAACATTAGCGTGATCAGACGCTTGCGTCCAGTGAAAGCCGGGCACATGGCCTCAATTGGCGGCCAATGCGGCCTCCATTCCCGCTGCGACGCGCAGAAGATGCCGGTCACCGCCAACATGGCCCATTGCCATGATCCCGCATCCGCGATGCCCCGTGGGCAACGTAACTGCCGGCAAGCCCAGCAGATTGCCGATCCGCGTATTGCGCAGGGTCAGCAGATTGGCCCGCACGAAATAATCCTCGTCCTCGACCAACCGGGTGGCATCGGGCGGCAGGATCGCTGAACTGGGCAGCAGGATGGCATCATATCCGGCGACCTTGGCGGCCCATTCAAGGCGCAATCGCGTCAGCCTTTCCCATCCGCCGACATAATCTGCGGCGCTGGCCTCGGCTCCGCTGCGAAAACGCTCGAGGATCGGCTTGTGCATCAACTCGGGTGCATCCTCGATCTGCGCGCGCCATATTCCATAGGCCTCTGGCGCAAAGAGATGCGGGGACAGGTCCATGGCGCGACGGACGATCTCGGGTTTGCCATGCGAGATTGTTGCCCCGGCGCGGGCAAGCCGCTCCACCGCATCCTGAAACGCCGAGGCCGGACCTTCCTCGGCCTCTTCAAAAGGCACGCCATCCAGCACCATCAACCGCAGACCAGCGGTTGACGAGCCTTTCAGATCTACGGCCGGGCGACCGGTCAGCACCGCCATGATCTCGGCGCAATCCTCGACCGAACGGGCGATTGGCCCGGCCACGTCAAAGCGACGGCACAACGGCACCACCCCGTGCGAAGACACAGCGCCATGCGTCGGCTTGAAGCCCACGATGTCATTCCACGCCGCCGGGACCCGGATCGATCCGCCGGTATCCGACCCGATCGCCGCGGCAGTCAGCCCCAAGGCGACCGATACCGCCGCGCCCGAAGAGGACCCTCCAGGGGCCTTGGACGGATCCAGCGAATTGGGAGGCGTCGCGGTCATCGGGTTCAGCCCCAGCCCGGAAAAGGCCAGTTCGGTCATATGTGTCTTGCCCAGGCAGACCAGCCCTTCCCGGGTCGCCTGCGCCAGCACCTCGGCATCGCGGCGCGGCACGCGCCCCTCCAGCAGACGTGACCCCGCCTCGGTCACCGTGCCGCCGCTGTCGATATTGTCTTTCCAGCTGATCGCCACGCCGTCCAACAGGCCGCGCCGAAGCTCGGCCTTGACCCGGTCATGGGCGGCAATGGCCTCGGAACGGGCGCGGGCTTCGGTCAGCCGCGCATAAATGCGCTTGCCATCCGGATGCGCTTTGATCGCATCTAGATAGGCCTCGACCTGATCAAGCGGATCGAGCAGCCCGGCAATGATCGCCCGGCCTTGCTGAACTGCCGTTGCCTTCAGCCAGTCCATCTCAAAAATCCACCGCGAGACCGTTCTTTTCGTAATCGCCGAAGCGGACGGGTTCCGGTCCATCGCGGCCCCCATATTCCTTGGGTAGGGCAGCCTGTTTCGCTGCGGCCTTGCGGCGCTCCTCGGCCTCAGCTAGGGCGCGTTGGGCAGCGGGCGGCAAATCGGGTCGATCGCTCATGGAAACATTCCCTGATTGGGCGTATGGGTCACGTCAGTCTTGCGACAAGACTTAGGCGAAAGGAAGCGATTTGGCAAAACCGGCGGGTGACTTGGCACGAAAAGGCGCGTTGCACCTGCTTGCGGGTGTGCGCGAGGGACTTAGCCTATCCGATCAGGGAGCAACCCTCAAATCGATGCCACCGGCGGATCAGGCCCGCGCCAGTCGTCTTGCGGCCGAGGTGCTGCGGCATCAGGCCCGCGCGGATACGGTGATCGCCGCCTATGTCAGTCGCAAGCCGGCCCCGCAGGTCGCCGATGTCCTGCGCCTTGCCACGGTCGAGTTGCTGGAACTGGGTGGTGCGGCGCATGGCGTCGTCGATGCTGCGGTGAATTTGACACGCGGCCTCGGCAAGCGAGGGCAAGCCGCGGCTGGCATGGTGAATGCGGTGTTGCGCAAGGTCTCTCGTCACGAGGGCTGGACCGGTCTGCCTCCACAGCGCATGCCCGGCTGGCTGCGATCTTCGGTTGCCGAAGCCTATGGAGAAGATGCGGCACTGGCCATCGAGACAGCCCATCAGGCGGGCGCGCCGCTCGATCTGACGGTAAAAACCGCTATGCCGCATATCGAAGGTGCCGCCGAACTGCCGACAGGCTCGCTGCGTATCTCCGGCCATGTGCAGGTCTCGGCCCTGCCGGGTTACACCGAGGGCGCGTGGTGGGTGCAGGACGCCGCCGCCGCCCTTCCGGTGCGCCTGCTCGATCCGCAACCGGGCGAGAGGATCGCGGATATCTGCGCGGCCCCCGGAGGGAAAACACTGCAACTCGCGGCAAGCGGGGCCCAGGTGACGGCGGTGGATATCAGCGCCCCGCGGCTGAGACGCGTCGCCGAGAATCTCAAACGCTGCCGTCTGAGCGCCGATCTGGTCACCGCCGATGCCCTGGAATGGCAAGCTGACACAGCCCCCGACGCGATCCTGTTGGACGCCCCCTGCTCTGCGACCGGCACGATCCGCCGCCATCCCGACCTGCCCTTCCTGCGCGACGGCAGCGGCATTCCCGATCTGGTGACGCTGCAATCGCGCCTGCTTGACCACGCGCTGGCCCAGCTCCCTCCTGGCGGCAGGTTGGTCTATGCCGTCTGCTCGCTGCTACCCGAGGAGGGCGAAGCGCAGATCAACGCCGCCCTGACCCGCCATCCCGGCCTTGCCGCCCTGCCCCCCGCCCTGCCCGGCATCGATCCTGCCTGGATCACCCCCGAGGGCGGGCTGCGCCTGCGCCCCGATTACTGGCCGGATCTGGGCGGGATGGATGGATTTTACATGGTGTGCCTTGGCAAGCCCGCGTGACGCTGGACCTTCGGCCCGCAGGCGGTTAGTTGATCACCAAACCAGATGCGAGGCCCCACATGTCCCATCCCGTCGCCCTGAAACGCGCCCTGATCTCGGTCTCCGACAAGACCGGGCTGATCGAATTCGCCCGGAAACTGTCTGCCCGTGGCATCGAACTGCTTTCGACCGGGGGCAGCGCCAAGGCCCTGCGCGAAGCCGGGCTGACCGTGGTGGATGTCGCCGATGTCACCGGGTTCCCCGAGATGATGGATGGCCGCGTCAAGACATTGCATCCCGCGGTGCACGGCGGATTGCTGGCCCTGCGCGACAATGCCGAGCATCTGGCCGCGATGGAGGCGCATGGCATCGGCCCGATCGATCTGCTGGTGGTGAACCTCTATCCCTTCGAGGAAACCGTGGCAAAGGGCGCCGCCTACGAGGACTGCATCGAGAATATCGATATCGGCGGCCCGGCGATGATCCGGGCAGCGGCCAAGAATCACGCCTTCGTCAACGTCATCGTGGATGTGCAGGATTACGACGCCCTGCTGGCCGAGCTGGACGCCAACGACGATCACACGACATTGGAGTTCCGCCAGCGCCAGGCGCAGATCGCCTATGCCCGCACCGCCGCCTATGACGCCGCCGTATCGACCTGGATGGCGGGCGCCATCGGCGAGGAAACCCCGCGCCGCCGCGCCTTTGCCGGGACGTTGGCCCAAGGGCTGCGCTATGGCGAGAACCCGCATCAATCGGCAGCCTTCTACGTCACGGGCGAAACGCGCCCCGGGGTTGCCAGCGCCAAGCAATGGCAGGGCAAGGAACTGTCCTACAACAATATCAACGATACCGACGCGGCCTTCGAACTGGCCGCCGAGTTCGACCCGGCCCAAGGTCCGGCCTGCGCCATCATCAAGCACGCCAATCCCTGCGGTGTAGCACGCGGAAACACCGCCATTGACGCCTACAAGCGAGCCTTCGATTGCGACCGGACCTCTGCCTTCGGCGGGATCGTGGCACTGAACCAGCCTCTGGACGGCGCCACCGCCGAGGAAATCGTCAAGATCTTCACCGAAGTGGTCATCGCGCCAGATGCCGATGACGACGCGAAACGCGTCTTTGCCGCCAAGAAGAACCTGCGCCTGCTGACCACCGGCGGGCTACCCGATCCGACTGCCGCCGGGACGACATTCCGGCAGGTCGCTGGTGGGTTTCTGGTGCAAGGACGCGATAACGGCCATGTCGCCCGCGAGGCGCTGAAAATCGTGACCGAGCGCCAGCCCTCGGAAGACGAGTTGAACGATCTGCTCTTCGCCTGGACCGTCGCCAAACACGTCAAATCCAACGCCATCGTCTATGCCAAGGATATGGCCACCGTCGGCATCGGCGCAGGCCAAATGAGCCGCGTGGATTCCACCCACATCGGCCGCCGCAAATCCGAAGACATGGCCGAGGCGCTTGGCCTGTCCCAACCGCCAACCGAGGGCGCGGCGGTCGCCTCTGACGCCTTCTTCCCCTTTGCCGATGGGATCGAAGCGCTGGCCGAGGCAGGTGCGAAAGCGGTAATCCAGCCGGGCGGCTCGATGCGCGACGACGAGGTGATCGCGGCGGCCAACCGCCTTGGCTTGGCAATGGTCTTCACCGGCCAGCGTCATTTCCGTCACTGATGGCCGAGGCTCCGAAATTCGAGGGTGTCAAACCCAAGGCTCCCCGCGCGCGCCGGCCAAAGGGGCCGCCCGAGCCGATCCGTGCCGATATGCGGCTGACCGGCTGGATCACGGCCGCGATCATAGCGATGGACCAGGCACTGAAATACTGGGTCGTGCATGTGCTGCAACTCGACCGGCGGCACGAGATCGACGTGCTGCCCCCCTGGATCAACCTGCGCATGGCGTGGAACCAGGGCGTGAATTTCGGGCTGTTTTCATCCGAACAAAACACCATGCGTTGGGTGCTGATCGGCATTGCATTGGCGATTTCACTCTGGGTCTGGATCTGGATCTGGCGGGCGGCCCCGGGCCTCCTTGCGCGGATATCCGCCGGATTGCTGATTGGCGGCGCGCTTGGCAACGTGATTGACCGGGTTACCTATGGTGCCGTCGCGGATTTCCTGAACATGTCGTTGCCCAACTGGCAGAATCCCTACAGCTTTAACGTCGCGGACATCTCGATCTTCGCCGGGGCTATCGGGCTGGTTCTGATGCCGCAAAAGAAAGCCGATCCGGAACCGGTAAAACCGGCAAGAAAACCACGCGAAAAACCCAAGAGCGACAAGCCCCGTGACGAGGCCGATAATTCGCGTTAGAACAGGGCAGAATGATAAAGGGGCGGAGAATGCGGGCAATCTCGCTGACAATCGGCATCGCGGCACTGATGGGCATGACCGCATGCGGCGGTGATCCAAAGCTGATGAATCTGGAAAGGGGGCAGAATTCGCCGGACGAATTCGCGATCCTGCCCACCAAGCCGATCAGCATGCCCCCGGATCTGGCCCTGTTGCCCACCCCGACGCCGGGCAGCTCCAACCTCACCGACCCGACCCCGGTCGCGGATGCTGTGGGCGCCATGGGCGGCAATCCCGCCGCACTGACCGATCAAGGCGTTGCCGCGTCGGATCAGACGATGGTGGCCTATGCCTCCCGCTCGGGTAACGACCCCGCCATCCGCACGACACTCGCACAGGCCGACCAGAAATGGCGGGAGCGCAACAAGCCCCGCCCGCTTGAGCGCCTGGCGGGAACCAGCGTCTATCACCGCGCCTACAGACCCATGTCGCTCGATTCCCAAGCGGAACAACAGCGCTGGCAGCGTGCGGGCGCCCGCACCCCAAGCGCCCCTCCCCGCCCCGAGGAATAATCGCACCCCCTGATCGCGAATTGGGGCATATTTTCAAACTGCCCAAAACATCGACGGACCAACTCTTGAACGCCAGCGCGGCCTCGGCAGTGCCGGAACAAGGCGGGTTTTCGCACGGCGAAGACCTTTCCGCTATAGACTTCGCCGGATCTCTCTCCGATCATCAACCTTGGAATGCCCTTAAAGGGTCTGTGTCCGGAGTTCGGGGGAATCATGGTTTGCTATAACGAGATGTTCGAGGCTGAAGCCGTCCGCGAACCCTACGCACGCCTCAACGAATGGGTGAGAACTATGCCGGAAGAACTCCGGCAAATGAAACAGGCCGAAGCAGAGGCACTGTTCCGGCGCATCGGCATTACTTTTGCAGTGTATGGCGAAGGCGGCGATCCCGACCGGTTGATCCCCTTCGACATGATGCCCCGCGTCTTCGAGCAATCCGAATGGCGCAAGCTGGAACGCGGTATCAAGCAGCGCGCCCGCGCCCTGAACGCCTTTCTGCGCGATGTCTATGGACGAGGCGAAATCATCCGCGCGGGCCGTATCCCGGCGCGGCTGGTCTATCGGAACGAAGCCTATGAAAAAGCCGTCGTGGGCATCGTGCCCCCGCGTGGCGTCTATAGCCATATCATCGGCATCGATCTTGTCCGCACCGGCAAGGACGAGTTCTTCGTTCTCGAGGATAATTGCCGGACGCCGTCGGGCGTCAGCTACATGCTGGAAAACCGCGAGATCATGATGCGCATGTTCCCGCAACTTTTCCGCAACAACCGAATCGAACCGGTGGAGCAATATCCCGAATTGCTGCGCCGGACCCTGGAATCGGTGGCGCCCACGAAATGCGACAGCCGCCCGACCTGTGTGATCCTGACGCCGGGCCACTACAACAGCGCCTATTACGAGCACAGCTTTCTCGCCAACCTGATGGGCGTCGAACTGGTCGAGGGGCAGGATCTCTTCGTCGATGGCGAATTCGTCTATATGCGCACCACGCAGGGGCCAAAGCGCGTCGATGTCATCTATCGCCGGATCGACGACCCGTTTCTCGACCCACTTTGCTTCCGTCCCGATTCCATGCTGGGCATTCCGGGGCTAATGGATGTCTATCGCTCGGGGGGAGTGTCGATCTGCTCGGCCCCCGGCGCGGGCGTGGCCGATGACAAGGCAGTCTATACCTTCGTCCCCGAGATGATCCGCTTCTACCTTGGCGAAGAGCCGATGCTGAACAATGTCCAGACCTGGACGCTGTGGAAAGACGAGGATTACAAATATGTCATGGCCAACCTCCCCGATCTCGTAGTGAAGGAGGTTCACGGTTCTGGTGGTTACGGCATGCTGGTCGGACCAAAGGCCAGCAAGGAGGAAATCGAAACCTTCCGCAAGAAGATCGAGGCCAACCCCTCGAACTACATCGCCCAACCCACCCTGTCGCTCTCTACCTGCCCGACCTTCGTCGAAGAAGGAGTCGCACCGCGCCATGTCGATCTGCGCCCCTACTGTCTTTGCGGGGACCGTATCGAACTTGTACCGGGCGGCCTGACCCGTGTGGCGCTGCGCGAAGGCAGCCTTGTCGTCAACTCGTCTCAGGGCGGTGGCGTCAAGGACACCTGGGTCCTGTCGGAATAAAGGGAGGGATCAGAGATGCTCAGCCGCACCGCCTCCAACCTGTTCTGGATGGGCCGCCACCTGGAGCGCGCCGAAACCGCCGCCCGCCTGCTTGAAGTGGGCCAGCGCATCACGCTGCTGCCTAATACCGCGGTAGGATATCAGAACGAATGGAACTCGCTTTTACAGGCATCGGGTAATTCCGGCCTGTTTCAGCAGAAATACAGCGAAATCACGCAGGAGAATATCGAGGAGTTCACCTTCTTCGACCGGGATAACCCATCATCTGTCTATTCCTGCATCGAGAAGGCTCGCGAAAGTGGCCGGATCGTGCGCACGGCATTGACCAGCCAAGTCTGGGACGCGCTGAATGTCGCCTATCAGGAATTGCGCAAGATCGATAAAACGCCGAGAGCCAAGCTGGACACCGCGACACTCACCGATTTCACCACCAGCCATACCTCGACCGTGCGCGGAGCGATCAATGCCACGCAGCTTCGCAATGACGGTTGGCATTTCATGCATACCGGTTTCGGGCTGGAGCGCGCCGACGCCACTGCCCGGCTGCTGGACGTGAAATATTTCGTGCTGCTGCCCCGAATCGAGTTCGTAGGCTCTGGCCTCGATACCTATCAATGGATGGTGATCCTGCGCGCGCTGTCGGCACATCGCGCCTTTCACTGGGCTTACGGCGGCGACATCACCGCCGCGCGGGTAGCCGATTTCCTGATCCTGAACGGAGAAAGCCCGCGTTCGCTGATCACCTCGCTCTACGAAACGGTCTGGCATCTGGACGGGCTGGTCCGGCGCTATGGCGAGAACGCGCCCGCCACTGCCCGCAACCAGGCCCGCGCGACGCTGGACGCCCTACAGGCACGCGATATCGACACGATCTTCGACGAGGGGCTGCACGAATTCCTCAGCTGGTTCATAGGCGAGATCAGCGCCGTCTCGAACCTGGTGCACCAAGATTACCTGTTGGGAGGGTCGTGATCCATGAAACTGCGTATCTCGCATGAAACCGTCTATGGCTATGACCAGCCGATCCGCAACCTCGTGCAAAGCCTTCGCCTGACGCCCTCGATCTTCGAGGGGCAGAAAACTCATGACTGGCTGATCGAGATCCCGGACGGCATCCGGGGGCCGGGGTTCCGCGACGGCGCGGGCGACTGGATCGAGGGCTGGACCCTGCGTGGTCCGGCCGATGAGGCCACCGTGCGGATCACCGGCCATGTCGAAACCCGCGACACCGCAGGCGTGCTGCGCGGCCATCGCGAGATGATCCATCCGCTCGCCTATCTTCGCGACACTCGCGCCACAGCCCCGGATCAGGCGCTGCGCAAGCTGGCGCGATCGGTCACAACGCATGACGACGCGCTGGATCTGGGGCACAAGCTGTCGGCCACGATCAACGAAGTCATCGCCTTTCGCCCCGGTGTGACTCAGGCACAGACCACCGCCGCCGAGGCGCTTGCCCTGGGCGAAGGCGTTTGTCAGGATCATGCCCACGCGCTGATCACACTCGCCCGCCTGCACGATCTGCCCGCGCGCTATGTCTCGGGCTATCTGCACTCGACCCTCGACGGCCAAGCGCATGAATCTGCCCATGCATGGGCCGAAATTCATGTCGGCAATCTGGGCTGGGTCGGCTTCGACGCGGCGAATGGATGCTGCCCGGATGAGCGCTATGTCCGCCTTGGCTCCGGCCTGGATGCGATCGACGCCGCCCCGATCCGCGGAGTTGCGATGGGCAGCGGAGCAGAGAGGCTGGCAGTCACTGTGCAGGTGCAAGAGATGGCGCAATAGCCAGACACCATCCGCACCTCACCCGCGGCACGGGCGAGACAGCATTGGCTGATTTCAGGCAAGCGATCTACGTTCCAACAGTTCAAGCCCTACCACACCTGCAAGTTTTCTGGTGTGGTAGATGAAAATAGAGCTAGGTGCGGAAGATTATTCCGACCTATATAACAGATGGAATGCCGGCCCTACTCTGCCGGTCTCTGGGGCAGCTTGTCGAAATCCAAGGCGTCGTGCCGCTCGTCCATCTGTTCCCACGGCTCGCCGTTCCTGCGGTTGACGATCCGGCCACGCTGCACAGCGGGACGTTCCGCGATCTCGTCCGCCCAACGCCGCAGATGCTTGTATTCCGAGACATTCAGGAACTCACCCGCATCATATTGCTTGCCGAAAACCAGGTTCCCGTACCAGGGCCAAATCGCCATATCGGCAATGCTGTATTCCTCGCCGCCGATAAAACGGCGCTCGGCGAGCGTGCTGTCCAGAAGGTGCATCTGCCGCTTGGCCTCCATGGTGAAGCGGTCGATGGGATATTGCATCGGATAGGGTGCGTAAGCATAGAAATGCCCGAAGCCACCACCCAGATAGGGCGCCGAGCCCTGCAGCCAGAACAACCAGTTCATCGCCTCTGTCCGGGCGGCATGGTCGCGCGGCAGGAAGCGACCGAACTTGTCGGCCAGATACAGCAGGATATGGCCGGATTCGAAGACCCGGACGGGTTGATCACCCGAACGATCCACCATCGCGGGAATCTTGGAGTTCGGATTGGCAGCAACAAAACCCGAAGAGAACTGATCGCTGTCGCCGATCTTGATCAGCCATGCGTCATATTCCGCGCCACTCTCACCGGCGGCGAGAAGCTCCTCCAGCAGGATCGTGACCTTCTGCCCGTTGGGCGTGGCAAGCGAATAAAGCTGGAACGGATGTTTGCCGACCGGCAGGTCCCGATCGAACTGCGCGCCGGAGGTGGGCCGGTTGATGCCCGCCCAATCGCCGCCATTCTCTGCATCCCAGGTCCAGACCTTGGGTGGCTGATATTGCGTATCGTTCATGATGTGACCTCCTGAGGGGGATGCCCGAGACATAGGGAACCCGGCACGGTTGTGCAATTCGGAATTGCGGAGAATGCAAGAACCCGGATCGTCCCCCCCTTTTTGGGGGCCTCCTCGTTCATTCTGGAAAATTTTTCCTGAAATCTCTTGGAAGTGATCACGGCTTGGCTTAGCTCGGGTTTGAGTTTCGGTCTGCGACGGTATACCGAAACACCAGACACCAGCGGAATCGCCGAAACGGCACAGATATGCGGCCCCCAATGGCCAGTGCCGATTACCCAGACAGAAGGTCCGAGAAGATGAAAGCCACATATATCCAACGCCACGGTTTGGAGGTCGATCAGGCTTTCGCCCACTTCATCGAAGAGCAGGTCCTGCCGGGAACAGATATCGATGCGGATCACTTCTGGTCGGGCTATGCCGAATTGCTGGATGGCTTCACTGCAGAAAACAGGGCCCTGTTAACCCGGCGAGACGAATTGCAGGCGGTCATCGACGAATGGCACAAGGCACGCGGCAATCAACCATGGGATGCGGCGGCCTATCGGGCCTTCCTGACAGAAATCGGCTATCTGGTTCCTCAGCCCGCGCCTTTCAGCATCGAAAATGGGGCGATAGATCCTGAGATCGCCAGCATTGCCGGACCGCAACTGGTCGTGCCGGTCAGCAATGCCCGCTTTGCCCTGAACGCGGCCAATGCGCGTTGGGGTTCGCTTTACGATGCGCTTTACGGGACCGATGTGATGGGGCCGCCCCCGGCAGGTGGCGGAATCGATCCGGCTCGCCGCGATGCCGTGGTGGCACGGGCGGCACAATTCCTGGACGAGACATTCCCGCTGGAATCGGGCAGCCATTCCGGGGTCACGGCTTATCGGGCCGATGCAAGCGGGCTGGTCGCGCTGGTTGACGGGACCGAGGTCAGGCTGGCCGCCCCTTCGGCATTCATCGGCACCCGGCAGGAGGGCAAGGATACCGCCCATGTATTGCGCCATCACCGGCTGCATGTCGAGTTGGTTGTCAATCCCGATCATCCGATCGGGGCGGCCTCGGCTTCGGGCCTGCGCGATGTCGTGATCGAGGCCGCGCTGACCGCAATCCAGGATTGCGAGGACAGCGTCGCCGCCGTCGATGCCGAAGACAAGATCGGGGTTTACGCCAACTGGCTGGGGCTGATGAAAGGCGATCTGGCCGAGACATTCGAGAAAGGCGGCAAGAGCATGACCCGCCGACTGGCCGATGACCGCGAATTGACGCGGCCTGATGGCAGCCTGATCTCACTGCCGGGGCGGGCCCTGCTGCTGGTGCGCAATGTCGGCCTGCTGATGAATACCGATGTGGTGCGCCGGAACGGCGAGGACACGCCCGAGGGGCTGATGGACGCGATGGTAACCATCGCCTGCGCCCTGCATGACCTGAAGCGGGGCGAAGGCCCGCGCAACAGCCGTGCGGGCTCTATCTATGTGGTCAAGCCGAAGCTGCATGGCCCTGACGAGGCCGCCTTCACCGACCGCGTCTTTACCCATGTCGAGAAGGTCATGGGCCTGCCTGCCAATACCGTCAAGCTGGGACTGATGGACGAAGAGCGGCGGACCTCGGCCAATCTCGCCGCCTGCATTCACGCGATCCGCAATCGGGTGGTATTCATCAACACGGGCTTCCTCGACCGCACCGGGGACGAAATCCATACTTCGATGCAGGTCGGTGCCTTTGTCGGGCGCGAGGGAATGCGGAAATCCGCGTGGCTGCAGGCCTACGAGGATGGGAATGTGCTGATCGGGCTGGCCTGCGGAATGCGCGGCAAGGGACAGATCGGCAAGGGCATGTGGGCCAAGCCCGACGCCATGGCCGAAATGCTGGAGGCCAAGATCGGCCATCCAATGGCGGGCGCGAATACTGCGTGGGTCCCAAGCCCGACCGCCGCAACCTTGCATGCACTGCACTACCACAAGGTCGATGTGGCCGCGCGACAGCAAGAACTGGCGGGCGAACCGATGCCCGATCCCGACCTGCTGCTGACCCCTGCCCTGATTGGCGCCACACCAATGGCGCGCGACGAAATCCTGCGCGAGGTGGACAATAGCTGCCAGGGTATCCTTGGCTATGTCGTGCGTTGGGTCGATCAGGGGATCGGCTGCTCCAAGGTGCCGGATGTCGATGATGTCGCCCTGATGGAGGACCGCGCCACCTGCCGGATCAGTGCGCAATACATGGCAAACTGGTTGGAACAGCGGCTGATCAGCCGCGAGGAGGTCGAGGACGCACTTCGCCGCATGGCCGTCAAGGTCGATGGGCAGAATGCGGGCGATCCAGCCTATATTCCCATGGCGCCGAAATTCGACGGCCCGGCCTTCGCAGCGGCGCAGAACCTGATCTTCGACGGTGCGAACCAGCCTTCGGGATACACTGAACCGGCGCTGCATGCCCGAAGGAAAGAGGCCAAGGCGCTGCGCGGCTGAATAGCACGCTGCAGAAAATGCGGACCGCCCGCTTTCAACCTACACCGGGCGCGCTGGTCCCGGTTGCCAGAACCTGCCCCCTGTTGCACTGTCGAGGCAGAGCAACAGGCGAGACGGTCATGCAACGGCTTTGGGGTATCATCACTCTCCTCACGCTGATGCTGGCCGTCTTGCCATTCGCAGCAAGGGGTCAGGATATGGGTGATTGGTTCAAGGCCGCGGCATCCGGCGATATCGCGGCCATTCAGGCCGAATTGACGCAAGGAACCGATATCGATCTGCGCAACACCAAGGGCGAGACCGCGCTACTGGTAGCGACACGCCACAACCGAGTCGAGGCGGTAAGGTTGCTGATCGAGGCCGGGGCGGATGTGAATGCCCAGGACGATATACTCGACAGCGCCTATCTCTATGCCGGGGCGAGCGGCTATCTTGAGATCCTGGAAATGACACTGGCGCATGGTGCCGACCTGGCCAGCACCAACCGCTTTGACGGCACGGCACTGATCCCGGCGGCAGAGCGCGGTCATGTCGAAACCGTTGCCCGGCTGATCGAGGCCGGGGTGGATATCGACCATGTCAACAAGCTTGGCTGGACCGCGCTTCTGGAAGCGATCATCCTGTCGGATGGCGGTACACGTCACCAGCAGATCGTCGATCTTCTCATCCGGGCCGGTGCGAATGTGAACCTTCCCGACGGCGATGGCGTCTCACCGCTGCAACATGCCCGCAATCGCGGTTACGACCAAATCGAGGCATTGCTGCTGGCCGCTGGCGCAAGCTGATCCCGAAAACTCACCGAGGCCCCGCCGCACCAGGGAGGCAGATCACGCCCGGCGCAGCGACGACATTCCCATCACCCGGGCGCGCTTGCGCGGATCGCTGTCGAACAGTGCCGCCAGTTGCTCGGTGATCGCGCCCGCCAGTTGCTCGGCATCGGTGATCGTCACCGCGCGCTCGTAATAGCGGGTCACATCATGGCCTATCCCGATGGCCAGAAGCTCGACTGCCTTCTTGCGCTCGACCATGGCGATCACGTCGCGCAAATGTTTTTCCAGGTAATTCGCCGGGTTCACCGACAGCGTCGAATCATCGACCGGCGCCCCGTCCGAGATCACCATCAGGATCTTGCGCGCCTCGGGGCGTTTGACCAGCCGCTTATGCGCCCATTCCAACGCTTCGCCATCGATGTTTTCCTTCAGCAAGCCCTCTTTCATCATCAGCCCCAGATTGGGCCGCACCCGCCGCCATGGCGCATCGGCGGGCTTGTAGATGATGTGGCGCAGATCGTTCAACCGCCCCGGCGCCGAAGGCCGTCCGGCCTGCAACCACGCCTCGCGCGCCTGTCCGCCCTTCCATGCCCGCGTGGTAAAGCCGAGGATCTCGACCTTGACGCTGCAACGTTCGAGTGTGCGCGCCAGCACATCGGCGCAGATCGCCGCGATCGAGATCGGACGCCCCCGCATCGAGCCGGAATTATCCAGAAGCAGGGTCACCACCGTGTCGCGGAACTCCATGTCCTTCTCGACCTTGAAGCTCAGAGGCGTGGTCGGATTCGCAACCACCCGAGCCAAGCGCCCGGCATCCAGAACTCCCTCTTCCTTGTCGAATTCCCATGACCGGTTCTGCTGTGCCTGCAAGCGCCGCTGCAGCTTGTTCGCCAATCGGCTGACCGCGCCGCGCAGGGGTTCAAGCTGCTTATCCAGATAGGCCCGCAACCGTTCCAGTTCCGCCGGGTCAGCTAGGTCATCAGCACGAATTTCCTCGTCCCATTGCTGGCTGAATACCTTGTATTCAGGCGATGCCTCACTGACCGGTGGCGGGATGTCAGGAGGCGACTCGGCCTCGGGCATCTCGGCCTCTTCGGTCATCTGCTCATCGGACTGATCGTCCATGCTGACCTGCGCCTGCCGCTCGTCCTGCTGCTGCTCCTGGCTGTTTTCGGGAGAAGCCTCGGCATCCTCGCTGTCATCCTGGTCGCGGGACTGGTTGTCGCCGGCCTCTTCGTCCTGCTCGGCGTTTTCTTCGGCATCGTCCTCTTCGGGCTCGTCCGGATCCTCGCCCAGCTGGTCACCATAGCCCAGATCACTGATGACCCGGCGCGCCAGCCGCGCGAAGGCGGCCTGATCTGCCAGAACCTCGTTCACATCATCAAGCGTATCCCCGGCCTGCTGCTCGACAAAGGGCCGCCAGAGATCCGCGACATGTTGCGCGCCCCCGGGCAAGGGCCGCCCGGTCGCCGCCTGCCGCAGGATATAACCCGCCGCCACCGATAACGGCGCATCAGAAGCAGCCTTGATCTGCGAATAGCCTTTCTTCTCGGCATCCGCACCGATCTTGGCGTCGATATTCGACAGCGCGCCGGGCATGTCGCGCGCGCCCAGAGCCTCGCAGCGGGCGGTCTCCATCGCCTCGTAAAGCTCGCGCGCCATCGGCCCTGCAGGGGCAAATTTGGCATGGGTTCCGGCATCGTGGTGCCGCATCCGCATCGCGAGCGCATCGGCGGTGCCCCGCGCCAGAAGCACCTCGTCCCGTGCCATCCGGCGGCTGATCTGGGGCAACCGCATCGTATCGCCCGAAACCCCGGCGGGGTCGGCGCTGAAAGTGACGTTCAACTCGTGCTGATCGGACAGCGTCCGGGTGGCCTCGGTCAGGGCCTTCTTGAACGGATCCGCGGGGTTGTCGGAGTTCTTCATCTTCTATCCATACTCCTCCCGGTCAATCGAGTCGAACCCACGCCGTGGCGCGGTGACCCGTTAGTCCTGCCTGCCCGCCTGAATCGGTGGGCAAACCATGTCACCCCGCCATTGCCGCCGCGCTTTCCGGCAGTTCCTCGTCGAACAGGCGCTGATAGAACTCGGCCACGGTCTGGCGCTCCAGTTCGTCGCATTTGTTCAGGAAGGTCAGGCGGAAGGCATAGCCAACATTGTCGAAGATCCGGGCGTTCTGCGCCCATGTGATCACCGTGCGCGGCGACATCACCGTCGACAGGTCCCCCTGCATGAAGGCGGTCCGGGTCAGGTCGGCCAGCGTGACCATCTGGCTGATCACCTTGCGGCCCTTTTCGTTATTGTAGTTCGGATTCTTGGCCAGCACGATGGCGGCTTCGGCGTCATGTGACAGGTAGTTCAGCGTCGAGACCAGCGACCAGCGGTCCATCTGACCCTGGTTGATCTGTTGCGTGCCATGATACAGCCCGGTCGTATCGCCCAGCCCCACCGTGTTCGATGTCGCGAACAGCCGGAAAGAGGGGTTCGGCGTGATGACCTCGTTCTGGTCCAGAAGGGTCAGCTTGCCATCGGCCTCTAGCACACGCTGGATCACGAACATCACATCGGCGCGGCCCGCGTCATATTCGTCGAAGACGATGGCGGTCGGGTTGCGCAGCGCCCAAGGCAGGATGCCCTCGTGGAACACCGTCACCTGCTTGCCATCGACCAGCTTGATCGCATCCTTGCCGATCAGATCGATCCGCGACACGTGGCTGTCGAGGTTCACCCGCACGCAGGGCCAGTTCAGGCGCGCCGCGATTTGCTCGATATGGGTGGATTTACCGGTGCCGTGATAGCCTTGGATCATCACCCGACGGTTATAGGCAAAGCCCGCCAGAATCGCCAAGGTCGTGTCCGGGTCGAATTTATAGGTGCTGTCGATATCGGGCACACGATCGCTACCCTCCGCAAAACCCTTTACCTTCATGTCGCTGTCCAGACCGAACACCTCGCGCAGGTCGATCTCTTCGGTGGGTTTGGCGTTCACATCCAACATCATTTGCCCCTTTCCTCGCATCCGCGCCTTGATTGCGCATTCATTCGCCGGGTGCAAGCACGAGGAGAGGGCATATCACCCGAAGCCATGGATTCCAGCAAGGATTTACCACCGGCCCCGTGATCTCTTTCGGAAGGGGATCAGAGGATAATCGCATGCCTCGTCTTGGCCGTTGTCGCGTTGACGCTGCATTCAGCTCTCAATAAGGTCGGCGCCAACCGCATCCCAAACCGAGGCCACGCGTGAAGGACTCCACCAAAAATCAATTGGAAGAGATGATCGCACGCACGGCCCTTGGGGATCGTGACGCTTTCGCGATGCTTTACGAAGCGACCTCATCCAAATTGCATGCCATCTGCGTCTCGGTGCTGAAGGATCGTCCCGAAGCGGAAGAGACGCTGCAAGAGGTCTATATCAAGATCTGGCAAGGGGCGGGCCGCTATGCGTCGAACGGCCTGTCCCCGATGACATGGCTGATCACCATCGCCCGCAATCGCGCCATCGACCGCCTGCGTGCCCGCACATCGCGCCCCGTGACCTTTCCCTCCGATGAGGCGGAAACACTTCCTTCGAGCGAACCGGGTCCCGAAGCCGCCACGATCCGCACGCAAGAACGCAAGCTGTTGGATAATTGCCTAGCAGAACTTGGCAAAGATCAGGCAGAGGCAGTTCGTGCCATCTACCTGGAAGGCCAGACTTACGCCGATCTTGCCGCCCGCCTGGACAAGCCGATCAACACCGTCCGCAGTTGGCTGCGCCGCAGCCTGATGCGCCTCAAGGACTGTGTCAGCCAATGACAGAAGAGACCCCGCTCACCCCGGAACAAGAAGACGACGCTTTGGCGGCAGAGCTGGCGCTCGGCCTGTTGGAAGGCGAGGAGGCGCAGGCTGCCGTGGCGCGTCTGTCCGAGGATCCGGCCTTCGCACAGAATGTCCGCGACTGGCAGGAACACCTCGCCGGCATGGCCGAGGGAATGACCCCGGTGATGGCGCCCGCCCGTGCATGGCAGGGAATCCGCGAAAGGCTGGGGCATATCGCCGCGCCGCTGACCGAGGATCCGACCAAGGCGCTTCCATGGTGGCGCGGGCCTTTGGGTGTATTGGCGGGTTTGGTTGCTGTTGCCGCCATCGCCGTGTTCCTGTGGCTCCCCGGATCGATGCAGGACACAGCCGGTCCCGGCTATCGGGCCGAACTCGTCTCGGAAGACGAGGCGCTTCGCATCGCCGCCCTCCTCGAAAACCGCGAAATCGAGATCACGCTGGAACAGGGAGCCGCGGCGGATGATCGCGATTTCGAAATCTGGTGGATAGAGTCCGATGGCTCCGCCCCCGTCTCTCTTGGGCTGATCCCCCCCTCTGGCAGTACCCGCGTAGGGTTGCCCGAAGACGCAACGCCCGGCGAAAACGTGCAAATTGCGATCTCGGATGAACCGAAAGGCGGATCACCCTCAGGCGAGGCAACCGGACCGATTCTGGCAATCGCGAGCCTCACACGTTTGTGAACATCGTCATGTCGGGAAGAGCGCAACTTTTCCCCTCACCCTCCGTGTCTAGAGGCACAGGGCGCGATGGGCGCGCCTTCTCGTAACGGAGAATGAACCTATGAAACTCGTAAATACCCTCGGCGCAACCGCGCTTGCTCTTGCGATCGGAGGAACGGCAATGGCCGCCAATACCATGGTTGGCGGAGCCGAGATGTTCCCGGATCGCAACATTGTCGAGAACGCCGTGAACTCCGCCGATCACACCACCCTGGTCGAGGCAGTGAAAGCCGCCGGTCTCGCCGAGACCCTGATGGGAGAAGGTCCGTTCACCGTGTTCGCGCCAACCAACGCCGCTTTTGAAAAACTGCCCAAAGAGGCCGTGGCCGACCTGCTCAAACCGGAAAACAAGGAGCAACTGGCCACGGTTCTTTCCTGTCATGTCATCGCGGCCGATGCGATGTCCCCGGCCATCGGACAGATGATAAAGGACGATGGTGGCGCACATCCGGTGAAAACCCTTGGTGGTTGCGAACTGACAGCCTCCATCGGCACGAATAACGAATTGCTGCTAACCGACGAGAACGGCACGGTTGCAACCGTCACCATTCCCGATGTCGATCAGTCGAACGGCGTGATCCATGTCATCGACACGGTGATGCTGCCCAAGATGTGATCGGACGACCTTTCCCTCATCATATCTATCACTTGCCTATAGGCCCGCGCGAATACAAACGAGCGGGCCTTTTCTGGCGGTATGATTGCTGAAAATTGCAACTCGGACGAGCAGCCGGTACGGAACAGGCCTTGAACAACCGGCCCATTCGGCATTCACATATGGCCAAGGCAACAAACCGGATCGAGGGAACACATGAGCGGGCTGATTGCGCTTCTGGACGATGTCGCGAGTATTTCGAAAGTCGCGGCGGCATCGGTCGATGACATCGCGGGCCAGGCTGCCAAGGCCGGGGCCAAGGCTGCTGGCGCGGTCATCGACGACGCGGCTGTGACGCCGAAATATGTGCATGGTTTCGATGCCAGCCGCGAGCTTCCCATCGTCTGGAAAATCGCACGCGGGTCCATCCTCAACAAGCTGCTGATCCTTCTGCCCGTGGCGCTGCTCCTCTCGGCCTTCGCGCCATGGCTGATCGCGCCGCTGCTGATGCTTGGCGGTAGCTATCTGTGCTTCGAGGGTGCCGAGAAGGTAGCCCATGCCTTCGGCCACGGGCACGAGCATGACAGCGAACAGCATACCCATCCCGAAAGCGAGGGCGCCGCACTGGAAGAGCAGCGGGTGGCAGGTGCGATCAAGACCGATTTCATCCTCTCGGCCGAGATCATGACCATCGCGCTTTCGACCATCCCGGCAGAGGACTCGCTGCTTGCGAAGGCACTGATCCTCGCCGTGGTCGCGGTCGGCATCACGGTCGCTGTCTACGGTTTCGTCGCGCTGATCGTGAAGGCCGACGATGTCGGCGTCCACCTTGCGACCGAGCGTCGCGGGGCCATCGCCGCATTCGGGCGGGGAATCGTCAAGTTCATGCCGGGTTTCATGAAAGCGCTGACCATCGTCGGTACCGCCGCGATGATCTGGGTCGGCGGGCAGATCATCCTGCACGGGCTGGGCGAGATGGGCTGGCACGCTCCCTATGACTGGGTGCATCACATGGCCGAGGCCGCTGCCCATGCCCTGCCACAGATTTCCGGGCTGGCCGAATGGACCACCACGGCTTTCCTCGATGGCGTGGTTGGCCTGATCCTCGGCCTGATCCTGATCCCGATCGTCGAAAAGGTGCTCAATCCGATCCTTTCGGTAACGATCGTACCATTGATCGGGACCGCGAAGCGATTGTTCGGCGGGACCGAGCAAAACTGAACCGGCGTGTTCGTCCGGCTTTCTTCACCTCCCTGCGTGGAACATTGGGGAACATTGCCGAGCATTTTCGCGCATCTGGCGGCTCGAAACCGTTGACCGGCTGGTCAAAGACTGTCACATTTCACTCACAATAATGTTGCGCCTTCGTCACAACCGCCGGTTAGGTCCGGCTGCGAACCGCAACTCCATGGGGAGGAAAATAAATGTTTCGACTTTGCACCGCATCTGCGGTGGCGTTGGCTGCTTCGCTGACCGCCGCACATGCCAAGACCGATATCCAGTGGTGGCACGCCATGGGCGGCGAGCTGGGCTCCAAGCTTGAAGAAATCGTTCAGGGCTTCAATGAAAGCCAGGACGAATACAATGTCATCCCGTCCTACAAAGGCACCTATCCCGAAACCATGACGGCGGCGATCGCGGCATTCCGGGCCGAGGAACAGCCCGCCATCGTGCAGGTCTTCGAGGTCGGCACCGGCACGATGATGGCAGCCGAAGGCGCCATCGTTCCCGTGCACCAGTTGATGGAAGAACAGGGCGCGAATTTCGACCCGTCCGCCTTCCTGCCCGCCGTCGTGGGTTACTACACCGACACTGACGACAACATGCTGTCCATGCCGTTCAACAGCTCGACCCCGATCCTGTATTACAACAAGGACGTGTTCGAGAAGGCCGGCCTTGATCCCGAAACGCCGCCCAAGACCTGGGGCGAGATGGAAGAATTTTCCAACAAGATCATCGAATCCGGCGCAGCATCCTGTGGTTTCACGACCGGTTGGGTCAGCTGGATTCAGGTCGAGAATTTCAGCGCCTGGCACAACCAGCCCATCGGCACCGAGCAGAATGGCTTCGGCGGCCCGCAGGCACGGCTGAGCGTGAACGGTCCGGCGCAGGTGAAGCATTGGGAAAACCTGAATAGATGGGCCGATGAAGGAATCTTCGAATATGGCGGGCCGGTCGGCGGCGACGACGCTCCCCCCAAGTTCTATTCTCAGGAATGCGCGATGATCATGAACAGCTCGGCCAGCCGGGCGGGCGTGATCGCGAATGCCACGGATTTCGAACTGGGTTACGGCATGCTGCCCTATTACGACGATGTCGAGGGCGCACCGCAGAACTCGATCATCGGCGGGGCCACGCTCTGGGTGCTGTCGGGCCGCCCGGACGAGGAATATGCCGGGGCCGCAAAATTCTTCGAATATCTCTCCAGCCCCGAGGTTCAGGCCGACTGGCACCAGTTCTCGGGCTACCTGCCGATCACGCAGGCGGCCTATGACTTGGGCAAGGAGCAGGGCTATTACGAAGAGAACCCGGGCTCCGAGGTGGGGCTTCAGCAGATCACGCTGAACGAGCCGACCGAGAACTCCAAGGGTCTGCGCTTCGGCAATTACGTCCAGATCCGCGGCATCATCGACGAGGAATTCGAGCAGATGCTGGGCGGAGACAAGGACGCCCAAGGCGCGCTGGACAGCCTGGTCGAACGCGGCAACACGCTTCTGGAAGAGTTCGAAGCCCAGAGCCAGTAACCATACATATTTCGGGGGCCGCGGCGGATCGCGGCCCCCGTTTCCCTTTTCGACCGGGCCCCCGATGAAGCGCACGATCTTCAACAACCAGTTGCTCCCCTGGCTCTTGCTGGCGCCGCAGCTTGCAATCACCTTCATCTTCTTCATCTGGCCAGCCGGTCAGGCCATCCGGCAAAGTTTCCTTCGCGAAGACGCTTTCGGTATCAACTCCAGCTTTGTAGGTCTGAGGAATTTCCACGGGCTGCTGGACAGCGCCCAATACCTGAACTCGATGAAGGTCACGGTAATCTTCGCCGTCTCGGTCACCGTGGTATCGATGGGGGTGGCGCTGCTGCTCGCCGTCGCGGTGGATCGGATGCTGCGCAGCTCGCGCGTCTACACGACGCTTCTGGTCTGGCCCTATGCGGTCGCCCCTGCTGTCGCCGGTATCCTGTGGTGGTTCATCTTCAACCCGACCGTCGGTATCATGCCCTATATCCTCGACGTGATCGGCTATGACTGGAACCACAACCGCTCGAAAACCGACGCGATGATCCTTGTCGTCATCGCCAGCGCATGGAAGCAGATCAGCTATAACTTCCTGTTCTTCGTCGCCGGTCTTCAGGCCATCCCGGCCAGCCTGCGCGAAGCGGCCGCCATCGATGGCGCGGGTCCGGTGCGGCGCTTCTTCGACATCACCTTCCCGCTTTTGTCACCCACAACCTTCTTCCTGCTGGTCGTGAATATCGTCTACGCCATGTTCGAGACCTTCGCGGTCATCGACTCCACCACCGGAGGCGGCCCGGCGCAGGCCACCAATATCATGGTCTACAAGGTCTATTTCGACGGCTTCATCGGCCAGAACCTGGGCAGCTCGGCCGCGCAATCCGTGATCCTGATGATGATCGTCATCGCCTTGACGGTCATCCAGTTCCGCTATGTCGAGAAAAGGGTGGAATACTGATGATCGAGAACCGCCCCGGCCTGTCCTTCCTCGCCCACCTGGTGCTGATCGCCGGCGTCGTGATCGTCGCCCTGCCTGTATGGGTAGCCTTCGTCGCCTCGACCCGCGGCGCGACCGATTTCATGTCCGGCACCATCCCGATGTGGCCCGGCCCACATCTGATCGAGAATTACCGTACGATGCTGGATACCGGGCTGTCGACCAGCGGCACGCCGCCCGTCGGGTTGATGATGTTCAACAGCCTTGTGATGGCGCTCTCCATCGCCATCGGCAAGATCGCCATTTCGATGCTCTCGGCCTTCGCCATCGTCTATTTCCGCTTTCCCTTCCGTGGGCTGGCCTTCTGGTGCATCTTCATCACCCTGATGCTGCCGGTCGAGGTCCGCATCGTGCCCAGTTTCCAGGTCGTCGCCGGGCTGGGGCTGCTGAACTCTTATGCCGGCCTGTCGCTGCCGCTGATCGCCTCGGCCACAGCGACCTTCCTGTTCCGGCAGGTCTTCATGACCATCCCGGACGAGCTGACCGAGGCCGCCCGCATCGACGGCGCCGGGCCGATGAAATTCTTCCGCGACATCCTGCTGCCGCTGTCGCGCACCAACATGGCAGCGCTGTTCGTCATCCTGTTCATCTATGGCTGGAACCAGTATCTCTGGCCGCTGCTCATCACCACCGACGCGCAGTATTACACCATCGTCGCCGGCATCAAGCGCATGGCCGACGTGGTGGACGGCCTGCCCCAATGGCACCTGGTCATGGCGACCGCCATCCTGGCGATGCTTCCACCCGTGGCGGTGGTCATCGGCATGCAGCGACTGTTCGTCAAAGGCCTTGTCGAGACGGAGAAATAAATTGGCATCGATCACGCTTGATAATCTCGGCAAGGTCTATCCCGGCGGCACCCGCGCCGTGGGGGACGTGAATATCGACATCGCGGATGGCGAGTTCATCGTGCTGGTCGGCCCCTCGGGCTGCGGAAAATCCACGCTTCTGCGCATGGTTGCCGGGCTGGAATCCATCACCGAGGGTGAGGTTCGCATCGGTGATCGCGTCGTCAACAAGATCGAACCCGCCGACCGCGACATCGCCATGGTGTTCCAGAACTACGCGCTTTACCCGCATATGTCGGTGCGCCAGAACCTCGCCTACGGGCTGAAGAACCGCGGCACCTCGAAAGCCGAGATCGAGCGCCGCGTGAACGAGGCCGCCGAGATCCTGCAGATCGGCCCTTTCCTCGACCGCAAGCCCCGCGCCCTGTCGGGCGGGCAACGCCAGCGCGTCGCCATGGGCCGCGCCATTACCCGCGAACCGGCGGCCTTCCTGTTCGACGAGCCCTTGTCCAATCTCGACGCCAAGCTGCGCGTGGCCATGCGACTCGAGATCAAGGACCTGCAGAAGCGCCTGCGCACGACCTCGATCTACGTCACCCATGACCAGCTCGAGGCGATGACGCTGGCCGACCGCCTCGTGGTGCTGAACGGTGGCCGGATCGAACAGATCGGCACTCCGCTGGATGTCTATCGCCGCCCGGCCTCGACCTTCGTGGCAAGTTTCATCGGCAGCCCGGCGATGAACCTGCTCGACGCAAAGGCTGTGCCACACCTGCCTGGCACAGCCCATGCCGGCACCATCGGCATCCGCCCCGAGGATCTGTCCGTCGCCGAGGATGGGCCAATCGAGATGAACGTGATGGCGGTGGAAGAACTTGGCGCGCAACGCCTGGTGCATGGCCGGACCGGCGGCGAGGCGATCACCATCGCACTGCCCTCGGACGCCCCGCTCAGCGATACGCTGAAGCTGGGTTTCGACCGCAAGAACCTGCATCTGTTCAACCGGGAGAACGGGAACAGGGTCGAACCCGGCTGATCCGGTTTTGCACTACATGAATCGAAGTTAGTTTTGCCATCTGTTCCACATTCGGAACAGATGGCCTTGCTCTTTTGAGGAAGGGGTATTTCGAATCATCCCGTTAACCATGTTTATCCGTGGAGCAGGCGCTTCGTCGGCAGTTCAGAGTTAGAGGGGTTAGTTATGGCAGAGTATACTTTTTGGGCCATTTACGAAGGTAACGTAACTTGGCTATCCCATCAGGGTCAGAACGGGGATGACTTCACAGCCCATAGACATTTCAGAATTGACGACATCTCGAATTTTGTACAGATCACGATTTCCGATGACGACGCGACGCTACACGACTACGCCTATGGTCGGTCGGACAGTCAATATCTGTCGGAAGCTGGCAAGAACGTCTGGTCGCTCGGATATAAAGAGGTTCCCGAACTTGGAAATGCCGGAATATACAAGATAAGCGACCAGGCAATCAATTACGGTTACATCACTTTCTCCAATCTGGATCCCAAACTTCTTGAAGAAGGCAAGACATACTCCTTGAACGATGTCATGTCTCCCGGCGGAGTCTGGTATGGCGACACATTGAATGGTCATGCGCCTGACATCGCCTATTCCGATCTTTTCGGTGCGGGCGAAGACTCCATCATCTGCTTCACCGCCAACACCCTGATCGAAACCAGCGAGGGCAACAAACCGGTCGAGGAACTCCAGCCCGGCGACATGATCGCTACCATGGATGACGGCTACCAACCCATCCGCTGGATCGGCTCGACCAAACGCGACGCTATCGATCTTGCCCGCAATCCGAAGCTGCGCCCAATCCGCATCTCCGCAGGCGCGCTTGGCAACGGCCTTCCAAAGCAGGACCTGATGGTCAGCCGCCAGCACCGGGTTCTCGTCAGGTCAAAAATCGCGCAGCGCATATTCGGCACCGATGAAATCCTGATTCCCGCCATCAAGCTGGTCGGCATGAACGGCATAGGAATCGCCGAGGATATCGAGGATGTGACCTATTTCCACATCCTGTTCGACAGGCATCAGGTGATCTTCTCCGAGGATGCGCCGACCGAAAGCCTGTTCACCGGGCCGGAAGCCCTGAAAAGCATGTCTCCCGCCGCCGCGCAGGAAATCAGAACCTTGTTCCCGGAAATCACCGAGCCGGATTTCATCGCCGAACCCATCCGCCCAATTCCCGGGAAGGGTATCATGATGAAGCAACTGGTCGAGCGGCACAGGAAGAATGGCATTTCTCTCCTGAACGGCTGATCACTTCGGAAATGTCGCCTCGCGCGAGGGCGGCCCTTCGGGTCGCCCTTCAATTTTCCCAAAGCTTACCACGGACCCACAATCACCGCGCAACGCACGCTGCCTGTGTACGCCCTGTGTACAGGCTGTGTACGCCTTTTGCACGGGCTGTGCAGCCGAAAACCCAGCAATTGCAGGCTGATTTCCGCCCGCGTTGCGCCGTGGTGCTGTTGCAACGCACGCTACCGTTGCGCGCAGTGTTTTCATCCCCGCCCGATCGGCTCTAGACTGGCCCGAGACGTCAGACCGGAGCCCTCTCATGTGCCTTTCGCTGCCCGCATGCACCCATCACCCAATCAACTGCATCGTCCCGCCCCACATGCTGCGCGTGCTGGCCCTGCGCGGCGACGCACAAACCTCGCGCATGGCTCGCAGCCTGTTGAAACAAACGGAAAAACTACGCGATGAGCGGGAAGAACACGTCACCCCGACCCCGCCGATCCGCCCCGACGCCCTCGCCGGCCCCGCACTGGATGAGGCCGGGGATATCTGCTGCCCAGACCGCCGCATCCATGACGGCGAATACAAGGCCGCCCTGCCGGGCAAGCTGGTGCGCAGCGAAGGCGACGCTCCCACCGGCATCGAGGACGCCGATCTCGCCTATGACGGCGCGGGCCAGGTGTTCTCGCTCTTTGCCGAGGAATACGGCCGCAATTCCCTGGACGGCGCAGGCATGCCGCTGATCGCCACCGTCCATCACCGCCGCAACTACAACAACGCTTTCTGGGACGGCAACCAGATGGCCTATGGCACCGGAGATGGCAAGGTTTTCAAGACCTTCCTCGAGCTTTCGGTGATCGGCCACGAGATGGCGCACGGCATCATCCAGCATTCCGGCGGGCTGATATACGAGAACCAATCGGGTGCGCTGAACGAAAGCATCGCCGATGTCTTCGGCAGCCTCACCTTGCAGCGCAGCCTTGGCCAGCAGGTGCATGAAGCCGATTGGCTGGTCGGGCGCGGCATCCTTGGCCCCGGTATCAACGGCGTGGCCCTGCGTAGCATGAAGGCGCCCGGCACCGCCTATTCCGACGATCTGCTGGGGCAGGATCCGCAGCCATGGCATATGGACGGCTTTGTCTCGACCACCGAGGACAATGGCGGCGTGCATATCAATTCGGGCATTCCGAACCACGCTTTCTACTTGTTCTGCAGCTATTTGGGCGGAAACTCGTGGGAATTGCCGGGGCGCGTCTGGTATCGCGCGCTGGAACGGCTGAACAACCCGATGGCCTCCTTCGCCGAATGGGCCGATCAGACCCTTCAGGCCGCGACCGAGATCTCCGGTTTGGGCAGCCATGAGGCGGCCATGCTGCGCCGGGCGTGGAAACTTGTCGGAATCAGCATCTAGGCCTACATTCGCCTGATTGGCGGTTAATTGGCGGATGGGTGATCATGATCATCGAAATCGACGCGGAAGGCGGCTTTGGCGGCATCGCCGCCGCGGCCCTGCACAAGCGGGTCGATGTGGACGCACAGGCCGAACCGATGCGGCAAGAGCTGAATAATGCTTTCGGAACAAGGGAATTGCAGCGCCTGGCCGCGCAGGATTGCAGCGATTGCGCCGACCGCATGACCTATCGCATCACGGTATCGGTCGAAGGCCGTCGCAGCCGCAGCTTCACCCTCCGCGAGGGCCAGATCCCGCCTGAAATGCTGGACCTGATCGACCGGATGTGATCGGCGTGGATCAGGTGTTTTCTGTCTCGGCCCTGTGCTTCTTGTTCCAGAGAATCGAACTGACGAAGGCCGTAGCGATGAAACCTGCACCCAACAGGCCGGTGACGACTTCGGGCAAATGCCACATGGTCTGACCGAACATGATGATCGACAGCGTCAGGATCGACCAGAAGGCGCCATGTTCCAGGTAACGGAACTCGGCCAGCGTCCCGCGTTCGACCAGCATCACCGTCATCGAGCGCACATACATCGCTCCGATGCCGAGGCCGATGGCAATCAGGAACAGGTTCTGCGTCAACGCAAAGGCTCCGATCACCCCATCGAAACTGAACGAGGCATCCAGCACCTCCAGATACAGGAAGCCGCCCAGCCCGACCTGGGCGGTGCTGCGGGTGGCACTGGAGCTCGACTTGCCCCATTTATCCAGAAGATGGCCCAGTGCATCGACGGCAAGGAAAGTCACGATCCCGCACATCGCGCTGAACATGAACAGTTTCTCGTCGCGCACCGGCAGAAGCCAGACGAAGAACAGGATAAAGATCAACACGAAGCCGACCTCCATCCCGCGCACCGATCCGCACCTCCGCAGGAAACGCTCCAGCTTGCCGATCCAGTCCACCTGTTTCGACTGGTCGAAGAAAAAGCTGAGCGCGACCAGCATCAGGAAAGCCCCGCCGAATGCCGCAATGGGCAGATGCGCATCTCTGATCAGATCGGCATATTGCGCGGGATCGGTTGCAGCCAGCTTGACCGCGGCAATAGGCCCGATCTTGGCCGCGATCACCACGATCAGCAATGGAAACACGATTCGCATACCGAATACGGCGATCAGGATACCCCAGGTCAGGAAACGCCGCTGCCATGCAGGAGTCATTTCCTTCAGCTTGTTGGCGTTGACGATGGCGTTGTCGAATGAAAGCGAGATTTCCAGCACCGCCAGCACGGCGGCGATCAGCAGAAAGGACAGCGCCCCACCCGTCGTCCCCGAAAACTCCCAGCCCAGATAACCGGCCAGCACGATCCCCAAAACGGTCACGACCAATGGCCAGAAGAGGTAGGAGAGAGAAGAGCGCATCGAAAAGACCTCGCTGATGGTTTGGGTTGAGATAGGACGCAGACGGTCTGACAGCAAGGTGATGTTACGAATTGGTCCCGAAGCCAGCATATTCGGGCCACCCGGTTCGAATATGCCGCCCGGAAGAGTTCTGATATGGTCATTCGAGCCAGGCTCGTGCAGGTTCTTCGCGAACCGAGGGCGATGCAGGGAAAGGCCTGGTATGAGCAACTGGAAACGCTATGCGATCTATTACACGGCAACCGGTGCGCTGGCGGAATTCGGCGCGTCCTGGTTGGGCTGGGATATCGCCTCGGGCCGGGACCACGTCCATTTCCGGATTGCGGACATGCCGGCGGACTGGATCGCCCGGACAACGTCTACGCCTCGCCGCTATGGCTTTCACGCGACTCTGAAACCACCCTTCGCGCTTGCCCCCGGCAGCAGTGAAACCGCGTTGAGAACCGATCTGGCCGCCCTGGCAGAGGACCAATCTGCCATCGCGATTCCCGGTGGATTACGGCTAGCCGTTCTGGACGGGTTTCCGGCATTGATATGCGCGGACTATGCCCCCCTGACCGCATTTGCCGCGCGCCTTGTCAGCGAGCCTGACAGCCATCGCGCGCCATTGACCGAAGCCGACCGGGCGCGACGAAACCCCGACCGGCTTTCACCCCGGCAACGCGACAACCTGGATCGATGGGGCTATCCTTGGGTCATGGAGGAGTTCCGGTTCCACATGACATTGGGAAACCGCCTGACCGCACCTGATGCCGAACTGGTTCTTGAAACGCTCCGCCCGCGGCTTGCCCCATTGCTGTCCGACCCGCATGTGATCGACGCGGTGACGCTGGCCGGAGAGGACATGGAGGGGCGGTTTCACATGATCGAACGGTTTCCACTGGCAGGTTAAAGCCAGTTCTTCCACCGCAGGAACAACCAGATCCCGACAGCCGTGCCGACCATCAGCCCGATGGCCATCGGATAGCCCCATGGCTGGTTCAATTCGGGCATATTGGTAAAGTTCATTCCATAGATGCTTGCGATCAGCGTCGGCGGCAGGAAAAGCGCGGCCACGACCGACAACACGCGAACGGTATTGTTCTGCTGCAGATTGATCATGCCAAGCGTCGTGTCCACCGTCAGGCTGACCCGCGAGGACAGGAAATCCGCATGCACCTCGAGCGCCTGCACATCGCGAAACTGCGAGCGGATCACCGGCCGCAATTTTTCCGTTTCGGGCCGCTCGTCGATGATGGCAGTGTAAAAGGCGAGGATACGCTCGATCGTCAGAAGCCCAAGGCGCACTCGCGCCAGCAACTCGGCCTCGTGCCCGACCCGGCGCAGGGCTTCTTGTAATCGATCCGAACCCGAACTGCTGGCACGCGGCTCGAAAATCCCCGACATCGTATCGTCCAGAACCCGGCCAGATCCCTCGAGAATATCGGCAAGCCGGGCGATGATTTCCTCTACTAGGCCCACGAACAGCCGGTCGGGGGTGCCGCATCCAAGCGTCGAGCGTTCGCCCCGATCCGGGAAAGTCAGGAATGGTCGCGGCGAATGATGGCGCACTGTCACCAGGCGTTGCGCGGACAGGATAAAGCTGACAGGCATCGCCGAGCGTTCGCCATCCGCTCGCTCGCCGGGTAGAACGGCGGTCATGTAATCCAGCCCGTCCTCGCGATAGAGCCGGTTCGAGATCTCGATCTCTTCCATGTCGGCAAGGCTGGGAATGGGAACGCCTATCGCCCGCAGGCTGTCGATCTCTGCGTCACTGGGCTGAATCAGGTCGATCCACATCGCCTGTTCCAGATCGGCATCCTTCTCCAGCCGCACCATCCGACCGTTGCGGGTGATATAGGCGTAAAGCATCGGCGGTTCCTTCAGCTGACCAGATCGCCCGGAGATTGCCCCTCTGCGAAGGCAACCAGATTCGCGAGTGCACGCATCGCCATATCGGTCCGCACCTCGTCCGTGGCCGTCCCCAGATGCGGCAGCAGCGTGGCATTCGGAGCATCGATCAACGCCCGAGGCACCTGCGGCTCGCGTTCATAGACATCCAGTCCAGCGCCCGCGATCACGCCATCGTTCAGGGCGGAAATCAACGCCGCCTCCTCTACCACATCACCGCGGGCAATGTTGATCAGATAGGATTTGTCACCCAAAGCCTCCAGTTCCGGCTTGCCGATCATGTGGCGCGTCCCCGCCCCGCCCGGCACCGCCACCACGGCGACATCGCAAGCTTGCAGCATCTCATGCAATCCCGGCATCTGCCGCGCCGGCACATCCAGCGCAGAGACGGTCGAGCGATTGTGGAACACCACCCGCATGCCGAAACCCAGATGGCACCGCCGGGCGATGGCCTTGCCGATCCGGCCCATGCCGATGATGCCCACGGTCCGCCCAGAGACGTTCCCGCCCAGAAGCTGCGTCGGGTTCCAGCCGGTCCATTGTCCCGCCCTGACCAGCCTCTCGCCCTCGCTGGCGCGGCGCATGGTCATCAGGATCAGCGTCATGGCGATATCGGCGGTGGCGTCGGTCACGACATCGGGCGTATTGGTGACGGTCACCCCGGCCGCCTTCGCCGCTGCCACGTCGATATGATTATATCCCGCCCCGAAATTGGCCAGAACCCGGCAACGGAGATCGCCTTCGAAAGCCTTGGCCGTGAAAGTGTCCCCCAAGGTTGGAATGATCGCGTCATAGTCCCGCATCGCCGCTGCAGCCTCGTCCTCGGTCAGCGGGGTATTGTCGCGGAAATCCGTCTCGAACCGCGCCTCCAGCGCGGTTGTCGCGGTTTCGGTCATCGGCCGTGTCACCAAGAGTTTCATCAATAGAGCCTCCCCCCGTTCGGCACCTCGAGATCGGGCCGGATCAATACCACTTCGCTATCACTGTCGGGCACCCCCAGCACCAGCACCTCGGACATGACCGGCCCGATCTGGCGTGGCGGAAAATTCACCACGCAGAGCACCTGCTTGCCGATAAGCTGTTCCGGCTGATAATGCCGGGTGATCTGGGCCGAGGATTTACGCTCACCCAATTCACCCAGATCCAGCCACAGCTTGATGGCGGGCTTGCGCGCCTCGGGGAACGGCTCTGCGCGGGTGATGGTCGCGACGCGGATATCGACCTTCAGGAAATCGTCGAAACTGATCGTCATTTCGCGCCTTTCCCCAATTCGCGCCCCCGTTCGGTCGCCGCCGCGACGGTTCGCACCATCAGTGGCGGCAGGCCCGCCTCGGCATCCATCAGCACCTTCAGCCCCGCGGCGGTCGTTCCCCCCGGAGAGGTCACATTCTCGCGCAGCGCCGCCGGATCCTCATCTGCATCGATGGCCAGTGCCCCTGCCCCGGCGACGGTCATCCTTGCCAGTTCCAGGGCAAGGGCCGGGGCCAGTCCCTGCGCCTCGCCCGCCTTGGCCATCGCCTCGATCATGTGAAAGACATAAGCCGGGCCGCTACCGGACAGGCCGGTCACAGCGTCCATCTGGTCCTCGTTTTCCAGGCGCACCACGCGCCCGACCGCACTCATCAGGGACTCGGCCAGATCGAGATGCGCCGCAGTGGTGACCCCGTTGCCGATGATCGCCGAAATCCCCTTCCCGATTGCCGCAGGCGTGTTCGGCATCACCCGAACGATAGCAGCACCCGGGAAAGCCGCCTCGAAAGTGGCGATCGTCGTTCCCGCCGCGACCGAAACGACCAGCGTGTCGGTCAGCTTCGGTATTTCTCCCAACGCGTCGGCCATCATCTGAGGCTTGACCGCCAGTATCAACACCGCCGGATCATCGGGCAGTGGCACGTTCACACGCAGCCCCTTGTCCTGCCATTCGGGCGCCAGTTTCGGATCGATCACCGTGACTGCGCCGGGCTGCAAGCCCCGCGCCAGCCAGCCCCGCAACATCGCGCCGCCCATCCGGCCGCAGCCGACCAGTACCAGGCCACGTGCGTTGATATCGTCGAAATCACTCATCCGCTCCCCTCCTGTCATGCGGGGACCGAATGTCCCCTCATGCCCGTCCGTAGGCCTCGCCCATGGCGATGTCCAGCGCCTCGGATGCAGGGGAATTGGCCCAACCGATCATCTGGAACGCAGGATAGAACCGTTCGCAAGCGCTCACCGCATTGCCGATCATCTCGTCGACCTGCTCCGGCGTTGCCAGGTTGTCACCAGCCAGCACCAACCCGTAACGCCAGACCATCAGCTTCTGTTGCGGCCAGAAGGTGAAGGCGCCTTCCCAAACCTGATCGTTGGCGAGGTTCAACGCCTCGAAAAGCACCGGCAGACGCTCTGCAGGCGGGTCCATGTCGAATGTGCAGATAAGCCGCAACATCTCTTCGCCGGGAGACCATGCCAGCGTCAGGGAATAGCTTCGCCATTGACCTTCCACGATCATCGCGATCTGGTCGTCGGCCAGTCGGTCAAAGTCCCATTCGTGATGCGTGGCGACCGTTTCGACGATGTCGATGGGGTGGATGTCGTCGCTAGGGATAAACTCGCCGGTCTGCGCCATATCTGCCTCCTGCCTGACTGCCAGAGCGATTCCTTGACCGCTAACCCTTGTGGCGACCTCAATACCGGGCGGGATCGCCGGGAAGTGCTTACAATATATCGTGGTTCGGATTGCCTCTGCTGTAAAGCAAAAATATCTGTCACCTTGTAACTAATGAGCGGTTCACCCATCCGGTTCCCGAGGACAAACTGCGAAAGAGGCAAGAAATGCGGCGCGATCATGGCGGCGATATCGATATGGCGGCAGCGCGCTATGGAGAGGGCGACTGGATCGATCTTTCTACTGGAATCAACCGCCGACCCTGGCCGATTGCGGAACTGGAGGATCACGCGTGGCATGCCCTGCCGACCGCCGCTGCACAGCGCCGCCTGACGGAGGTGGCTGCTACTTGGTTTCGCTGCGAACCATCGTCAGTCCTGCCGGTGGCGGGCGCGTCAGCGGCGATCCAACTTATTCCGCGCCTGCTACCGCGCGGACGCGCCGCCATCATTGCGCCCAGCTATAACGAACACGCCGCCAGCCTGCGCTCGGCTGGCTGGACGATCACGGAATGCGCGCGGATCGAGGATATGGCCGGGGCCGATCTTGCCGTCGTGGTCAATCCGAACAATCCCGACGGCCGTGAATGGCAACCCGAACTCCTGACAGAACTTGCCGGGCAGACGGGCTATCTGATCGTGGATGAGAGCTTTGCCGATCCGCGTCCCGATCTGTCGCTTGCCCCCTCATTGCCTGAAAACGCGATAATCCTGCGGAGTTTCGGAAAATTCTGGGGCTTGGCAGGGCTACGGCTTGGTTTTGTCATCGCCGCCCCCGCCATGCTTCGACAGATAGCCGAGTCCGCGGGGCCATGGTCTGTCAACGGTCCCGCATTGGAAATCGGCGCAGCTGCCATGGCCGACCATGGCTGGGCCGATGCGGCGGTGATGTATCATTCGGAAGCGAGCCTTCGCCTGGACCGCCTTGCCATGTCTGTCGGTTGGCATCCAGTTGGTGGCACCCATCTGTTCCGCCTCTATGACGCCGGAGACGCGATTGCAGCGCAAGACCGGCTCGCCCGCGCGCATATCTGGACCCGGCGCTTTCCCTATTCCGATCGCTGGCTGCGGCTTGGGATACCCGGCAGTTCACGGGAATGGGACAGGCTTATCGAGGCTTTTCATTCATTCTGACCCCCGGCCTACTGGTCTTTCGCGGTGGTCTCGGGCAAATTTGCGGTATTCGCCCATGGAGGATCAATGCCCCGCCTGATTACCCTTCTCATGACCGTTCTCATGGGCGCTGCCCCGGTCATGGCGGATGCCCCGCTGATTATCCTGGATCGCACCCAACTTCCCTTCGATCTGGGCCCCGGTCATCCCGAGAATAATCCGGCCAAGCCCTCGAATTCACCCAATGCGTCATGGAACTCGGCCGGAAACACTGCAAACTCCTCCAGCACATGGGGGAACCGCCCATCGAACCCGGCCAATGAAAAACGGCTTATCATCACGGCCGATGGCGGCGTTCTGGGCTATTATGCCGCCAATGCCGGAGGGGTTCTGAACCTGTTCGACCGGAATGGCCGCCGCATCGCCTATCGCCCGGCCAGCGGCACCAGAAGCCTTTTCACCGTAGGCGGGGAGTGGTGCGGCACTGTCGATGAAGGGCACGGCGGCGATTTCGTCCTTGCCGTCACCAAAGGCTGCGCCTCCAGGTTCGGGCGGTAAGGCAGGGTCGCCCGACACTACAACCGATCAGGTCGCGGCCTTAATTCCGTTACATTTCCGCCTTAGACGGGGGACGAAACGCCGGAGAGGATCATGAGCGAACAACCAAAGGACTGGCTGGAAGCCGAGCTTCAGGACACGATCGACGAAGATATCGAAATCGAGATGGAAGACGCCATCCTTTCGGCCGAGATCAAGCGCATCTATCGCAGCCATCATCCCGACCAGATGCCGCGGAAGGAATATTTCCACGAGCTTCTGCGCCTGCAATCGGAACTCATCAAGCTGCAGGACTGGGTCAGCTACCACAAGGAAAAGGTCGTGGTGCTCTTCGAGGGCCGCGACTCGGCCGGCAAGGGTGGTGCGATCAAGCGAATCACGCAGCGCCTGAACCCCCGCGTCGCCCGTGTCGTCGCCCTGCCCGCCCCTTCGGACCGTGAAAAGACGCAATGGTATTTCCAGCGCTACGTGCCGCACCTGCCCGCAGGCGGCGAAATCGTGCTATTCGACCGCAGCTGGTATAACCGCGCCGGGGTAGAACGGGTGATGGGCTTTGCCGACGAAGACCAGGTCGAGCAATTCTTCCAGGACGTTCCCGATTTCGAGCGAATGCTGGTCCGTTCCGGGATACGATTGGTGAAATACTGGTTCTCGATCACCGACGAAGAGCAGCAGATGCGCTTCCTCATCCGTATCCATGACCCGCTGAAACAGTGGAAACTGTCTCCGATGGACCTGCAGTCGCGTGTCCGATGGGAGGCCTATACCAAGGCCAAGGAAGATATGTTCGAACGCACCAATATCCCCGAGGCACCTTGGTATATCGTTCCTGGGAACGACAAGAAACGGGCCCGGCTGAACTGCATGAACCATCTTCTGGAGCTGATCCCATATGCCGAAGTGCCTCATGAGGAGGTCAAGCTGCCCAATCGTGTCTTCAACCCCGACTACGAACGTGAGGTCTTGCCACGCGAACTGTATGTGCCCCAGAAATACTGAACCGGGTCAGGAGGCTGCCCGCCCCCGCCGCGCTGCGCGCGGCTCCCCCGGGATATTGAGATGAAGAAGAAGGGGTGCCCGTGCTTGAATATCATGTTTACGACGTGTTCACCGACCGGCCATTTGCGGGCAACCCGCTGGCCGTGGTCATGGGGGCAGATGGGCTGAGCACTGCGCAGATGCAGGTCATCGCGCGCGAATTCAATCTGTCCGAGACGATCTTCGTGATGGCTCCGCGCGATCCAGCGAATACGGCACGAGTGCGGATATTCTTTCCGACCGCCGAGATCCCCTTTGCAGGCCATCCGACCATCGGCTGCGCGCTGCATCTGGCCAACGGGCAAGACGGGCGGATTCTGCTGGAAGAGGAAGCGGGACTGGTACCGGTCGAGATCCGTGGGGGACAGGCAGAGTTCATTGCCCCGAAGCTGCCCGTCGTGCATCCGGGCAAGACGGATGCCGAACTGATCGCACGGGCTCTGGATCTGCCCGAAGCGGCGGTCGGGTTCGAGGATCACAGACCGGGGATATGGCAAGGCGGTCCAGCCTTTCTCTACGTGCCCATTGCCAGCCTGGCTGATCTGGCAGCCGCACGACCGATCGAACCTTTCTGGTCTCGACTGATGGGCGAGGCACAGGTTGACAGCGCCTATCTCTATACCCCCGAGGATTCGGGCTTCCGTGCCCGGATGTTTTCGCCGACGGCCGGCATTCCTGAGGACCCGGCGACCGGATCGGCCTCGGCCATTCTGGCGGCGCAGCTGCTGGAAAGCGGCGCCCTGCCCGAGGACCAAACGCATATCCCCCTGCAACAGGGAGTCGAGATGGGCCGCCCCTCGCGGATCGGCTTGACCGCCATCCTGCGGCACGGCAGCCTGAGTGAGATCAGGATCAGCGGAAGCGCCGTCCCGGTGGCCGAAGGCCACATCCGTATACCGGAGGAAGCATGACCAAAGCCTATTGGATCGGCCATGTCAGCATAGATGATGCCGAGGCTTACGAAGCATATCGCCAGGCCAACGCCGAAGCCTTCTTGAAATTCGGCGGGCGGTTCCTGGTTCGCGGGGGCGCGCAGGACATTGTCGAGGGCGAAATGCGGCCGCGCTGCGTGGTGATCGAGTTTCCTTCGCTTCAGGCCGCCCGAGATTGCTATCACAGCGCCGAGTATCAGAGGGCCAAGGCTTTTCGGGACCCGGTCAGCGATGTCGACCTGGTGATCGTCGAAGGTTGGACGGGCGACAGCTAGATACTTGTGGTTGCGAAGAAAAACCGTATGATTAAAGCATGTTTCGCAACCTCCTGAATCGCCTCTTCAATGACGACCCACATCCGGAGCCCTTGGCTTCGCCGGATGCCGAAGTGGCGATTGCCGCACTTCTGGTGCGTGTTGCCCGTTCCGATGACCATTACGAACAGGCCGAACGACAACGCATTGACCAGATTCTAGCTCGCAGACGCGGGCTGACATTGGAAGAAGCCGCGGAACGCCGCACCGCGGCAGAGATGATCGAGGCCGAAGCGCCCGATACCGTGCGCTTCACCCGCCAGGTCAAGGAACGGATTGCATTGGATGATCGTGTGGATGTGATCGGCTCGATGTGGGAGACGGCCTATGCCGATACCGAGCGGGCCTCTGACGAGGAAACTTTGATCCGCCTCGTGGCCGGCCTGTTGGGTGTGCCGGATCGGGATTCGGCGCTGGTGCGCCAGAAGGTTCTGCAGGATATGGGGATAACCGAAGGCTGAGAGATCAGAAGCCCAATCGGTCACGCAACCCATACCATGCCATCCCCGCGACCAGCAGCGGCGTTCTGAGCATCGCACCACCGGGAAATGGACGCGTTGGAACCGCAGCCATGGCATCGAAGCCTTCGGCTTGTCCCGCCACCGCTTCGGCCATCAGCCGCCCCGAGAACGTCGCCAATGCGAGGCCATGCCCCGAAAACCCGCTGGCCGAGAGGCAGTTGGGTGCAGGGCGTGCAAAACAGGGCATTCGATTCATGGTGATCGCCAAGGTCCCTCCCCAGGCATGGGTCAATCGAACATCCCGAAGTTGCGGATAGACCGATAGAAGATGCGGGCGCACCACTCCGGCTATATCATCGGGAAAACGATAGCTTACGGTTTCGCCACCACCGAAGATCAAACGCCGCTCATCGTCCAGGCGCCAGTAATTTACCACGAACTTCGTATCGGCAACCGCAGGATTTCGCGGCAGGATTTCAGGAAAACGGACGCCCAGAGGTTCGGTCGCAACGATGTAATTATTGATCGGCATGACGCGGGCAGCGACCTGCGGAGCGATATCCCCCAGATAACCGTTCCCCGCAAGGATCACGTGATCGCAGATCACCTTCCCGGTATCGCAATGGACGGTGCTTTTCTCTCCGGCTTTTCCGCCATGGGTGATGCGATGGACGTGGCTGTTCTCAAAGATACGTGCCCCGGCCCCGTCCGCCAGCCTCGCGATACCGATAGCGAGGTTCAGCGGGTGAAGATGCCCGGCACCCCAATCGACATCGCCACCGATATACGCCTCGCTGCCGATGAGGTCGGCAACTCCCTGATCATCAAGCGGCTCAACATCCGGGTAACCGTAATGCTGCGCCATACGATCAGCGATATGCTTGGCGTGCTCAACCTCGGCCTTGTTGCGGCAGGCATGGGCCACACCGTCGCGAATCGGGACACCGGCCTCACCTGCCAGAGAGCGGACCAGCACCTTTGCCTCCTCGGCGATTTGCCACAGGCGTCGCGCGTCATCCCGGCCCATCTGCGCCTCAAGCCAGTCAACCTCCTGCCGTTGGCCCGATCCCAACTGCCCCCCATTGCGGCCCGAAGCGCCGAAGCCCACGCGATGCGCCTCGAGCAACACCACCTGGAAGCCCTTCCGGGCCAAGTGGAGCGCCGCCGAAAGGCCGGTATATCCGCCTCCGACAACCGCGACATCGACCCGTGTCTCACCCATCAGCATCGGGAAGGGAGCAAGCGTCGTGCTGGTATCGGCATAGAGGCTGGCAGGATACTTGCCACGCCGATCGTTGACATAAAGCAGGTTCATGAAATCTCCGGCAGCCAGAGTGACCGTGGTTTACCCGGCCCTCATACGTTCAGCAGCAGATGTTCCCGTTCCCACGGGCTGATGACCTGCAGGAATTCCTTGTATTCATTGCGCTTCACCGATTCATAGACCGCAGTGAACTCTTCACCCAGAACGCTGCGCATCGCGGCATTCTCGGCCATGATATCCAGGGCATCGCCCAAGTTATAGGGCAGTTCGTCTTGCGACATATAGGCATCGCCCAAATATTCGGCGCGAGGAGCCTCCCCCTCCAGCAGTCCCAGGTAACCGCAGGCCAGCGAGGCGGCGATACCCAGATAGGGGTTGCAGTCCATCCCCGCGAGCCGGTTCTCGACCCGTCGCGCTCCGGGATCAGAGATCGGTACGCGCAGCCCCGTCGTACGGTTGTCGCGCGCCCATTCCAGATTGATCGGCGCCGCGAAATCCGGAACATAACGGCGATAGCTGTTCACATAGGGCGCCAACAGCGCGATTGCCGCCGGCAGATGCCGTTGCATTCCGGCGATGAAATTCAGGAAAGCCGTGGTTTCACGACCCTTCGCATCCGAGAAGATATTTTGCCCGGTTTGCATATCCACAACCGAGTGGTGGATATGCATGGCGCTACCCGGTTCGCCCTCGATCGGCTTGGCCATGAAGGTCGCGAAGCAATCATGGCGCAGCGCGGCCTCGCGGATCAGGCGCTTGAAATAGAACATCTCGTCCGCGAGGGCGACCGGATCTCCGTGATTGAGGTTGATCTCGACCTGTCCCGCCCCGCCTTCTTGCAGGATGCCGTCTATCTCGAAACCCTGTGCTTCGGCGAAGTCATAGATATCGTCGATGACCTTGCCGTATTCATCCACCGCCGACATGGAATAGGCCTGCTTGGCCGCCGCCCGCCTGCCGGTGCGGCCCATTGGCGGGATGATCGGCTGGTTGGGATCCGTGTTGCGAGCGACAAGGAAGAATTCCATCTCGGGCGCGACGACGGGTTTCCAACCCTTGTCCTCGTAAAGCTTGACCACCCGTTTCAGCACATTGCGTGGAGCGATGGGGACCGGATTGCCCTGCTGATCCGTTGCGTCGTGGATGATTTGAAGCGTCCAGTCCGCCGTCCATGGTGCGGCGCTTGCCGTGCTGTAATCGGGGGTCAGAACCATGTCGGGTTCGGTAAAGGCCCCCGTCGGATTATCCGCCCATTCGCCGGTGATCGTCTGCAGGAAGATCGAGTTCGGCAGGTAGAACTTGTCCTGCCGCGCGAATTTCGAAGCAGGCATCGCCTTGCCCCGCGCTACGCCCGCAATATCGGCCACGATGCATTCGACCTCGTCCAGCCGCCGCCCGGCCAGGTATTCGCGCGCCGCCTCTGGCGTGCGATCCATCCATTGCTTGTTCATGCCACGCCCTTCGCTTGTTGCCGGGGCTGTTTGAAGAATGCCTCGACCTGATCGGCCAGTTTGTCCGAATTCCTTGCCTCGCCCATCCGGTTGGCGGCACCGTCAAGCAAGTCTTGCGGCACAACACCCTTGGCGCGCGTATCCATCAACCCCTGCACGAATGCGTCATCGAATTCGGGATGCGGCTGCACGGTATAGGCGCGGTCGTCATAGACCAGCGCGGCATTCTCACATGAATCATTGCGCCCGATAACCTTTGCCCCTTCGGGCAGGGTCACGACCTGATCCTGATGCCAGGCATTCAGGGTTACGGTTTCGCCTTCGAAATCGTAATCCTGCGCGCCGACCACCCATCCGCCGGGATGCTTGACCACCTTGCCACCCAATGCCTGAGCGATGATCTGGTGACCGAAGCAGATGCCGACCTGTGGCACTCCCCCGGCATAGGCGCGCCGGATGAAATCCTCGAGCGGCGGGATGAAGGCGTGATCCTCATAGGCTCCGTGGCGGGAACCGGTCAGCAACCAGCCATCCGCGTCGTGGATGTCCGACGGAAATTCCATCCCCTCGACATGCCAGACACGAAATTCGAAACCACGTCCGTCCAGCAGTTGCATGAACATGTCCGGATAGTCGCCCAGTTCTTCCTTCAGTTGCGCGGGCGACTGGCCGCATTGAAGTATGCCGATACGCATGAATGACCTGCGATGTTGTCTATGATTGCAAGGTAGTCGTCCGGATGGGGTGGCCGCAAGGGGCTGCACCATTTGGTTGGCTGGCAAAGCAGACGGGGACAGGATAGCCTGCGGCCCGAACCGATCACGAAGGAGCAGCGTTCATGTCCGCAATCGACCCCGATGGCCTGCAGGAATTCTCGGTGGTTTTCACCGACCGCTCATTGAATCACATGTCGCAGAAATTCCAGCAGGTCATGCGCGACCTGTCCTCTACCCTGCGCGAGGTCTATAGCGCCGATCAGATCGCCATCGTTCCGGGAGGCGGCAGCTACGCGATGGAGGCCGTTGCACGGCAATTTGGACGCGATGCCCATGCGCTGATCGTCCGCAACGGCTGGTTCAGCTACCGGTGGAGCCAGATCCTCGAAGCGGGCGGTTTTGCCCGTGAAACCACCGTCGCCATGGCCCGCCCCGCCGGAAACGAGCCGCAGCCAGCCTTTGCCCCACCTCCGATTGAAGAAGTGGTCGCCAAAATTCGCGAGGCCCGCCCCGATGTCGTCTTTGCCCCGCATGTCGAGACTTCCGCCGGCCTTATCCTGCCCGATGAATATATCGCCGCGATGGCCGGGGTAGCGCATGAGACAGGGGCGCTCATGGTGCTGGATTGCATCGCTTCAGGGACAATCTGGGTGGACATGAAGGCACTTGGCGTCGATGTCCTGATCTCTGCACCGCAAAAGGGCTGGTCCGCGTCCCCCTCCGCCGGGCTGGTCATGATCTCCGAAGCCGCGGCCAACCGGCTGCAGCAGACCGAGAGCGACAGCTTCGCGCTGGACCTCAGGAAATGGCGGGCCATCATGGCTGCCTACGAGGATGGCGGTCACGCCTATCACGCGACCATGCCGACCGATGCGCTGGTCGGGCTGCACGCGGCAATCGCGGAAACGCGGGAACTGGGCTTCGATGCGGCTCGCGACGCGCAATGGCAGCTCGGCAATGCCGTGCGTGCGATGCTTTCCGAAAAAGGTGTTCGCTCGGTCGCCGCGCCCGGTTTCGGAGCGCCTGGCGTCGTCGTGTCCTATACCGAGGACCCGGAGATCAAGTCCGGCAAGAAATTCGCGACCGAAGGAATGCAGATCGCAGCTGGCGTCCCCCTCGCCGTGAACGAAGGGGACGGTTTCTCGACCTTCCGGCTTGGGCTTTTCGGGCTCGACAAGCTGAAGGATGTCGATGGCACGGTCGAACGGCTGAGAGCCGTTCTGGACAAGGTCCTGTAAGGCATTGCCGGCAGAACCGAACGCCGAAAACCGCCGGGTATGCGGCCGACGTCAGATATGCCGGGGGAACTCGATCTTCGGGCAGCGATCCTGGATCATCTCGACACCGCGTTCGCGAGCCCTGCTCGCGGCCGCGTCATCCCTGACCCCCAATTGCAGCCAAATGACCTTCAAATCGGGCATATGCGCCAAGGCTTCATCGACGATCGGGCCGACGGCCTCGGAACGACGGAAGATATCCACCATCTGAACCCCGGCATCGGCTGGAATATCGGCAAGGCTGGCATAGACCTGCTCATCCAGAATCACGCTGCCTGCATGACCGGGATTGACCGGGATGACACGTATCCCCTGCGATTGCAGGTAACGCGCCACACCCCAGCTGGGCCGGGCCTCGTTGGGCGACAAACCGACCATCGCGACCACCTTCGTGTCACGAGCAATCTGGGCAATCCGTTCGTCCTGATCGATGTCAATCTGCAAGGCGAGCCTCCCTCTCTGCCAGGATGGAGCGTCAACCTTACATAGAAAAGGCGCCCGGTCCAGAATCTGGCCGGGCGCAAGTCGCGGAACGAGGGACAGTGATCCGAACATGACCGTTCCGGGGTCATGTTCTGTGATGTAAATGGGTATCAGTCGGAAAAAGTTCCAGAATATTCGCGAATTCGTGATTAACCCGTGCGAATTTCGGGATTTACTTTACCATGGACCAGGTTTTCCGGGCATCATCCAGTATCTTGTCCGGGGCCTGCGTGATCTTGCGTAGCTCTGCGCCAGAACGCAGCAAATAAAGCTTCCGGTTGATAACGGCAAAAAACCGCGGATCGCCACGCTCTTTCCGCCCATTGGCAAGCGATACGGGGCAGAGTCCCCCGAAAGCGGGGGCGAATTGTCGTGGATCGGCCTCGAATCGGGTCCGATTCTCTTCGGACACGAAATGCCATGACTTCCCCTTCCACATCGTCGCGATATCGCTTCGCCCGGGAACTGCCCGACCGGAGGAGGTGTATCCGACAGCGTCATATCCTCCCAATGCCCAATCATTCGCGATGGAGGGCAAAGCGGAGGCAAAAATCAGCGATATGGAGAGAATCAACGGCTTCATGGTTACCAACATGATAGGAACCACAAGCATTGACAGTATGGCAGGTGATTCTCAATGTCGGGAATGCCATGTCGCATGCTTGTGATGCAGCATCATCTGGCCGCCACATACAGCGCCACCGCAGCAGCGTTCGAAACATTCAGGGAACCGAAATCCGCCGCGAAAGGGATGCGTGCGATATGATCGCAGCTTTTCATCGTCAGTTCCCGCATTCCCGGACCTTCAGAGCCCATGACCAGGCAAACGGCCCGACCAGACAGCCCGGTCAACAGATCGGGCAGGACCGTATCGCCGGAGCCATCCAGCCCGATCAGGATAAAACCCATTTGCTTCAACTGGCTCAACGCTTCGGCCAGATTCGGGACCCGCAGATAGGGCTGACGCTCCAGTGCACCGGATGCGGTCTTGGCCAGGGCGCCGGTTTCGGGCGCCGAATGGCGGGCAGGTGCGATCACTGCGCGCGCACCGAATACCTCTGCTGACCGCAAGATCGCTCCGACATTATGGGGATCGCTGACCCTGTCGAGCGCGACCAGCAAGGGTCGTGCCTCCCCCGGAGCCTCGCGCAATGCAACTTCGCTGAGACTTCCCCATTTCAATGGCTTCACTTCAAGCGCGGCGCCCTGATGGACATTTTCGTCAGACAATGGAACGGTTTTCATGAAAACACGCGGATCGGTCAGTTCCGGTGTCATGCCATGGAGATCACCTAAACGGTCCAACGCATTCCGCGTCACGACCAATCGCAGTTTTTCCCGTTCGGGATTTGCCAAAGCGTCCCGTACGGCGTGCAATCCGAACAGCCACAATGTTTCGGCGCCTGCCGCCCGGCGGGCACGCTCCTTGTCGATGACCCAGTTCGGCTTTTTCGATTTCCGCGGCGTGTCAGCCATTTCGCTTCCCTTCGTTGCACGTCCCTCTCTGCGCGTCTGGACGTTATCGCGCAAGCCCTGGAAATCCGCTTGACGCCCATGAATGAGACCGCTAATCACCCCCACACGCCGATGGCGCTCGGCGGGCGACGTGCTGCAAGGTGCGGCAGCGGACTGTAACTCCGCCGGGGAGACCCACGCCTGGTTCGATTCCAGGGTCGCCCACCACTTTCCCTGGAAATTGACGCGATGCCGGAAGCGATGCCCCCCAAATCTTTTGAGGTTTGATCGTGGATAAACCCTTCCCCAAAGCCATCGGGCCAATGTCTTGAAAAGAGAAACCGCCGGAAGGATTTCATCCTTCTCGGCGGTCATTTCTCGTTTGACGGCAGACGATACCCGGAACGTTCCGGACACATCGTCACCGCACATAAGGCCCCCTGATAACCTTAAACAACCAGTGGCTTACCGTTCTTGACATGCCGGCTGGCCAACTGCCGAACAAGACGCCCATGCGGTATCGGGCGGGCGGCAGGCCTAACCTCGCCCTCCTTCAACTCGGGGAAAAGCGTATATATCTCTTCCAGCGCGGCGGAACCGACAGCCTTGAGAGCCTGAGGGCCAGGATAGAGTGATTCGGTCCACGCACCGTTCGATGACACGATCTGATGATCATCGAAGAGAAAATGAACATAGGTAACCTCGTCGCCCCCTTCGTCCACATCGATGCCATCGATCTCGCAGAGTTGCTTGGCCGCGACCAATACCTCGTCTGTGCCGAACATCCTGTGGGCGATCTGCGAACGTACGAGTATCCGGTGCTGCGGTGAGACCAGTAAATCCGAAGACGGCATCTGATTGCCGAGCGCTCCAGCCCTGATCCGGATCGGACGCAGATTGGGGCTTGCCTCAAGTTCCTGCCCGGTCAGCTTTCGCTGAGCGATCCAGCGGATCGGCTGAAGACCGTTGTCATTGGTCAGAACCAGGTCTCCGACGGCGAGATCGGCCGCCGCGATCGAGCCACGCGCGGTCGAAATCCGGGTCGATGCGGTGAAGCAGGGAAAAATGCCGGGCAAGGCGTATTCGCCGGTCTGGATTTCCAGAACCGTTTCGTCGGTCAGGAGTTTCTGCCCTGAACCTACCGGGAAATCTGCTGCGATGAAGCCGAATTGTCCATCGCCCTCGCTCGGGACATTGGCTGTCAGTGCCATCCACTGTTCTTCGTCCTGCCGAGCATAATAGGCCGCGTCAGGATATCCGATATCCGTGGTATAGCTGTTCCAGGTCGCGCCGTCGTCGGTCGAATACTCGACAATGATCTCCGCCCCCGGAAGCACATCATTCCCGGTGCCATCCGGATTACCGTCCCAACCGAGCCCCTCGTCGCCCTGAACGGTCAACCGCCAGCCGGTGATTTCGCCAAGCTCTGAGATCGCGCCGCTATCGACCAGCCGATCTCCGGGATGATTGTTATTGATCTCCAGTTCCTGGCTTCCAGTGAAACCGCCGGGAAATCCCCCGGTGTTGAAATCGCCAAGCTGATTATTCGCAAAATACAGTTCGTAGGTCGCCATAACTGGTTACCCCTCTTACTCAATACACATGACCGAAGGCCGCAAGCACACACGCGGTTCGCAATGCCTGCTTATGTATTTCGGCGTAGGGATTGACAAGCGCCCGGCTTGCGGCTGATTTGGCCATAGGCAGCTTTCCGCACAGCCCCCGGCCAAGTCTCAGCGGTGCGCAAGCGCGCCCAACGGTCCCGGAAGCCGCTCTTCCGACAGCATCACATTGGCCTCGACCTGCCCAACCCCTGGCAGCGTCATGATACGCCTACGCAGGATACGTTCGAAATCGCTGATGTCACGGGCGGTAATCCGCAGGCGATAGTCGAACTGGCCCAGAACGTGCTGAACCGTCTGCACCTCGGGAATGGCCGTTACCGCACGTTCGAAATCTTCCAGTGAAACCCGCCCCTTGGCCGCAAGGCGAACACCCAGGAAAACAGTTACGCCAAAGCCCAGGGCAGCGTTGTCCACCACCACCCGACGCCCGGCGAGAACGCCCGATTCGCCAAGCTTGCGAATTCGCCGCCACGTGGCCGATTGCCCGATGCCGACTATACGCCCCACTTCGGCTGCGCTCTTGGTGGCGTCCTCCGCCAGAACTCTCAGAATCGCCAGATCCGTCGTGTCCAACCCGCTCATAACGCCAACTCCGCACTGTCCTTGATGGTCGAAACCAGCATCAGCGCATCGCTGTCGGACACATGCGGCAGTGTCAGGATCCGGTCACGGTAAATCTGCTGCCAATGCGTCATGTCGCGCGCGATCACCGACAGGCGCAGGTCGACGCTCCCCAGGAATGTCTGGATTTCGGTCACTTCCGGTACATCGCGCGCCGCCGCGATGAATTCGTCAAGCGCGCGAGGATTGGTCTTGTCTAGCGTAAAGCGTAAACTCACCTCGACCTCCCACCCCAGGGCTCGCCAGTCGATGCGGCCCTGCATGGCGGTAATCACCCCAGCCTCGCGCATTCGCTCCAATCGCCGCCACAGGCTCGCAGCAGTCACCCCTGCCCGCTCCGCAAGCACGGAGTTGGGGGCGTCGGGATCGGCAAGAAGCTGACGCAATATGCGCCGATCCGTTGCGTCAAGCATGAATTTTGCCAATTCTTTACCTTTTGAGCATGAATGCTTATTAAAACTGGCATAAATCGTGAAAAATGAACATCCCAAACGATCAACGAAGTCTATAACTCTGCCACCAGACAGGAAAGGACTTGGACCATGCGCGTTTATTATGATCGCGATTGCGACGTTAACCTGATCAAGGACAAGAAGGTGGCGATCCTCGGCTATGGCAGCCAAGGCCACGCCCATGCGCTGAACCTGCGCGACAGTGGCGCCAAGAACGTGGTCATCGCCCTGCGCGAAGGTAGCTCTTCCGCCGCGAAGGCCGAAGCCGAAGGGCTGAAGGTGATGGGCATCGCCGAGGCCGCCGCATGGTGCGACCTGATCATGTTCACCATGCCCGATGAATTGCAGGCAGAGACCTACAAGAAATACGTTCATGACAATCTGCGCGAGGGTGCTGCAATTGCCTTTGCCCACGGGCTGAACGTGCATTTCGGCCTGATCGAGCCCAAGCCGGGCGTCGATGTCATCATGATGGCCCCGAAAGGCCCAGGTCACACCGTGCGCGGTGAATATGTCAAGGGCGGTGGCGTGCCCTGTCTTGTGGCCGTGCATAACGATGCTTCGGGCAAGGCGATGGATGTGGGCCTGTCCTATTGCTCGGCCATCGGCGGCGGGCGTTCGGGCATCATCGAGACCAATTTCCGCGAGGAATGCGAAACCGACCTGTTCGGCGAGCAGGCAGTGCTCTGTGGCGGTCTGGTCGAATTGATCCGCATGGGCTTCGAGACTCTGGTCGAAGCGGGCTACGAACCCGAAATGGCTTATTTCGAGTGCCTGCACGAGGTGAAACTGATCGTGGACCTGATCTATGAAGGCGGCATCGCCAACATGAACTACTCGATCTCGAACACCGCCGAGTATGGCGAGTATGTCAGCGGCCCGCGCATCCTTCCGTATGAAGAAACCAAGAAACGCATGAAGGAGGTTCTGACCGACATTCAGACCGGTCGTTTCGTGCGTGACTTCATGCAGGAGAACACTGTCGGTCAACCGATGTTCAAGGCCACGCGCCGTATCAATGACGAGCATCAGATCGAACAGGTCGGTGCCAAGCTGCGCGAGATGATGCCCTGGATCAGCAAGGGCAAGATGGTCGACCGCAGCCGCAACTGACCGTCATGGAAAGGGGGCCTCGCGGCCCCCTTTTTCGTTTGCCGATCTTACCAGCGCAGCAGGTAGTGCCCTGCCATTGCACCGATCCCGGTAACGATGAGTATCCCCAGACCGTACCAGGTCAGGAAGAACAACGGCGCATCCTCGGTGCAGTGCAGCGCGTAGATGGCGGCGGACAATCCCCCGACCGCCAGGCCGATACAGGCACCGCAATGCATGGGGGCAGGGCTTGCCCCATCCCGCATCACCCAGATGGCCAATGCCAGCGGCACGGCAGAAATGGAAATGATCGAGGTCAGGCAAGCCTGCCGCGAACTGCCAAGCACGCCGGTCAACACATCAGGGGCAGGGGTGGTGATCACGGACAGCAACAACCACGCTACCGCAGCGATCCCGGTGGCGAGCGCGATCCAGAGCATCGGAACCCTCCGGGTCTGGGGCCGGGTCAGCCTGGCGGCGGCCACAATCGCGGGAAGAGCAACACCAAGAGGCAGCAGCCATTTCATCATGGTCACCGGCGCCGACATCGCTTGCATCAAATCGCCCCGCACCCCCAGGATCAGCAATGCCATCGCAGCGGGCAGCACAAGCCCTGCAACAGTAAAGCCAAAAACGCGCGGCGGGACCTGACGGGGCACGACCGTGTCGCCCGCAAGAATGGCTATCAACTGATCGGTTTTCATAACCCCTCCTCCTTCCGGACCACCGCAAGCCGCTTGAGCGCCCGGTGCAGTGCCACGCGCAAAGCTCCCGAAGCCAGCCCGAGGCGACGGCCGCATTCCTCGTTGCCGCGCTCTTCCAGCGCCAGGCATCGCAGGAGTGCCGCGTCCCGTTCGGGCAGGCGGTCGATCAGGACCTCGGCGTCGCGGTTCTCCAGGGGATCGTCGACAGCATCCGCTTCGAGCTGATCGGCGAACTCGTCCACCGGCACATGCACGGCGCGCCCCTTGCGGCGAAAGGCATCCACCAGCTTGTGCCGCGTGATGGCATAGACCCATGGCCGCAAAGGCTGCGTCGGGTCCCATGTCCCTCGCTTGAGATGTATGGCCATCAAGCTGTCCTGCACCACATCCTCACACCAGTCCAAATCCATACCGGATGCTCGCGCGCGGACGATCCCACGCAGCACCGGCGTCATTTCGGTCAACAGGCGCTGATAAGCCGCGGCATCGCCGCGCAGGGCCGACCGCATCATGTCTGACCAATCAGACCTTGCTCTCGGCGCACCCTTACTGTCCTGCATTACACTACCCTACGTATTGCGGCCTCACATCGTTACACCGCAGTGCCGGAAAATGACAACTTCACCTATCCGTGATCCCGGTAACGATCACCGGAAGCGCAGCGAATGGTCCCTCAGGCGGCACTGCCGTCCCGTCCAACCAAAGGAGCTTTCAATGACCCCGAAACTCGCAACGGCCATTGCCACCGCCATCAGCCTTTCCGCCGTCGCAGCGCATGCAGATAATGCGGAAAAGACCGAGAAGGGTGACATGGAAAAATGCTATGGTGTCGCCCTGGCAGGTGAAAACGACTGTGCGGCCGGTCCCGGAACGACCTGCGCCGGCACCTCGACCAAGGATTACCAGGGCAATGCGTGGAAATTGGTCCCCGCCGGCACCTGCGCCGAGATCGAGACGCCCGCAGGCCATAACGGATCGCTCGAGCCGATCGAATCGTGATCCGTGCGGGGCGGGCACAAAGCCCGCCCCATGCCATTCCTGCAAAAGGTGATCCGATGAGCCTGCCCCCGCAAACCGGTGTCGGTTTCAAGACGCAACATTTCGACGCGATCCGCGCGACCTCCCCGGATTTGGGCTTTTTCGAGGTCCATGCCGAGAATTTCATGGGCGCTGGCGGAGCACCTCATGCCATGCTGACAGCCCTGCGCCGGGACTATGCCCTCTCGATCCACGGCGTCGGCCTGTCCATCGGCAGTGCGTCGCTGGACAAGGACCATCTCGCACGCGTCAAGGCACTATGCGACCGCTACCAACCCGACAGTTTCTCGGAACATCTGGCATGGTCCAGCCACGGCAACGAATATCTCAACGACCTGCTGCCCCTTCCCTATACACGCGAAACGCTCGCCCGAATTTGTAACCATGTGGATCAGATACAGGACGTGCTGGGGCGCCGGTTGTTGCTCGAGAACCCGGCCACCTATGTGACCTTCACCGACAGCACCATCCCCGAGACGGAATTCCTGACCATGATCGCCCGCCGTACGGGCTGCGGGCTTTTGCTCGATGTCAACAATGTCTTTGTCAGCTGCGTCAATCATCGCGCAGATCCGCTGGATTGGCTCGACGGCTTCCCGCTGGAACTGGTCGGCGAAATCCATCTCGGCGGGCATGACGAAGAAGACCTCCCCTCTGGTCCGCTGCTGATCGATGCGCATGGCCGCGAGGTGGCAGAGCCGGTCTGGGCGCTTTATGGCCATGCTCTGGATCGGGCCGGTCCGCTGCCGACGCTGGTGGAATGGGACAATGACGTCCCCGAATGGCCGGTACTCAAGGCCGAGGCCGATCGCGCGACGTCGATGCTGACCGATCGGAGGCTACATGCCGTCGCCCAATGATTTCACCGCAGAATTCCGCGCCGCCCTCATAGATGGGCCCGAGCGGATAGGGCTGAATTATCGTGACCCGAAAGAAGCCGCCCGCCGCTTCGCGGTCTATCGCAACAATGTCGCGCACAGTCTGGGACAAGCGCTCGTCCGACGTTTTCCGGTCATCCGGCGATTGGTCGGCGCGGATTTCTTCGCCGCCATGGCTCGGGAATTTATCGCGGCGCATCCTCCGCGTTCGCCGGTCCTGCAGGAATGGGGCGGCGAAATGCCTGGATTCCTGCAGGATTTCCCACCGGTCGCCACCCTGCCCTACCTGCCCGATGTCGCCCGCATCGAATGGGCCCGTGGCCGCGCCTATCACGCAGCCGATGCCCGGCCCATCGACCCGGACATGCTGGCCGGCCAAGATAGCCTGCGCCTGCATCCATCACTCACCCTACTCTACCTGGATCATCCCGCTGTCAGCATCTGGCAAGCCAATCAACCGGATCGGGATGGCCGCGTTCAGGCAAACGGACCGGAAATTGCCCTGATCTGGCGGCGAAACGATTTTTCCGTCGCGACATCGGCGATCGCGGATGCCGACGCCGACTTCATTGCATGCCTGCTTGAAACCCACTCGCTCACCGAAGCGGCAGAACGATCCGACCCTGTTAGCATGTTGTCCCTGTTGCTGCGCGAAGGGCTGATCTGTGAAGAGGAATTGACGACATGACCATGTTTTCAAGAACGTCATCCCTGTCCAATCTGATAGGGTGCGTAAACGCGCTTGGCGAGCACCTTCCCTACAGCCTGGTCGCACTTGCCGCCCGGCTGCTTCCGGCAATCATCTTCTGGAACAGCGGACGCACCAAGGTCGAGGGACTGACACTGAAACCCTCGGCCCTGTTCCTGTTCGAGAACGAATACGCCCTGCCAGTGATTCCGCCCGAACTCGCCGCTCGCCTGGCCGCCACAGCCGAGCATGTCTTTCCGATCCTGCTGGTCCTGGGCCTGATGACGCGTTTCTCTGCCCTCGCATTGCTTGGAATGACTGCGGCCATCCAGATCTTCGTCTATCCCTCTGCATGGCAGACTCACGGGCTATGGGCGGTATGTTTCCTGATCCTCATTGCCCGCGGCCCCGGCGCATGGTCCCTAGACGCGATGCTTGGTCTCGACAGCCGATCCCGTTGACCCCCGATCAGTTGCCCTTCTTCTTCATGAAAAATATCCCGGGGGAGCCCGGCCCGCATGGGCTGGGCGGGGGCAGAGCCCCCATTCCCAGCTGAATATCGGCTTTATAGAAGCCCCGCATGTTCCAGTGCGGCATCTATCTGGCGGCGAGTTGCATCGCTCAACGGAGTCAACGGCAGGCGGACCCGCTCATCGCACAGCCCCAATCGTGACATCGCGTATTTGACCCCGACCAGCCCCGGCTCGATGAAGATCGCCATATGCAGCGGCATCAGCCGATCCTGATATTCCAGCGCCGTCGCGTAATCGCCACGCAACGTGGCCTCCTGAAACTCGGCGCAGAGTTTCGGCGCGACATTCGCCGTCACGCTGATGCAACCCGTGCCCCCATGCGCGTTGAAGCCAAGCGCCGTCGCGTCCTCTCCGGAAAGCTGCACGAAATCGGTTCCGCAAGTGATCCGCTGCTGGCTGACCCGCTCCAGCTTGCCGGTGGCATCCTTGACACCGATGATCCCCGGCAGTTTCGCCAACCGGCCCATGGTTTCGGGCAGCATGTCGATGACCGAACGAGGCGGGATGTTGTAGATGATGATCGGCAGATCGACCGCCTCGGTCAGCGCGGTGAAATGCGCGATCAGCCCTTCTTGATTCGGCTTGTTGTAATAGGGAGTCACCACCAAGGCGGCATCCGCCCCTACTTCGGCGGCATGACGGACCAGCCCGATCCCTTCCCGTGTCGAATTCGATCCGGCCCCCGCGATCACCGGGATACGGCCAGAAGCTATCTTCACGACCTCTTCCACGACGATGCGGTGCTCGTCATGGGTAAGCGTCGGGCTTTCGCCGGTCGTGCCCACAGGCACCAGGCCATGGCTGCCCTGATCGACATGCCATTCAACCAGTTTCTTCAGCGTGTCCAAATCCAGCTCGCCGTCCGCTGCGAACGGCGTGACGAGGGCAGGCATTGACCCTTTGAACATGACACGCTCCTGTGGTTTCTTCGTTAAAGTCGCGCGAACCTAATCGCACGCGCGCGTCTTGCCAAGGTTGTGAATTGCGCTTTGCGACGATCGCAGAGACACAGGGTGGTGATGCGACATATGCGCGACATGCTGGCGGTGGCCTTGCTGATCACCCTGCCCATCTCTGCCCCTCGGGCCGAGGATGCTGGGGCTATGGCCCTGGCCCTGTCTGCGGCGGATGTCCGGGATTGGGTCACGGCGCGGGATGCCGCTACCGCGTCGGGCCCAATGGCCGAGGCGTTGGTCGGTTGGCAGGCATTGCGGGCGGGATTCGGAAATTTCGAGGATTACCTCGAATTCATCCGCAGGAATCCCGAATGGCCGGGGCTGGATCTTATGCGAAGCAAGGGCGATGCGAAACTGCGCCCGGATCTGCCTGTCGAGGATATCCGCGAATGGTTTGGCGACCGTCTCCCCGCCACGCTCGTTGCCGAGACCGCCTATCTGGCAGTGCTGGACAAGCAGGCGGCCAAGGACGAACGGGCCCGTTTCTGGACCGAAACACCGCTGAGCGCGACGGACGAAGCGGCTTTCCTCGCCAAGCATGGCGACGAGCTCGCCCCGCTTCACCGCGACCGGGCCGAGCGGATGCTGGATTTACAGGAATGGCAACCGGCCGAACGCCTCTTGCCCAAGCTTACCGAGGCCGAGCGGCCGCTGCTAGCCGCGCGTATCGCGTTGCAAGCCCGCCGTCCCGGCGTTGACGACTTGATCCTTGCCCTGCCCGAAGAACAACGCACCGATCCCGGCCTGACCATGGACCGCTTCCTGTGGCGGGTCAGGGCCAAGCAACATGACGGCGCACAGGCCCTGATGCTGGACGCCTCAAGCAGTGCCGAGGCGCTCCGCGATCCCGCCTCATGGGCCCAGATGAGGGTCGATTATGCAAGGCTTGCGATGCGCAATGACAATTGGTCTCTGGCCGAACGCCTCGCCGCACCGCATTTCCTGCCCCCTGAGAATCGGCATTATTCCGATCTCGAATGGCTGGCGGGATATGCAGCGCTGAAATCGGAAGCTCCGGATCGCGCCTTGCAGCATTTCCAACATCTGGAAACCGTGGTCGGCAGTGCCATCAGCAAGGCACGTGCCTTTTACTGGCAAGGCCGCGCGCATGAGGCATTGGGGGATCAGGTCGCCGCGCGGGCGGCCTATGCGCGCGGTGCCGAACTGCCCGGGGTCTTTTACGGCCAGCTCTCGGCGGAAAAGACCGGAACGCGGATGCCCGCCGAATATGCAGTGCCGGGCAAGGCCGTCGAAACCCTGCCCGACTGGCGCGGCAGCGATCTGCGTGAAAACACCGTATTCCGGGCCGGATTATGGCTTGTGGCGACCGGCCGAATCGATGAGGCGCAGCGCTTCTTTCTTCACCTGTCCGAAACCGCACCGCCCGAAGACATCGCCCGAATGGCCCGGTTGATGATCGAGGCTGGGGCGCCGTGGCACGGGCTGCGCCTGTCCAAGCGCGCCGCCGACCACGGCGTGATCTATCCTGCATCGCATTTTCCACTGACTGGGCTCGAATCAGCCGAACTGGGCCTGCCGCCGGAACTGGTGCTGTCCATCGCCCGTCAGGAATCCGAGTTCAATCACACCGTCAGCAGCCATGTCGGCGCCCAGGGGTTGATGCAGCTGATGCCCGGCACCGCCGAACAGATGGCCCGCAAACTGGGAGAACCCTACGAGCGGACACGGCTGACCTCTGATCCGGCGTATAATGCAAGGCTGGGGGCGGCCTATCTGGAAGGATTGCGGGATCGGTTCGGCGCATCCTCGGCGCTGACCGCATCGGGCTACAATGCGGGCCCGGGGCGACCGATACGCTGGCTGGATGATTTCGGCGATCTGCGCCGCGATTTCGATCCGGTGGACTGGGTCGAGCTGATCCCCTTCGACGAGACGCGCAATTACGTCATGCGGGTCACCGAGGCGATGCCGATCTATCGGGCCCGGATCATGGGAAAGCCCGCGCCCATCCTGCCGACATGGGACTTGACCGGCGGCGGGTTGATGCCACCGCCACCGCTGCGCCTGACCCTCGCATTATCCACGCGCCCGCCCGGCAAACCATTCATCGGGCCACGCCTGCCCGAAGGCTGGGTCAAGCCGACTTCAACCGCTGTCGCCACAGAGTGAACAGCCCCGCGGCCACCACGATCACCGCTCCCACGACCACATTTGGGCGCAGGATATCCCCGAAGACCACCAAGCCGATGATGCTCGCCCACACGAGTTGGGTATAGGCGAATGGCTGCAATGCAGACGCCTCGGCCAGTTCGTAAGAGCGGATCAGCAGGTAATGCGAGGTCATGCCGCACAGGCACAATCCCGCCATCCAGATCCAGTCCTCCGGAGCAAGCCATTGCCACTCCCAGATGCCGAATAGGGTGATCGCGACCGCGCCGGAAATTCCCGTCCAGAAAAAGCTGACCATGGCCGGGTCGTCACGTGACACATGCCGGGTCAGCAAGCCATACAGCGCAAACATCAGGGCGGCGATGAAGGGCAGGAAGGATTCCAGTGTCATCACACCGCCACCCGGCTGCAGGATCACGAGGATTCCGGCGAATCCGATGCTGATCGCGGTCCAGCGCCGCCAGCCGACCTTCTCACCCAGAATCGGCCCGGAGAGTGCTGCGACCATCAGCGGATAGACAGTGAAGATCGCGTGGGTTTCAACCAGCCCGAGGCGCACGAAAGCCTCGACCATGACGATGGTCTCGACTCCCAGCAACGCCCCCCGGAACATCTGCGTAAATGGCCGTTTCGTGCGGATTGCCCGCTTCAGCCCACCGGGTTGACGCGACACCATTGCGATGACGAAAAGCGCAAAGACCCAGTAGCGGATCATCACCACCAGTGCCGGCGGATAGGCTTCCCCCAGCACCCGGGAAAACCCGTCCTGCACCGCAAAGATCAGGCTGGTGAGGCACATCAGCAGGATCGCCAAGCCGGTGCGGTCCAGGATCGGTGCGGTTGTCTTGGGTGGTATCGGAGGGGGGGCCGACGCGGTCGCGGCAGAGGCCGCATAGGGCTCCGGCGAATCAGAGGGCTGGGGTGAGGGCGCGCGTTCTTCCATGCTTCCGCCCTTGCGCCGGAGATGGCACAAGGTCAAGTCATTGCAGACATGCAGTGGCCAAAGACCGCCCGCAGCTTAGTCGCGACTGCGAACCACCTTGGCAAAAGCGTCGAAAAGCTGCGGATTGGCGGCAATCATCCGGCCCGATTCCAGCGGATCGTCGCCATCGCGGATACCTTCGACAAAACCGCCCGCCTCGCGCACCATCAGGATACCGGCGGCCACGTCCCAGGGCTGGTTTCCACGCTCCCAATAACCATCGTAACGGCCGGCGGCGACATAGGCCAAATCCAGCGATGCCGCACCCAAGCGCCGCACACCTGACGTCAATGGCATCAGCCGTGCCAAATCCTGCAGGGCGGCGGGCAATGGCCCGCGTCCGGCGAAGGGAATCCCCGTGGAAAACAGCGAATCGATCAGCTTGGTGCGACCCGAAACCCGCAGCCGCTGATCGTTCATATAGGCTCCGTTGCCCTTCTCGGCCACGTAAAGCTCATCCTTCGCGGCGTCGAAGATGACGGCGGCGACGATCTCGCGCTTGTGCTCCAGCGCGATACTGACGGCCCAATGCGGCAACCCGTGCAGGAAATTGGTCGTTCCGTCGAGCGGATCGACGATCCAGCGGCGGGTGGGATCCTCGCCTGCCTCCTCGCCGGTTTCTTCACCCAACCAACCGTAATTGGGGCGGGCGGTCCGCAATTCTTCCTTGATGATCCGCTCGGCCTCGCGGTCGGCGCGGCTGACGAAATCGCCAGCGCCCTTGACGCTGACCTGCAGATTCTCGACTTCGCGGAAATCCTTGACGAGGCTGCGCCCGGCTTTGCGGGCGGCCTTGATCATGATGTTCAGATTGGCGCTTGCCATCACGTGCTCCTATGGGGTTGGCGGCGTCATAGGCGCTAGTGGCGCGAATGCCAAGGATCAGGCCGCAGGATCACGTAGCATTCGCAGAGGTTCGGTGCGCGAAAGTCGCAACACATGGGTCATATATGGATAATCCAGATCAGACTTGCGCACCGCCGCGAATAGCCGCCGCCTGAGTCCCTGTTGCCCAAGCGGCAGCATCGCAAGCTCGGGATTGGCGGATTCGCGGCGCAGCACCCAATCGGGCATCACTGCCACTCCGCGCCCCGAGGCGACCAGCATCAGTGAAACGGCGGTCAATTCCACGGTGCGCTGCCCGGCGGGCTCTACCCCGGCGGGGGTCAGGAACTGGCTGAACACATCGAGCCTGCCGCGATCCATCGGATAGGTGATCAGGGTCTCGGTGGCGAAATCCTCGGGATCGGCATAGCCCTTAGCCACCAGTCGATGGTCGGCGGGAACGACCAGCGTTGGCGAGTAATCGAATAACGGCTCAAAGGTGATGTCGGGCATGTTCTCGGGGTCGGAGGAGATCACCAGATCGACCTCTTCCCGGGACAATGCGGGTAGTGCCGTAAAGGCCAGCCGCTGGCGGATATCGACATCCACATCGGGCCATGAACGCCGGAACTGGTCCAGCACCGGCAAGAGCCAGTCGAAACAAGCATGACACTCCATCGCGATATGCAACCGGCCCACCCGGCCCATTTCCACGCCCTTGAATTCGGCCTCGGCGGCGGCGATCAGCGGAAGCACCTGCTCGGCCACACGAAGCAGCCGCATCCCTGCCGCCGACAGGCGCATCGGCTTGGCCCGGCGCACGAATAGTTCGACCCCGGCCTGCTCTTCCAGCGCCTTGATCTGGTGCGAGAGGGCTGATTGAGTTATGTTCAGCACACCCGCCGCGCGAGCGAGCCCCCCTTGTTCATGTATCGCGTGAACGGTGCGCAGATGGCGAAGTTCCAGATGCATATGAGCCAATCTCATTACAATCTTGAAGATTATGAATTTGTCTCACAGCGCGCGACATGACACAAGACCGGCAATGAAAGGAATCACCATGGCCCGCACAACGCCGAATATCAGTTTCGAGTTTTTCCCGCCGAAAACGCTGGATGCGTCGTTCCGGCTGTGGGAAACTGCGCGCGGCCTGGCCCCTTTTGCACCCGATTTCGTCTCGGTCACCTATGGCGCGGGCGGCACAACCCGCAAACTCACCCATGAGGCGGTGACCACCATCAACCGCCACTACGGCCTGAACGTCGCGGCACATCTGACCTGCGTCGAAGCCACTCGCGATGAAACGATGGGGATCGTGCAGGATTATGCCGATGCCGGTATCCGTGAAATCGTGGCACTGCGTGGCGACGCCCCGAAAGGGCAGGACCGCTTCACCCCGCATGAGGGCGGTTTCGCACATTCGATCGAACTGATCGAGGCTATCGCAGAGCGTGGCGACATGACCATCCGTGTCGGCGCCTATCCCGAACCTCATCCGGACAGCACCGGGACTGATGCCGATGTTGCCTGGCTGAAGCGCAAGATCGAGGCAGGTGCGACCAGCGCGATGACGCAGTTCTTCTTCGACCCTGAAACCTTTTTCCGTTTTCGTGACAAATGCGAAGCGGCAGGCATCGATGCGCCAGTCATCCCCGGCATTCTGCCGATCCAAAGCTGGGGCGGCACGAAACGCTTCGCGAAGGCTTGCGGAACATCGGTGCCGCAATGGGCCGAGGACGCCTTTGCCAAGGCAGCGGCAGAAGGACCGGAAGCCGAGCGCGAACTGGCCACTCGTCTCTGCATTGACCTTTGCGAAAAGCTGATCGATGGCGGCGTTGACCGGCTCCACTTCTATACGCTGAATCGGCCGGAACTGACTCGCGATGTCTGCCTGTCGCTCGGAATTAAACCGACCCGCAAATTGGAAGAGGTGGCCTGACAGATCGCAGCTAAGGCGTCTCCACCCTGCCGATCTCGGCATGATCTGCCGGGGTGATGGCCTGTTGAGGGGCTGACGCATTACGCTTTGTCTCGGCCTCCGCCTGATCCGCCAGAAAACCGGTCAGTTCCGCGGGACCAGGATAGGGGCGCGGCACCGTCGCATGCAGTTTTTCGGTCTCGAACTGTCCGGCAATGCGCCGCGACCGTGCCAGAAACGCCTTGCCCCAGTTCCGCCATGTGCCGATCGAAGGCGCCGAAACATCGCAGGTGAAACCGTCTCGCCAACCGTCGGGGAGCGGCAGGCCCAGGGACTCTGCGCGATCCAGCATCCAGACCAGTGGAATATTTGCCAGCGGGCGCGCAAATTCGAGGCCACTCAACTGGCCACCGATATCGGCATGTGCCCCCTGGAACCACATCTGCTCGACATGACCTGCCGTGCTGCTGTTGTCCCACAGGATCGGCGCGAATGCAGCACGATTCTCATTCAGGGCCAGGGCCTGAAAACCATAGTCGACGTCATGCCCCAGATGGGTGTCGTGAAAGCGAAAGCGCGGTTCGGTCAACATCCACAGGAGCGGCAGGCGAATACCAAGCGCCATCACCGTATCGAAACACCCGACCATACGGATCGGCACATTGGTCTGGCTGCGGCGGCGACGAAAGGTTTCCAGCTTCTTGTCTGTCGTTCCCTCACTGTAATAGCGCCACGCGAGCCGGACATTCCGGTCAGTCGCATGTTCCGGCCGCAGCAGGCCAAGCCGGCCAATCATCCCGGCCAGGCTGCGAATGGCAAAGGCACCCCGGGAATAGCCCAGAAGAAAGATCTCATCACCGGGCCGATACCCCCTGGCCAACCAAGCATATGCCCGGATGATCCGCATCGACAGCCCCTGCCCCATCATCAACTCGGGCACGGTCCGCCAACTGTTCCATTGCTGCCCCGAAGCGTAATGGATACGCAAGCGTGTCCTGTCGAATGAGCCGTATTTGCCACGCAGCAAAGCGTGAACATGGCCTATTGAACTGCGTTTGCCATCGTCCAGCGACGCAAATGTGCCGTCGATCAGGATGACATGGATGAGGTTGTCGCGAATCGTTGTCATGGGCGAATGCTAGCATCACGCGGCAAGGAAAAAATTACTCCAGTGCCATCACAGTCGCGTGGGTCATCACACCGAATCCGTTGAAGCGGGTATTGGTGACGGTCGAATAGGCACCTGCGCCGTGAAAGACCACGTAATCACCTTCGTCGATGTCAGTCGGCAGGCTCAATTCGCCCGGCAAACGATCCACCGAATCGCAGGTTGGCCCAAAGATAACCCGTCCACTGCGTTCACCGTCGCGAAGCGTCCCGTCGCTGGTAAACACCTGCACACGGTCGATATTCCCGACAACCGGCAACTCGGCCAACCCGCCATAAACGCCATCATTCAGAAAGACGCTGCTGCCGTCACGGATGGCCTTGACGCGCGTGATCAGTGAAAACGCGTCGGCACAAAGCCCCCTGCCCGGCTCGCAGACCAGTTCTGGCGCGTCTGGTCCGAACACCTCTGCCACGGTCGCGCCGATCCTGTCGAAGATGGCTTCCAGATCGGGCTCGACACCCACGACGCGATATGAAGGGAAACCGCCCCCGACATTCAGCCGGCGAATCCGGACATCTGCCATATCGCAAATATCACGGGCCACCCGGATATAACTTTCCCATGCCGCCGGATCGACGCATTGCGTCCCGGGATGGAAGGTCAGGGAGGCAATATAGCCGCGATCCGAAACCGCACGCAGCATCTCGGCGGTGACTTCAGGCGTTGCACCGAATTTCGAGCCGAAATCATAGATCGCTCCCACCACCGGCAGCTTGAACCGTGGAGAGATCTCCACGCCACGCCCGTCGATCATGGTTGGAACCTGCTCGAACATCTTGTCGAGTTCGGACTGGCTGTCCACCGACCACGCCCGGACCCCCGCTTCGACAGCATGGGCAATCTCGCGGCGGGCACGGACCGGGTTGTGGTAATGCCGCGCGGCCCCCGGGGCCAGATGGCCGATCAAATCGATCTCTGCCGGAGAGGCCACGTCAAATCCATTCAGCCCGGCGGTCAACAGGTTCTGCACCACGACCTCTTCGGGATTGGATTTGACTGCATAAGTGACAAGCCCCGGAAACCCCTTGATGAAACGGCGCACCCTTTCCTGCAGAACGGTGGGGGCAAAGACCATCACCGGGTTGTCGGGCTGAAGATTGCTGATGACCTCGGCCGGATTGTCCCAGACAGTCTTGTTGTGTCCCATGGGTGACCTTTCGCGCATGAGTTGCAGGTTAACGGACGGTATTGATCGGTTGAACCCAGAATGGCGCTTATGAGTTCCGATTTCATCGATAAATATGGTGTTTTTGCACTCCACTCTAGTTATTATGACGAACTTTATGACGATTTAGCGAAACCAGGGGGCAGGCATGGATGATCTGGACCGAAGCATTCTGGCGCTCCTGTCACAGGATGCGCGCATGTCGGTGGCAGTGCTGGCAAGGCGGGTCAAGGTCGCGCGCTCGACCGTGCAGGCGCGACTGGAACGGCTGGAAACCAGCGGTACGATTGCGGGCTATACGCTACGCTTGGGCGAGACCGCGCGTGCAAGTCGGGTCCGGGCGACCGTCCTTTTGGTCATCGAACCGCGCAGCTTGCCGAGAATCCTCTCGCGGCTGAAGCCCATGCCGCAAGTCGAACGCATCCATACCACCAGCGGTCGTGTCGATCTTTTGCTTCAGCTGGCCACGGCTTCGACTGCCGAGCTGGACGATCTGCTCGACCGGATCGGCGGGATCGACGGGGTGCGTTCGTCGGAAAGCCTGATCCACCTGGGAACCAAGCTGGATCGGGCGGTGTGACCGTCTCACGCGCGGCAGACCGGCCAGCACCGGATCGCGGTCAATCCTTCCGCAAGCTGAACAGTTTGACAAAGCGCTGTGCGGCAGCGACATGTCCGGTGAGGGTAATCGTGCCGGCAGTTGCCAGATCCTTCAACGGGGTCGGCCCATAGACGGCAGCGGCCAGGTTGTTGCCGTCCCCTTCCAGCACGAAATCCGCCTCGATCTCCTGCGTGGCTTCGACTCGGGCGGCACCATCGCCGGTCAATCGCATCACGAAACCTTCGTGATGTGAGCGGAAGCCCGCAGTAATATGCCGCCCTTGCGCGGCAGCCTGATCGACCATTGCCGTCATGGAGACCATCAGTGCGGTCGGGCTGATGAAACGGCGCGGATCATGCCCCGGATGCTTCGCCCCCCAGCGGCCGATCGCCTGCAGCACCGGCAGCAGATCGCGTCCGGACTCGGTCAGTTGATAGGCCCCCGTATTCGGATCGTGCCGCGCCACACCCGCCGTCTCCAACTGGGTAAGGCGTTGTGTCAGCACCCCCGCGGATATTCCGGGCAGACCCGACCGGATCACCTGGAAACGCTTGGCCGCGAACATCAATTCGCGCACGACCAGAAGCGCCCACCGGTCGCCAACCACGTTCAACGCGTGGGCCGCCAGGCACCCCTCGTCATATCGGATTCGCATCTTTTCGCCGTCATCCATCATAATTTCATACTATCAGTTGCTTTTTCGCACTACAAGAGTCATGCTTCGATTCACATTACCGACAGAGGAGGATGAGATGACCTATTATCAGGGCTTCGTGCTGGCCGTGCCGACCGCCAACAAAGAAGAGTTCATCAGTCACGCGAAAGAGGCGTGGCCCTATTTCAAGAAGAAGGGCGCGCTCAGGATGGTCGAGTGCTGGGGCGAGGATGTCCCGCATGGCAAGGAGACGGATTTCTACCGTGCCACCAAATGCAAGGATGACGAAACGCCTCTGTTTTCCTGGATCGAATGGCCGGACCGGGCAACCGCCGACAAGGCCAATGCCGAGATGATGGAAGATCCGGCAATGCAGGAAATGCCCGAGATGCCCTTTGACGGAATGCGCATGATGTGGGGAGGTTTCTCTCCCGTCGTCGACGAAAGCTGAGGGCGGATCATGACAATCAAGCACGGACGCCCCTGCTGGTACGAATTGGCGACCAGCGAGGGGAAACTCGCCGCTGCCGGGGATTTCTACCGCGAGATCCTCGGCTGGCAGGTCGAGGATTCCGGGATGGAGGGTTTCGACTATCACCTCGCCAAATCCGAGGGCGACATGGTCGCGGGACTGATGGTAATGCCCACCGAGGTCAGCGAAATACCGCCCTTCTGGATGATCTATTTCGCCGTTGACGACGCCGACAAGGCGGCTGCCGATATTAGCGCCGCGGGCGGCTCTATCCACCGCCCGCCAGAAAACATTCCCGGCACCGGACGTTTTGCCATTGCCGCCGACCCGCAGGGCGCCGCCTTTGGCGTCATGCAGCTTGAGCCCATGGAAAACGGCCAGGACGGCGCCGCCTTCGATCAGGGAAAGGCCGGGCATGGTAATTGGAACGAGTTGATGAGCTCCGACCCCAAGGCCGGGTTCGGCTTTTACTCCGGCCTGCTCGGCTGGCAGAAATCCACTCCGGTCGACATGGGTGAGATGGGCACCTATCAGCTTTTCTCGCATGACGACGCGGATATCGGCGGGATGATGGGATTGGGCAATGCCCCCATCCCCTGCTGGCTGCCCTATTTCGGTGTGAACGGGGTTTCCCCGGCCATTGACCGTATCAAGACACATGGCGGCAATGTGCTGCACGGTCCGCAGGAAGTTCCGGGCGGTGCCTTCATTGCCATAGCTCAGGACCCGCAAGGCGCGCATTTCGCGATTGTCGGACCGAAGGAGACAAGCTGATGCCCACAAAAGTCACGATCACCACCCTTGATTGGGTTCCCGAATTCGCGCATGGCTATGTGCGCGATATCCGCATCCGATGGGCGCTCGAAGAAATCGGGCGCCCCTATGACGTGGATACCGTTCCCGTTCAGGAAAAGACGCCCGAACATTTTTCTCGCCAGCCTTTCGGGCAGGTTCCGATGCTGAAGGACGGCGATCTGTCGCTGTTCGAAAGCGGCGCGATCCTGCTGCACCTGTCCGAGGACACAGCGTTGATGCCGGTTGGTGACGACCGGGCCCGCACCGTGCAATGGCTGATCGCCGGGCTGAACAGCGTCGAACCTTACATGATGCAATGGGCCATAGCCAAGTTCTTTGACGAGGACGAGGCTGCCGCCGCCCGCTTCGAGAAATCCCTGCGCGAAAGGCTGTCCATGCTGCAGGATGCGCTGGCCGAACGTGATTGGCTCGTCGACCGTGATTTCACCGTCGCCGACCTGTTCATGGCGGATATTCTGCGTATCCCCGCCGCAAACGGCATGCTGGACGATCTACCGAAACTCGCCGCCTATGTCGAACGCGCCACCGCCCGCCCCGCATTCGGCCGGGCCATGACCGATCACATGGCCCATTGGCACGCCGCCGATGCGAAAAAGGCGGCTGCATCGGCATGAGACTGCACCTTATGATCGCGACTGCGCTGATGGCGCTGCCGCTTCATGCTCTAAGCGAGACTACGATCGTGGACGGGCACGAAGTCTGGTACGAGCTCCATGGGGAATTGCCATCGGAGCAGCCACCGGTGCTGTTGCTGCATGGCGGGATGATGAACACCGAACTGGCATGGGCCGACCTGATCCCGGCGCTGTCAAAGGATCGCCCGGTGATCGGCATCGACCAGCAGGGCCATGGCCACACCGCCGATCACGAGGGGCCGGTCACGCTGGAGACGATGCGCGCCGACACGCTTGGCGTGCTGGACGCATTGCAGGTGGACAAGGCCCATGTCATCGGCTTTTCGCTTGGAGGCATGCTGGGGCTGGAACTGGCGGTGAATGCGCCTGAACGGGTCGCATCGCTGACGGCGATCTCAGCCAGCCAGAACAACGAGGGCATGCGGCCCGAACTGGTCGAGATGAACCGCAATCCCGATCACGAACCCTCGCCCGAATTGGTGGAACTTCTGCCCTCGCCCAAGGATTTTCTCGAAATGCGGCGCGGCTTCGAAGAGCAGAACCCCGGCGGTTCAGGCGCGATGGTGCCGCTGATGAAGAAGCTGAACGCATTGCTGGCTTCGGATTGGGGATGGAGCGACGAGGAACTGGCCGCGATCCCTGTGCCGGTGATGATCGCCATCGGGGATCGGGATTTCGTGCGCCCCGCCCATGCGGTGCATTTGCAGGAAACCATCCCCGGTGCATGGCTGACAGTGCTGCCCGACACGACGCATATGACTATACTCGGCACACCGGGCTTGCCCGCGATGCTCAGCCGACGGATTGAAACTGCCGAAGCTGAACATTCGAAAGCGCCCGTCACCCCGTAAAGGAGACCGCATGAGCCTGACACTTTATTATCACCCGCTGGCATCATATTGCTGGAAGGTACTGATCCCGCTCTACGAGGCGGAAACCAGCTTCACCCCGCGCCAGGTCGACCTGGGCGATCCCGAAGATCGGGAGCTGATGCTGCGGCTGTCACCCGTCGGCAAGATGCCAGTGCTGCAGGACGATGCGCGACAACAGACCATCATGGAAAGCTCGATCATCATCGAGTGGTTGGACCTGCATCATCCGGGTGCGCATCCGATGCTGCCCACGGATCCGGATGCTGCCTTGACGGCACGGCTTTGGGATCGGTTCTTCGACCTGAATGTGCAGGGCCAGATGCAGCCGATCGTCAATGCGCGGCTGACCGGGCTGAATACCGAGGCTGAAACCAGGATCGGAGAAAATGCCCGCGCAGCGCTCGACAAGGCATATGCCGCTGCCGACCGGCATCTGCTGGACCAGGAATGGGCAGGCGGCACGGCGTTCGGGCTTGCTGACTGCGCCGCCGCTCCGGCGCTGTTCTATGCGGGGGTCCTGCACCCTTTCGGGCCGGATCACCCCAATCTCTCAGCCTATTTCGAACGGCTCATCGCTCGCCAGTCGGTTGCGCGGGTCATCGGAGAGGCAAAGCCTTGCTTCGACCTGTTCCCGTTCCGGGAACGGATCCCGGAACGATTTCTGTGAGCGTCACTTGATGATCACCTCCGGCCCCATCATCAGCGTGGGCAACCAAGTGCTGATCCATGGGACATAAGTCACGAGGACCAGGAATACGAACAACACCGCCAGGAAGGGCAGAGCCGCGCGCACCACGCGGATCATCGACATCCCCGCCACGCCGGATGTGACGAACAGGTTCAACCCGACCGGCGGTGTGATCATTCCGATTTCCATGTTCACGACCATGATGATGCCCAGATGGATCGGATCGACGCCCAGTTCGATTGCGATGGGAAAGACCAGAGGCGCCACGATCAGCAGCAGGCCTGACGGTTCCATGAACTGTCCGCCGATCAGCAGGATCACGTTGACGATCACGAGGAACATGATCTTGCCCAACCCGGCACTCAACATGATCTCGGCGACCTTTTGGGGAATTTGTTCATCCGTCAGCACATGCTTGAGGATCAGCGCGTTGGCGATGATAAACATCAAGGTGACGGTCAGCTTGCCCGCTTCCAGCAACACGTTGCGCGTGCCGGGATGGAAGAACGCCGTCACCAGTGCCTGCGGCTTTTTCCACAGCGGGATCCGGGTCTCTCCATCGCGCAAAGGCCCCATGTCCCGATAGATGAAAATCGCGACGATGAATGCCCAGACCGAGGCGACGGCGGCGGCTTCGGTGGGCGTGAAGATCGCATTCGTCACGCCGGGGATTCCATACAGCCCGACCATGATGATGACGATCAGCATCAGGCCCCAGAAAGCATCCTTGAAGCTGGCCCAGATTTCGCACCATCCCAGCCATTCGCCGCGTGGCATGTTCTTCCACAAGGCGATGCCCAGGATCGTGGCCATCAGCATTCCCCCGGCCAGCAGCCCCGGAATGACACCGGCCAGGAACATCCGGCCAACCGACACATCGGTAGCGCTGGCATAGACGACCATGACGATCGAGGGCGGGATCAGGATGCCGAGCGTGCCGGCATTACAAATCACGCCCGCCGCGAAATCCTTGGAATAGCCGACCTGCCGCATCGCCGCGATGACAATCGAGCCAATGGCGATCACCGTTGCGGGCGAGGAACCGGACAGGGCCGCGAACATCATGCAGGCAAAGACCCCGGCAATGGCCAGTCCCCCTGGCAGATGACCGACGCAGGCGATGGAAAAGCGGATGATCCGCTGCGCCACGCCACCAGTGGACATGAAGCTCGACGCCAGAATGAAGAATGGGATGGCCAGAAGCGTCGCGTGACCCGACATCGAGTTATACAACGTCTGCGCAATCGAGGCGAGTGACGTATCGGAATACAAAAGCAGGAATAGTGTCGAAGAGAGGCCAAGTGCGATTGCGATCGGAACACCGATCAGCATCAACCCGACAATCAGAACGAAAAGGATCGCAACATCCATCGGGTTATTCCTCGCGGTTCATTTGGCGGAGGTCCTGGATCGCGTCCTCGGCCTCGTGACTGACGATCAGCCCGGCGCGATCACCCTTCCAGATATGCCACATTGCCTGCAGCAGCCGGAAAAGCAGCAGCGCCACGCCCAGAGGCAGCGCGAAATAAGGAACCAGGCGAGGTAGTTTTTCATATGCCTCTCCTTGGTTGAAAGCATCCCCCATCCAACCGAGAACGCCAGGCATCGGAATCTGTTCGGTCGTGTAGAAGGCCCGATCCCTGGTTTCCACGAAACCGGTCGGAAACCACCGCCCTCCGGTCTGCTGCATACCCGCGAAAGGCGCCCAGTAGTCCCATGCGCCCTTCAGCAAAAGTACTGCGTAGAAAACGCAGAATCCTCCGGCCAACAGTGCCAGCAGCCTGCGTGCGGCAGGAGGCAGGATGTTTATGATCGCGTCCACCCCTAGGTGGGAGTTGATCTTGACGGCATATGACATACCGATCAGCACAAGCCACGCGAACAGCGCCAATGTGGCTTCCAGCCCCCAGATCAAAGAGCTTTGGAATATGTAGCGCATGATGACATTGGCGAAGGTAATCACTGTCATCAGCCCCAGAATGAGCGCAATCAGGTTCTCTTCCAGACCATTGGCAATGCGGCCCCAAAGGCCGTGCGCCTCATATTGCTGGCTCAATGTCGCCTCCCGAACAGAAAAAGGGCCCGTCCTGTTTCAGAACGGGCCAAACAGGGTCAGTGCTTTTCGTTGATCGCCTGCACGGCGTCGATATTCTCTTGACCGACACCTTCCGCAAACTGCTCCCAGACAGGTTTCATCGCATCGACCCATGCCTGACGCTGCTCGTCGGTGAGCTCCCGAATCTCGCCACCGGCATCCAGAATCGCCTGACGCGCCTCCTGATCGACCTCGTTGACGGCGGCATTGCGTTCTGCCGATACCTCCTGAAGGATGGTCAGCAACTGTTCGCGCACATCTGCATCCAGGCCGTCCAGCCAATCGGTCGAGGCGACGACCAGGTAATCGAGCACGCCATGATTCGTCTCGGTCGAGCCGTCCTGCACCTCGTAGAATTTCTGGCCATAGATATTCGACCAGGAATTCTCCTGCCCGTCCACGACGCCGGTCTGCAACGCACCGTAAACCTCGGCAAAGGCCATCGGTTGAGCCGAGGCGCCGAGCTGCTCGATCATCGCGACAAGCACATCCGACGGCTGCACCCGGAATTTCAGGCCGCTTGCATCCTCCGGTTCGATCAACGGCTTGTTCGCCGAAAACTGTTTCAACCCGTTATGCCAGAATTCCAGCCCGGAGAGACCGCGGCGTTCCATCGACGCCTTCATTTCCGTCCCTGCTTCGGACGCCTGGAATTCGTCCACCGCCTCGATGTTCTTGAACATGAAGGGCAGATCGTAGATCTGGAAAACCTTGGTGAATGTCTCGAATTTCGACAGTGACGGCGCAGCCATATGCACGTCGCCCTGCAACATCGCCTCCAGCACCTTGTCGTCATCATAGAGTGTCGAGTTCGGATAGACCTCGACACACATCTGACCCTCCATCTCTTCATTGACGCGCTCCGCGAAAAGCGCGGCGGCAATACCCTTGGGGTGCTTGTCACTATTGGTCACATGGCTGAACTTCACCACGGTCTCGCCGTCGTCACAGCCCGTCGGATCGGCCAGCGCCGCCCCCGACATGAGTGCCAATCCACAGGTCGCGATCAACAATTGTCTCATAGGTATTCCTCCCTTGCTTACTTTCACCAGGCGTTTTGCCCCGGTTTTGCATGTCTCGCCATCACATCGGTATAACCCAACAGAGGCAAGCAAAATCTTATTCGTATTTTCCGTAACCGAAGAAGGTTTCAATCGGTCCCGCAGGCTTGGCCTTTCCGTTCGGCTTCGCTAATCCTGTGCCCAAGCAAAGGGATCACCGGAATGAGCATGGAAAAGAGTTTTGACGCCAAGGCCGCCGAGGCCCGCATCAGCGCCGAATGGGAAAAAGCAGGCGCCTTCGCCGCCGGGGCCAATGCCTCGCGCGACGAGACATTTACCGTGATGATCCCGCCGCCCAACGTGACCGGCAGCCTGCATATCGGCCACGCTTTCAACAACACCCTGCAGGACATCCTTGTGCGCTGGCACCGGATGCGCGGCTTCGACACGCTCTGGCAGCCGGGGCAGGACCACGCCGGCATCGCGACGCAGATGGTCGTCGAACGGCAAATGATGGAACGGCAGGAACCGTCCCGGCAAGAGATCGGGCGCGACGCCTTCGTCGAGAAGATCTGGACCTGGAAGCAGGAATCCGGCGGAACGATCATAAATCAGCTACGTCGCCTCGGCGCGTCGCTGGACTGGTCGCGCAACGCCTTTACCATGTCCGGCGCTCCAAGCGCCCCCGCAGGGGAAGAGGGCAATTTCCATGACGCGGTGATCCGGGTCTTCGTGGAGCTCTACAACAAGGGCATCATCTATCGCGGCAAGCGGTTGGTGAACTGGGACCCGCGCTTCGAGACCGCGATCAGCGATCTGGAAGTCGAGAACCGCGAGGTTCCCGGCCATATGTGGCATTTCAAGTACCCGCTGGCAGGCGGTGAAACCTATGAGTATGTCGAACGGGACGAGGACGGCAACGTCACCCTGCGCGAGACCCGCGACTATATCTCCATCGCCACCACCCGCCCGGAAACCATGCTGGGCGATGGCGCGGTCGCCGTTCACCCGGACGATCCCCGCTATGCCCCCATCATCGGCAAGCTGTGCGAGATCCCGGTGGGGCCGAAGGAACACCGCCGCCAGATCCCGATCATCGCCGACGAATATCCCGATCCCGATTTCGGCTCGGGCGCGGTCAAGATCACCGGCGCGCATGACTTCAACGATTATGGCGTGGCGATCCGCAACGGCATCCCGCTTTACGCGCTGATGGATACCAGGGGCGCCATGCGTGCAGACGGGCTGCCCTATGAGGAGAGCGCCGCCATCGCCACCCGCGCCGCGAAGGGCGAGGATGTCGGCGATGTCTCGGCGGTCAACCTCGTCCCCGAAGAGTTGAATGGAAAGAAATTGCGGGGTCTTGATCGCAAGGATGCCCGCGAACTAGTGGTTAAGGTGATCACCGAAGAGGGGCTGGCTGTCACCGATGCCGAGGGTGCGCCCTTCGTCGAGAACAAGAAGATCATGCAGCCCTTCGGCGACCGCTCTGGCGTGGTCATCGAACCGATGCTGACCGATCAATGGTTCGTGGATACGAAGAAGATCGTGCAGCCCGCGATTGACGCGGTTCGCGAAGGCCGCACCAAGATCCTGCCCGAGCAGCACCAAAAGGTGTATTTCCATTGGCTGGAAAATATCGAGCCATGGACGATCAGCCGGCAACTCTGGTGGGGGCACCAGATACCGGTGTGGTATGGGCCTGACGGAAAAGAGTTTTGCGCACCGAACGCTGACGAAGCAATCAGGCTCGCAAAAGCACATTATGGGAATGATGTTGAAATCGTTGTAACAGACGATGCAATTGAGCAAGCCGGAGCTCGAACGGAACCGTTTCAACTCATTTCGACAGAAGGTGGCGGTTCAACACCCGAACGACTTACCAAACTATCGATCTCGCGAGACCCTGACGTTCTCGACACATGGTTCTCATCTGGTCTCTGGCCCATCGGCACGCTCGGCTGGCCCGAAGACACCGAGGCGCTTCGGAAATATTTTCCGACCGATGTGCTGGTGACGGGCTTTGACATCATCTTCTTCTGGGTCGCCCGGATGATGATGATGCAGCTTGCCATCGTCGAGAAAGAGCCCTTCCACACCGTCTATGTCCACGGGCTGGTACGCGATGAAAAGGGCGCGAAGATGTCCAAGTCCAAGGGCAATGTCATCGACCCGCTGACCCTGATCGACGAATATGGTGCGGATGCCCTGCGCATGACGCTCACCTCCATGGCGGCGATGGGGCGCGATCCGAAACTGGGACCGCGCCATGTCGAGGGCTTCCGCAACTTCGTGACCAAGATCTGGAATGCCACCCGTTTTGCCGAGATGAACGAAGTGCGAGGCGGGGGTGACCGCCCTGACCCGCGCCACACCGTCAACCGCTGGATCATCGGAGAGACCGCCCGCATCCGCATGGCCACCGACGAGGCGCTGGCCAGCTATCGCTTCAACGACGCGGCAAACGGGCTCTATTCCTTTGTCTGGGGCAAGGTCTGCGATTGGTACGTGGAATTCTCCAAGCCGTTGTTCGACGGAGAACATGCCGATGAGACCCGTGCCACGATGGGTTGGGTGCTGGATCAATGCTACCTGATGCTGCATCCGATCATGCCTTTCGTGACCGAGGAACTCTGGTCCCTGACCGGCGAGCGCGACGACATGCTGGCCCATGGCGATTGGCCCGAATACGGTGCCGGATTGATCGACACGGATGCCGATCGCGAGATCAACTGGGTCATATCGCTGATCGAGGAAATCCGCTCGGCCCGCGCCCAGATGGGGGTTCCGGCGGGGGCAAGGCTCGATCTGGTCGTGACCGAGGCCGACGCCACCACCCGTGCCGCGCTGACCGCCAACGCCCCGCTGATCCAGCGCCTGGCCCGCGTCAACGCTCCGCAGGACGGTGTGGCGGGCAAGGGAATGATCGCGGTCGCGGCCCAGGGTGCAAGCTTTGCCCTTCCCATCGGCGATGTTATCGATGCCGCTGCGGAAACGGCGCGGCTGGAAAAGTCATTGGCGAAATCGGGGAAGGATGCCGATGGGTTGCGCAGGCGGTTGGGTAATCCGAAATTCGTGCAAAACGCCGATGCGGATGTGATCGAGGAAACACGCGGCAAGCTTGCCACATTGGATGACGATATCGCCCGGCTGCGTGCCGCATTGGTCCAGTTGGAAGCGATGCGCTGAACTGGCGGCATCTGCGCGGATTGCCAACGCAGATGCCTCCGGCGGGGATATTTCAATGAAGAAGAAGCGAAAAATCTTTCTTCCTCATAAAAATATCCACGTTCCAACGATGCAGCCCCGGGCGCATCAGCGGGTCAGAGCGTCCTCAGATCGTCAAGCGCGCGCGGCAACGCCTCTGCCAATATGTCGAGCTCTGCGGCCGGAGCGCAACTGATGCGAATACAACGATTCAACGGCGCGACGCCCGGCATGCGGATAAAGACCCCCTCTTCCTCCAACCTGTCGACAAGGGCGCGAGCAAAGCCGCCATCTCGCCCGGCATCGACAGCGACGAAATTGGTGGCAGAAGGTAGTGCGGTCATACCGTTATCTGTCGCGATCCGGGCGATACCGTCACGGGCAGCGATGACTTCGCGCTGGACATGAATAAGCCAGTCCCGATCGGCTAATGCAGCCAGGGCACCGGCCTGCGCGATTCGGTTCACGCCGAAATGGTTGCGGATGCGCTCGAAGCCCGCGATCAGATCGGGATGACCCATGGCATATCCGATCCGCGCGCCCGCCATCCCGTAAGCTTTGGAAAAGGTACGCATCCGGATAACTCGGGGATCATCGGCGGCGATTCGGGGGATCGCCTCTGCAGGGGCGAATTCGATATAGGCCTCGTCCAGAAGCAGCAGCGCGCCTTTGGGAAGTTGATCCAGAAACGCCTCTATCGCGGGGCCGTCATGCCAGCTTCCCATCGGATTGTCCGGGTTCGAGAGATAAACCAGCCGTGCACCGACCTGATGCGCACGGGTGATCAATGCCTCCAGATCCTCGCGATCGTCGCGATAAGGAACCTTGTGCAAAACGCCACCAAATCCCGCGACATGGTAATTGAAGGTCGGATAGGCCCCGTCCGAGGTCACCACGGCCTCTCCTGGCGTGATCATCAGCCGAACCAGCAGACCCAGAAGGCCGTCGCCCCCCTCGCCGACGACGATATTGGCAGCGGGAATGTCCAGATGCGCCGATAGCGCCTGCATCAGATCATGACTGGTTGAATCGCCATATTGCCAGATCCCGGCCGCAGCTTCACGCATCGCCTCGACGGCCTTGGGGCTGGGACCGAAACCACTCTCATTCGCGCCAAGCCGGGCCGCGAATGGGCGCCCCCGCCGACGTTGCAGCGTTTCAGGACCGACAAAGGGAACAGTGGCGGGCAGGCCGGCGGGGATCGGAGCGAAATGCGGTATCTTCATGTCACCAAGACTCGTCCATTTCGGTCCAGCTCGCAAGCGTCAGAAGGCGCGAAAGGTCATCGTTGTCAGCGTGCGGCTGATATGGGGGATATCGAACAGACGCTCGGACAAGTAGCGGCCGACATCCTCTTCTTCGGGGATATAGACCTTTGCCATCAGATCGTAATCTCCCGAGGTCGAGTAAAGCTCGCTGACAAGTTCGCGGTCATAGATGGCCTCGGCGACCTCATAGGTCTTGCCGGGCTCGCAGCGGAACTGAACGAATACGGGACGCATGGCTGACCTCCTGATGATCGATGCGGACGCAGGTTAGACTGCGGATTGCGTACGGGTCCAGTCCCCCTGAGCATGGCCGCGCCAGAAGCGCAGCAGCAACAGGACGGCAGCACAGGACAGGCCGAAGACAAGCCCCAACCAAAGCCCCGGCGCGCCGATGCCCACGACAAAGGCCAACCCATAGGCGACCGGCATCCCGATCACCCAATAGCTGAAACCGGCGATCAACATCGGCACCCGCGTATCGTGCACCCCACGCAACAATCCCAATGCCACCACCTGCAAAGCATCGGTGAACTGGAACAGGGCGGCATAGAATAACAGCCCGGCCCCGATCGCAATAATGGCAGGCGCCTGTGGATCGGCCGGGTCGAGATAGAAGCTGACCAGCGTTTCGGGGAAGATCAGGTAGATGGCGATGGCCAGCACCGCAACACTCATCGACAGCGTCGTTACGGTCACCGCCGCATCGCGCATCCAAACCCGGTCACCGCGTCCCTTGGCCTGCCCGATCCGCACCGTGGCGGCATTGGACAGGCCCAGATGCGCCATGAAGGTGATCGAGGTGACCTGCAATGCGATCCCGTGCGCCGCCAATTGCGGTGTGCCAATCCAGCCCACCATGATATTGGTCGCCACGAACAGCCCACCCTCGGCCAGCATGGTCAGGCCGATGGGCCAGCCAAGCCGGGCCACCGCGAAAAATGCCTGCCAGTCGGGACGCCAGAAACGCTGGAACAGATGATATTTCCGCGCCAGAGGTAACCAAGCTGCATAGCCCACCAGCATGACGAGCTGTGCCGTCAGCACGGTCAGCGTCGCGATGGCGGCCCCTTGCACCCCAAGCTCGGGAGATCCGAGATTACCGAAGATCAGCACCCAGTTCAGCGCAACATTCATGGGCAGCCCGGCAAGCGTGACCCACATCACCACCTGCGTCCGCTCGAGCGCAGCCAGATAGGAATTCAGCGTCAGCCCGGCAAGCATCGGCAGCAATCCCCAACCGGCAATCCGGAGATAATCCTGCGCCATGGCCGAGATTGCGGACGTTTGCCCCAGTGCCAGGAGGATCGGCTCGGCAAACCACATCAGCGGCATGCAAGCCAGCGAGAACAGTCCCGACAACCACAGGGCCATGCGGGCGGCACGGCGCACCTCGGGTTCGTCCCCGCGGGCGATGGCGGTGGCGATCAGCCCCATCACACCGGTTCCGAATCCCATTCCGAGGAAAAACAGGATGATAAAGAAAGAGGTCGCGATGACCAGCGCGGCCAGTTCCTCGACCCCATACCAGCCCATCATCACAGTATCGCTGACCTCGATGGCCATGCGTGCCAGGTGACTGCCGATCAACGGCAGTCCAAGCGACAGCGTCGCGGTAATATGCGGGCGATAACGGGCATGCATTCCACCGCCATAACCGGACGCGAAGAAGCAGGCAATCAGGGAGATTGCGCTTCGTGCAAAAAGCTGCCCGCTGCTATTTGAAGGAGGAAGTCAAATGGCAGGCCCGGGACGTTTCGAACGCCTCCCCGATTCGTAGCCTAAGAAATATCGATATGTACCAACGCTGATTGAAGTGACAGGCGGCATGAATGTTGCCGCCTGTTCGACAGCGCGACTGAATTATTAGACAGCATTTCAAATCCTCGGAGCACCCTCTCCCCGAAGTATCTTAAACCGCGCGCCCATTATTCAGGAAAGAACGCGAGAGCAGCCTTTGGTCGCTTCCCGTCGTGATCTTACGTATTCGGCAATGACGGGCAACCGAGAGCCGCCGCAGCTTCCGTCGATAGCGCCACCCTTGACGGGAAGAAAACAGCTAGATCTCCGCCATAGGATTAATGTATCGTATACCAAGGTGGTTCGCTGCCGATTTTATGCCGCTGGTGGCAATGCCCTCACTAGCGGCGTTTTTTCGATATGAGGGAGATTGAGAATTATGGCTGTTAGCAAGACAACCGGCGGCACAACCACCGAATATGCCTCTGATGAGGAGACCCACACCGGAAATGTTGTTGGCGATGGGACAGACGAAAGCTTCATCGTAGATGCCAACAGCACGGTAACTGGTGCACTGCTTACAAGCGTAGGCAACGATTCGGTGCTCTTGGATTCCGGCGGCACTATTGATCTTTACATCAACGCTGCGGGGCAAGCCGCGCAAAGCAATACAGTTGAAATATACAACAATACTGTAACCGGCATTACCCCGCAGCAGACCACGCTCGGGCAATATGTGATTTCCGGTGGCGGTGACGACACCATTATCATCGACGGGTCCGGCTATACCGGCACCGAGGAATACGCGATCTCGGTCGGCGAGTCTCTAGCCTCAGGGACAGCTGTCGCCGGGGGAGCCGGTAACGACAGCATTACCATAACAGACGGCGTCATTCTGGGTCAGGGTATCGACCATGGATTAGGATCGGATACTGTATCCGTCGGTCCTGACGTGATGGTCGATGGCAACATCCAAGCTGGCGGCGACAATCTTGACGATCTGATTACGGTCGCTGAGGGCGCAACGGTCACCGGAACGATACTGCTGAACAGCGGAAACGACACCATCGACCTTGCCGGTGAGATTGGCAGTGGCCTGACCTCCAACCAGATCTCAGCGGGCGCCGGCGATAACGATATTACAATCGCCTCGTCCGCGGTGGTGGATACCGGGCGGATCAACATGGGGACGGGAACGACGGGTTCCACGCTGACTATCGAAGATGGCGCCCAGACGACACTGAATAATGGGGGCTTTACCGGCGGCGCCATTCAGGCAGGCGGGCTGGACGATACGATCTATCTCGGCGGAACCTACGACAGTGATTGGGCTCTCGATATAAACACCGGGACCGGTTCGGATAACGTCATACTTGGCTCTGATTTCTCGGCCATCAATACCGGTGCGAATTCGGTTTTCGAAATCGCTGGCCAGGGTAACTCCCTGACGACCGAGACTGATACGCTGGATATCGGCGCCATTTCCGGACGAATTGTCAGCCATGATATCGATCCCGACAATGCGGAAAACGGAACCATCACGCTGGATGACGGCTCGGTTATACAGTATACGGAAATCGAGGAGCTAGTCGTTTGCTTCGCGGGCGGAACGATGCTCGAAACGGCTTCTGGGCCTGTTCCTGTCGAAGAGTTGCAGGTGGATGATATGGTCCATACGCGCGACAATGGTTTGCAGCCGATACGGTGGATAGGATCGCGGAAACTGTCCATGGCGGGACTACAGGCATCACCCAACCTTCGTCCAATCCGGATTCAGGCCGGAGCGATCGGGAAAGACATTCCTGAAAGCGATTTGACGGTATCGCCGCAACACCGGGTACTGGTACGTTCGAAAATCGCGCAGCGGATGTTTAGCACCGATGAGGTTCTGGTTGCGGCCAAGCATCTGCTGGAACTGAACGGTATCCAGATCGCTGAAGACGTCACGGAAGTGGAATATTTCCATATCCTTTTCGACCGGCACGAGGTGGTTTTCTCGAATGGCGCGGAAACTGAAAGTCTTCACACCGGGCCGCAAGCCCTGAAATCACTCAATGCAGCTGCGCGCGAAGAGATCTTCACACTTTTCCCCGAGTTACGGGAAAAATCGTCGGAAGATTGCCGCCCATCGGCAAGGATTCTGATCTCAGGCCGCCAAGGTAGAAAGCTCGCGATGCGGCACAATAAAAACAGCCGTGAGCTAGTGTTCTGAGCCTGGCGGTTGCTACCGATTTCCGCGGATTTCATCGAGCGCATGACTCTGTTGCACAAATCGGGTGAGGGGCTCATCTGTTGAATCCAGCGTGATAGCTGGCTGACATGAGCAGACCGACACCTACAAAACCAAGAACTGGTCAGCCTACAACGCCTCGCTGCGCAAGCGGGGCTCGCTGACGCCCGGTTCGATCCCGAGATGATCTGAGATACCGCGCCGACAGGACGACGAGGCCTAAAGTGATGCCGCCATCCAGGCCTGCCTGACGATGAAGGTGCTGATCGGCATGGCGTTGTGGCAGACGACCGGGTTCGTAGAGACCTTGCTTCACCTAGTTGGCCTCGATGGGACGGTGCCTGATTTCAGCACGTTATCTCGCCGCCAGAGGATTCTGGCCGTGAACATCCCGTATCGTGGCTGCAAGGACCCGCTTCACCTGCTGATCGACAACACCGGGAACCACATCGGCGATGCACCGGTCCTGCCCTATCTGCTCAGCCAGAACTCCGCGGATGAGGAGATCGGCAGCGTCACGGCAGACGGCGCCTACCACACGCGCAAATGCTGACCGCAGCGCCCCCCACGCCGTGATCCCGCCGCGCGAGAACGCTAAACCATGGAAGACCGTCGCCGATGGCGCCACGGCACGAAACGAAGTGCTACGGACCTTGAAATACCTGGGCCGAGCCCTGTGGCGACGATGGAGCGGATACCACCGCCGAAGCCGCGTCAAAACCAAGATGCATTGCGTGAAACTGTTGGGCTAGAGCCTCGTGGTGCGGGACTGCGATCGCCAGATTGCCGAGACCCAAGTCCGCATCGCCGTCCTGAACGGCTACACCGCGCTTAACACCCGTCACGGAAGCCGGGGGAAGGGGAAATCTCGGACAGCACACGATTTGTGCAACAGAGCCGGTGCAGCGTGTGCGTCGTCGCCATTGCGAGCCGCAAGCCGCGAGATGAGGAGGTGGCCGGTTCCAGCGGATGATGCTGCACCGTCAGAGGCAGAGGCGCAAAACCATACGCCTTGTCATGTCTGTCTATTGAGCCGTTCAAGCGCACACGGCTTTCTTTCCAAGGTTGCAAACATATCCAAGCTTAGGAAGGCACCCAGACCAAGACAATCGCCGTGAGAATGGCGCATCTGGGTCAGAAATCTGACGGAAAAGCCAAATATCTCTGACAGACGATAAGGAAGTTAAATGGCGGACCCGGGACGATTCGAACGCCCGACCCCCAGATTCGTAGTCTGGTGCTCTATCCAGCTGAGCTACGGGTCCGTTGTAGGAGGCTGATCTAGCGCTGCGCCCCAGGAGATGCAAGGGGGCATCCGTAAAAAAACCACTCCTTCCGATCAATGTGCTGTCGTGGCCTGGCCCGGCGACAGTACATTCATCCTGCGGGGAATACGGATCATGAATTCACTGCCTTCGGCGTCGCTGCGCAACAGCTCCAACCTGCCGCCATGACTGCGGACAAGATCGGCGGCGATCGTCAGGCCAAGGCCAGTGCCGCCCTTGCGGACACTGCCGGTAAAGGGCTGAAACAGGTATTCGCGCGCCTTGTCCGGCAAACCCGGTCCGTTGTCGCCGACACGAATCCACCACTCGCTGTCACTTTCGCCCGCGCCCAGTTCGATCATGCCCGGCTGCCCTGTCCCTTCGATCGCCTGCCGGGCATTCCGTGCAAGATTGGTCAGGACGCGATACAGTTGATCCCGATCCGCACGGATCGTCAGGCTCGCGGGAATATCGGTCAGGAACTCCACCTGACCGGCGGCCGTGGCCGCCAACGTCTCGGCCTCGATCACTTCGGCCGCAAGTTGAGCAAGATTGAAGCGGGTCAATGACGGCGCAGGCTCCTCGGCCTTGCCAAATGCCAATGTCGTCTCGCACAGGGTCACGGCACGCGTGATGGAGTTCAACAGCTTGGGCGCAGCGCGCTTGACCTTCGGATCGGCACTTTCTTCAAGACGGTCCGCAAAAATCTGTGCTGTCGTCAGGATGTTGCGAAGGTCATGGCTGATCTTGGCCACTGCCTGCCCCAGCTGCGCCATGCGCTCTTTCTGCTTCAGGGACGAGGTCACCGTCTTCTGCATCGCCGCCAATGCGGTTTCAGCCTCTCGCAACTCGCCCAAACGCGCGTCGGGCGTGATGATATGCCGCGGATCCTCGGGTGCATCGGCATAGGCGGACATGTTGGAGATCACGCGCCGGATCGGCACCAGGATCAAGCGTTGCGCAGCGAGGTTCAGAAGAATGGCCGTCAGGATCGAGAAGGCCGCCGACATCGCAAGCAACCGCAATCCGAATTCGATCATGGCAGTGCGAAGCGGTGCCGTCCGCATGGTGATCTCGATCAGCTGCCCGGCCTGGTTGACCGGCGCGCCGATCACCCGAATCACTTGATCTTCCGGCTCCCACAACGTGACGAGAGCGTCCATGATCGACTGCCAGGGTCGAGATTCACGCAGATCATAGGTGACTGCCACCGGTCCAGGGATCTGCGATGAAAGCACGAGCTGCCGAATATCGTCGCGCCGCAATACGACGTTGAACACTCCAGCATTTTGCAACAATTCCGATTCCAGATCGCTGGCCAAGGCGTCATCCGTCGCCAAAAGTGCGAGACTGGCGATCTGGGCACGCTCCAGCCGCGATTCGAGATAGTCCCGACGAAAACTGGCCAAGGCTGGCAGCAAAATGAATATCTCTGCCAGTATGACGAAAATGATCGTCAATGCAGCGAATCGGCCAGAGATCGTGTTCAGCTTCATTTCGTCCCGGATACTATGCGGTCAGCTTGGCACATATGCAGAACCGCGCGCGTTTTACACATCGAACGAAGTTTTTCGGCATTGAGTTCCCGGATATATTTTCGGGGACCGTGGCAGACTTACCGCAGGTAGACAGTTGACGTCGCATTCAGCCTGCACTATCCAGCGGGCTTCGAACAACCGGCGCGTCATCGTGCGGGGCCATGATGTATTGACTGCCCCGCTATAAACCGCCACCCGCAAGCTACGACCCGGAGACAGGAATATGAAGCGCACTTTTCAACCTTCGAACCTCGTTCGTGCGCGCCGTCACGGCTTTCGCGCCCGCATGGCCACCAAAGGTGGCCGTCGCGTGCTGAACGCCCGCCGCGCTAAAGGCCGCAAGCGCTTGTCGGCCTGATTGTATCCCGGTGGGAGTTTCCCGCCGGTGAAAGGCTTTGGACATGCCGCCCCTGCCCCATCCCTGCGCTGAGTATCGGCCACAGGATGAAGGCATGGCGGCATTTCGCGTGCGCAGCAACCCGCATAACGGCAAGATGCCCGAGATTCTGAAGAAGCGCGAGGATTTCGTCGCAGCCTCCAGGGGACGACGCCAGGGCACCGCAGGATTTCTTTTACAGGCACGTGACCGTGGGGACGACGCCCCACCACGAGTCGGCTTCACCTGCTCGAAAAAGATCGGAAACGCCGTCATGCGCAATCGGGCCAAGCGCCGATTGCGTGCCATCGCCCGTATGCGCCTGCCCGATGCCGCTCGACAAGGATGGGATTACGTTCTGGTTGGCCGTCCCGGTGTGACGATCAGCCGCCAGTTCGCAGATCTTTGCGACGATCTGTCGCATGCGTTGCGCAAGGTGCACCGATGAGCCCGCTGGCGCAACTTTTTGCCTTGCCGGTCCGGGCATACCGGTTGATTGCCTCCCCCTGGGTCGGGCATGGTTGCCGGTTTCAGCCAACCTGTTCGGCCTATGCCCTGGACGCCTTGAAACATCACGGCGCGATTCGCGGGGGTTGGCTGACGATCCGGCGTATTGCGCGTTGCCACCCCTGGGGCGGAGAGGGATTTGATCCCGTTCCGGGCGGTGGCGACCATCACTGCGATCATCGGCACGGGCGATAAGCTCTTTCAAAAAAGGCTCTGCAATGCTGGACAATAGCGACGACACGGAAATCCACCCTCTATTCGCGGGCGCCCCCTCGTCGACCGAGTTCCGCAAGCTGCGCAAACGCCTGATTCGCGAAACCCGCAGCGCAATCGAGGATTACGGCATGGTGCGCCCCGGCGATCGCTGGTTGGTCTGCCTGTCAGGCGGCAAGGACAGCTATACCCTGCTGGCTGTACTGCACGAGCTGAAATGGCGGGGGCTGCTGCCGGTCGATCTGCTTGCCTGCAATCTGGATCAAGGCCAGCCCGGTTTTCCGGCAACTGTCTTGCCGGAATTCCTATCGAAACGCGGCGTCGAGCATCGTATCGAGTATCAGGATACCTATTCCATCGTGACTGCAAAGGTTCCGCAGGGCCGCACCTACTGCGCGCTATGTTCGCGCTTGCGGCGCGGCAATCTCTACCGGATCGCACGGGAAGAGGGTTGTTCGGCCGTAGTGCTGGGCCATCATCGCGACGATATTCTGGAAACATTTTTCATGAACCTGTTTCATGGCGGTCGTCTGGCAACCATGCCCCCGAAATTGCTGAATGAAGATGGAGATCTGACTGTTCTCCGACCACTTGCCTATGTGGCCGAAGCGGATTGCGAGCGTTTTGCGAATGCGATGAGATACCCCATCATTCCCTGCGATCTGTGCGGCAGCCAAGAGGGATTGCAGCGCGTCCAGGTCAAGAAGATGCTGGATGAGTGGGAAACGCGAAGCCCCGGTCGCCGCCAGGTCATGTTCCGGGCGCTGATGAATGTGCGGCCCTCGCATATGCTGGATCCGAAACTGTTTGATTTCTTCGCGCTCTCTCCGAGCGATCCGGAAAACGGCACAGACAACCGGCATCACAATCCAACGCTTTAACGGAACGAAAAGCTTTCACCATTAAGACAGGTTCCCGTTAACTTTGAAGGGAACCGATATATTGGAACGTCTTGTCAGCACCGGATGGAACGCATTGTTCCAACTTGTCGCACGCCCCGAAATCGATCGGCGACCCGGCCGTCTTATCTTGCTATTGCGCCTAGAAAATATGCAGATTCTGACTGATCGTCTGGAGCAGGCCGGAATGTCGCATCTGCTGGAGCAGGAGATCATGAATCTCCGCGATGCGCTCCGCCCGCAAGATCCAGTCAAAATTGTGGCTCCAGGCCTGTTCGAGATAACGCTGCACTGTCGCTCGTGGGCAGCCGCCATGGTCGTCGCCAGGCGCGTACAGCAACATGGTCAGCAAAGACTGGCAGTCATGGGGCAAATGATCAAACCGGTGCTGACCGGTTTGCTGATACCCTATCCTCGGCTTTCCTTGATCAGCAAGACGAGATTGCTCAGGCAAGGTCAGAAGAAGATGGAAAGCATCGGGCCTGCCGAACTGGGCCGGATCATCCTGCTCAAATCACCCCGTGATCATTTGACCGACGAGTTGCCGGTTACCATCGCTGACGCGGTGAAGGCGGGGCAAATGATCGCCTACTTTCAGCCGAAGGTCTGCTGCCATTCGGGCCGAGTGACGGGTTTCGAGGCACTTACTCGCTGGCAACACCCGACCCAGGGCATTTTACCGCCTGCAAACTTCATGCCGGGAATGGCAGAAGCCGACCACAACGCCCTGACGGCAACGATGTTGCAGCATGTCCTGGATGCTCTGACATTCTGGGACAAATCCGGTTTTCACGTGGAAACTGCATCATTGAACATTTCAAATATCGAACTGGGCGATCCGGGATTTTCCGATGCAGTTCTGCAAGAGCTGGAAAAGCGCCAGATTGCGCCGCACAGGCTTGTGCTGGAGCTGTTGGAAAGCATGGGTCCGATCAATAGCGACCCCCTCGCGCACAAGAATTTGAAGCACTTGCTGGAGGCCGGTTGTCGTCTGGATTTGGATGATTTTGGAACAGGCTATGCAAGTCTGGACGCGATCCGCACCTTCGGTGCGCACCGCATCAAGATCGATCGAAGCTATGTCACCGGCTGCGATGTCGATGCCAACCAACAGAGGATGCTGTCAGCAATTCTTGCAATGGCAGAAAAACTGAGAATTGAAACTGTCGCAGAAGGGGTCGAGACGCAGCAAGAGCATGCCTATCTGGCCCAGCTTGGCTGCGATGAGCTGCAAGGCTATGCCATCGCCAAACCCATGCCTCTGGAGCAAACACTGGAGTTTCTGGCCCGGCACAACGAACAGGTGGATTCCCTGCCCGGCGCCACATCCGGAAATCTCTGTTGACTTCTTTCTCTCTCGAAGGCGGGCAGTTTCGACCTGCTCGCGACATCTTGACCATGCAAGCATGAAATTCCGTATGTTTTATTGGACAACAGAAGGCAAAATGGGCAAATCCGCTTGACCTTTGATGGCCCCTTCTGTTGAACCGGCGCGACTGACGCGATTACGGTGGTAACGGAATGCAAGACAATAACCGCAATCTGATCCTGGCGACAGTTCTGTCGTTCCTGGTGATCCTGGTCTGGTACACCGTCTTCGCACCCGAACCTCCGGTCGATCAGCAAGCTCAACAACCGGTTGCCGAACAACAGGATGCAGATGGCCTGGCTGTTCCCCCTGCCGCCCCTGAGGCAGGTGAAGCAACGACCGGTAATCTCAACGAAGAGCCTGAGGGTGCCAAAGCGGAACGTATCCAGATCGATTCGCCCTCGCTGGAAGGTTCGATTTCAATGGCTGGCGGTCGCATCGATGACCTGTCGCTGAAGGAATATCAAGAAACGCTGGACGACAATTCGCCTGATGTAAGGCTGCTGGCACCAGCCTCGGGGACTGCCGATCCTTCGATCGATACGACCGGATCAAAGCCCTATTATGCCGTCTATGGCTGGACACCCGGTGCGGGCGTCGATCCTTCACTCGTCCCCTCCCACTCCACGATCTGGAGCTTGGAGTCCGGCGACACCCTCGCCCCGGGCAGCCCCGTCACGCTGGCTTGGGATAACGGCGCGGGCCAGGTTTTCCGCCGCACCTTCGAGTTGGACGAAAACTATCTCTTCACTGTCTCGCAAAGCGTCGAGAATAACGGCAACGCCGCGTTCAGCGCCGCTCCCTATGGCATCATCGCCCGCCACGGCAAACCTGACACCACGAACTTCTTCATCCTGCATGAAGGGGCCGTCGGCATGCAGGACGGCAAATTGTTCGAGATGGGCTATAAGGACATGGTCGATCTGGACCCGGTCGAACGCGAAGGGCGCGCAGATGTCGTGACGGTCAATGAAAACGGTTGGATCGGCTTCACGGACAAATACTGGATGACAACGCTGGCTCCGGCCCCCGGCGAGACATTCACCTCGGTCGTCAAATATGCCGAAAACGGCGACATCTATCAGACCCAGGCCCGTTATCCGATGCAGACGGTCCAGCCTGGCGGTGAGTGGTCATCGCAAAGCTATCTGTTCGCCGGCGCCAAGGTCTGGGAGATCATCAAGGGCTATCAGGAAACCCCCGGCATCGATCGCTTCGTCGATTCGATTGACTGGGGCTGGTTCTACTTCCTGACCAAGCCAATCTTCCAGCTTCTCCACTGGCTGCACGGCTTCATCGGCAACATGGGCTGGTCGATCATCGCGCTGACCTTCATCCTCAAGCTGCTAGTCTTCCCGCTGGCCCGCAAATCCTACATCTCGATGGCCAAGATGAAGGAATTGCAGCCCCAGATGGAAGCGCTGAAGGAACGCACCGGCGACGATCGGATGAAGTTCCAGAAAGAGGTGATGGAGCTTTACAAGAGCCAGAAGGTGAACCCTGCGGCAGGCTGTTTACCGGTCTTGTTGCAGATCCCGATCTTCTTCTCGCTTTACAAGGTGATCTTCGTTACCATCGAGATGCGTCATGCGCCTTGGTTCGGCTGGATTCGCGACCTTTCCGCGCCCGATCCCTCCAGCCTGCTGAACCTGTTCGGCCTGCTGCCCTATGCGGCCCCTGCGCAAGGAACCATGCTGCATTCGCTATCGCTCCCGATTCTGGCAATCTTGCTGGGCGTAAGCATGTGGATGCAGCAAAAGCTGAACCCGGCTCCCACTGATCCGGCGCAGAAGATGATCTTTGCCTGGATGCCTTGGGTCTTCATGTTCATGCTGGGGGGCTTTGCCTCGGGACTGGTTATCTACTGGATCACCAACAACACCATCACGATCCTGCAGCAATATTCGATCATGTCGATGCATGGACACCGCCCCGACCTGTTCGGCAATATCAAGTCCTCACTGCCAAAACGGCCGCGCAAGGCGTCAAAAGACGGCAACGGTAAATGACTGCGCGTCTGGCCCATATCCGCCGCCATCCGATCAAGTCGATCGGCGGCGAAGGGCTGGACCGTATCACCCTGCAAGCCTCTCGCCGGCTGCCCGGAGATCGCGAATGGGCGGTGCTGACCGAATCGGGAGAGCGCAATGCCCGCGGCAGCGAAACGGATGGCGAACCGGACCGCTGGCTGCCAAAATCCTGCTTTCTTCGCGGAGTCGCCTCGGCCTCTCTGCAGGCGATCAGCGGTGGCTGGCAAGACGGGCGTATTGCACTGCGTCAGCCCACACGCCCCGACCTGACCTTCGATCCGGCAACCGAGGCCGATCGCCTGATCGACTGGCTGCGCTCGCTCTGGCCCCCCGATGCGCCCGCCCCCACGCGGCTGGTCAAGGGTGCCGCGATCTGGACCGATGTCAAATGGCCGTGGATCTCGATCCTGTCGCTGGACAGCCTTGCCGCTTTGGAGGCCCGGGTCGGCAAGAACCTGGGCATCGCCCGCTGGCGCGGCAATCTCTGGGTCGAGGGGTGGGAGCCCTTTGCCGAACGCGACATGATCGGCCAGATTATCCGTATCGGCGAGGTCGAACTGCGCATCACCGAACAGATCGGCCGCTGCGACGCAACCAGCGCAGATACACAAAGCGGCGAGCGTGATCTCGACATGATCGAAACGCTGGATCAGCTTTATGGGGCGACCGATTTCGGCATTTATGCTGAGGTGATCACCGGCGGAGACATCGCCATTGGAAACAAGGTCAGCGCATGAAGGTTGCCTTTCCCGTCGCACCGGAAGCCGAAGCCGAACAGGCAGAAGCCGCCCGCCTGCTTTTCGCTGGCCCGGTCGAGTTCCTCAAAGGCGTCGTGGCGATGGACGGGCTACCCCCCGCAGATCGCCCGGAAATATGCTTTGCCGGACGCAGCAATGTGGGCAAATCCAGCCTGATAAACGCATTGACGGGACGCAAGGGGATTGCCCGAGCCTCGAACACGCCAGGCCGGACCCAAGAGATCAACTATTTCACCCTTGGCGATCACAGCTACCTGGTGGACCTGCCGGGTTACGGTTTCGCCAAGGCGCCCGTCGCCGTCGTCGCCAAGTGGCAATCGCTGCTCAAATCCTATCTGGCGGGTCGCCCGACCCTGCGCCGCGCCTTTTGCCTCATCGATTCGCGTCACGGTATCAAGCCGGTGGATCATGAGATCATGACGCTTCTCGACCGCTCAGCCGTGCCCTTTCAGGTGGTATTGACCAAGGCCGACAAGCTGGGGCCGAACGCGATCAAGCCGGTGCTGGAACAGGTCGAAACCGAACTGCAGAAACATCCCGCTGCCTTTCCACAACTGGTCGTGACCTCATCCGACAAGGGGCAGGGAATCGAGACGTTGCGCGCGATCATCGCGGCTCTGGACTGATCGCTTCGCCCGCCTTAGGGTCACCGCGTTGCATAGGGGCCCAAGGATGAGAAAGCAGAAAATGAACCGGGACTGGATAGCCACCGCTCGCACTCTTTCAGAAGCCCTGCCCTATTTGCAGCGCTATTCTGGTGCAGTCGTCGTGGTCAAATTCGGCGGCAATGCTATGGGTGACGACAAGGCGATGGAGGAATTCGCCCGCGACATCGTGTTGATGAAACAGGTCGGTATGCATCCGGTTGTCTGCCATGGCGGCGGTCCAATGATCAATCATTTGCTGGGCAAGCTGGGCATTGAAAGCCGCTTTGTCCGCGGCAAGCGCGTCACCACCAAGGAAATCGTCGAAGTCGTCGAAATGGTGCTGTCGGGCCTGGTCAACAAGCGCATCGTGCAGGCGATCAACGATGCGGGCGGGCGCGCGGTCGGCATCTCGGGCAAGGATGACGACATGATGGTCTGCGAGGCGGACGATCCCGAGCTGGGCTTTGTCGGCCGCCCTGTCGAGATGAATGTGCAGATCATCCGCGATCTCTCCGGCGCCGGAATGATCCCGGTCATCGCGCCGGTCGCGACCGGGATGGAAGATAACGAGACCTTCAACGTCAACGGCGACACCGCAGCGGGGGCTATCGCGGGGGCCTTGATGGCCGATCGCCTGTTGCTTCTGACCGATGTGGCGGGCGTCAAGGATTCCTCTGGGGAGGTAGTCACGCAACTGACACCCGATCAGGCGCACGCCATGATCGCCGATGGGCAAATCTCCGGCGGCATGATCCCGAAAACCGAAACCGCCCTGAAAGCCATCGAGGAGGGTGTGCGCGCTGTTGTCATCCTGGACGGGCGCAGACCGAATGCCTGCCTGCTCGAGCTATTCACCGAGGACGGGGCTGGCAGTATCATCCGCTCGACCGAGCCGCGGGTCAAACCGCGCGGGTTGCGACAGGGTGAAGGCGGCCTCTGAGTTCATCCGCTCTCTGTAAGGGAAGATTACCCAGAGTGCTTGCCCGAATGGCAAAAGCTGTGGCAGGCTGCCTGAACGACTGGCATGGCATATGAGGCAGTTCCCACATGACTCCGCTTGGATACCGACGACTGATCCTGACCCGCCACGCCAAATCGGCTTGGGAAGACCCCGCACTCGCGGATCACGACCGACCACTAAATGACCGTGGCCGCCGTTCGGCGCTTGCTTTGGGCGACTGGCTGGCCAGTCGGGACTACGAACCTGAAGAGGTTCTCTGCTCTTCCTCTCTCCGCACCCGGGAAACATGGGAGGCAGTCGCGAGCGCTACCCTGGAAGTTCGCCCGCTCATCCGTATGGAACCCGGTCTCTACCATGCCAGCCCGGAAAAAATGCTGACCATTCTTCGCACCGCCAGCCATCAGACGGTGATGATGTTGGGGCACAATCCCGGCATCTCGGAGTTCGCGGCCATGCTACCCGCACGCGCACCGCTCGAACCGGAATTCCGCCGCTATCCCACCGCCGCGACACTGGTCGTCGATTTCCAGATCGATAGCTGGTCAGAGGTTGCGCCGGGACAGGGAAGCGTGATGGATTTCGTGCGGTTCGACGGTCGATATTGACAGGCGATCCAAGATCAGGGCGCATCCGGTTCCGGTGAGTTTTCCTGGGGTTCTTCCGGTGTCTCATCTCGCAGCGCCAAAACGCTCACCGCCGGATTTTCACCATTTGCGCGCAATTCATCCAGAACACGCGGCAAAAGCTCGGTCGCGGGCGCACCAGATGGGGCTGCAGCAACCGCCGTTATCGGCGCTTCGGTCGTCAATGCGACGAGCAGGAATGATGCTACATCCTGATTGCCACCCGTTGCCGCCGCGGAAATGCTGACACCGAAACTGCGGCCATCCGTTGTCTCTTTGCTTTGGCCGGTCAGATCATAGATTCCGCCACTCGGGGACACGAGAAACAGCCACAGGTTTCGTCCCGCATCCGGCCTGACCTTTCCCACCAGTTGAAAACCGGACTCGGCAGATCTGATACCGCCCGTCAATTCAGGCGGCGCGGCAGGACGTCCCGAAACCTCGCCCAAGAAATTCAATGTCGAGCAATGATCGGCGGCGACACGTGTTTCCACCACGGCAGGACGAACGCCAAACGCTTCCTCGTAGGCATCCACCAGTTCCGGCGATGCGAGATCGGACGTACCGAGAACCGAGATCATCCCGGCATTCGGTCCCGAGGCAATCCGATCGGCAAACCTGCAATCAGGCAGTGGCTGACTGGCCAGAAACCCTTCGCGCGTCGTGGAATCGCGGGCAACCAGATCCCGGGGTTTTTCCATCTCTGCCTCGACAACCTGTGGCGCCTCGTCAGCAGCATCGCGCGTCATCCACCATGTCCCCGCCCCGGCCACGATGGCAGCGACAGTCAGAGCAGCACCGATGGGTAGAATCCGGCCACCTTTTCTTGGCTTGACCGATTGACCAGCGGGCGTCTCCCGCCTGGCCGAATAGGCTCCCGGTACCACGGCAAACGGACTGTCGGAATCCGTCTTGGTCGGCTCTCCGGTCAGGGATGGAAAGCTTCCGGCGGTGCCTTCTTCCTGTTCCCCCGACTTGGCGGCGGACCATAATGGCAGACGGTACTGGGCGGGAAGCATTGTCGGATCGTTGAGCATCCGCAACACCGCCCCCATGTTCTCGGGACGCCGCTGCGGGTCGGGTTCAAGCATATGCTGTAGCAGCGGGAATAGCCGGTGAGACATCCCGGACATATCCGGAATCGCTTGCCGGGCAGCCGAGGCGGAAACGACCGAATCGCCCATATCGAGCGGCTTGCCCCTTGCGACCATGGCCATCAAAAGCGCGAGCCCATAGACATCCGTGCGAGAACCAATCTCACCGCCGGCATGCCCCAGTTGTTCTGGAGCTATATATTTGAATTTTCCTGCGAAACGCCCTGCCAATCCGTCACCCAGCTCGGTCGAGCGGGCAATACCGAAATCGATCAGCACGGCTTCGTCGATATGATCGTCCCGCAGGATCACGTTATCGGGCGAAAGATCGCGATGGGTGATACCACGCGCATGGGCGCGATCCAGACCACGGGCGATGCGCCGCATCAACGTGATTGCCGCGTCATCCGGCAGCGGCCCATCCTCTTTGACGCGCGCGCCCAGGTGGCGGCCTTCAACGAACTCCATGATCAGGCAGTAGCGCCCCAACCCGCCATCGAGGACAAAGTTGTGGTAGCGCACAATGGCTTCGTCGCGAAGCTGCACCAAGAGCCGCGCCTCGCGCCTGAACAGGTCAAGCACGGCCTCGTCCCGTGCCAGATTGGGAAGAATTACCTTCACCGCAACAGGATCGCCGGTAAAGACATTCTCGGCGCGGTAGACCTCTCCCATCCCGCCTGCACTTACCAATGACAGGATACGGTAATTGTTGTTGATCAGCGTGCCCGGTTCGACCAGCCGAACCTCTCCTCCCTGCGCTTCGGGTTGTTCGCCGATTACGGTCGGTTCGGGAGCTTGCGGAGGAACTGAAACCTGCGGCTCTTCCTCCGAGATCACCGTTTCGTTCGAACCCGCCTCTGACGGGGGGGAAGATTCATCTGCAAACACGGTCCTGTCATCCGCCGAAGCGCCGCTTTCGGATGCTTCGGCAGGTTTTGCCGGACTGTCTGACGACTCACCTTCCGGCGAGGGCGGATCGGTCTTGCGAGAAGGATCGTCCTCGTCGGCCATCACGTCATTCGTCCTGTTCCAGGAAAGCATCCCGTGCTTCGCAATCCACCACGATCACGCTGACATTGTCCCTCGCGCCGCGTTGCAGGGTGATCGCGATCAGCTCTTCTGCCGTTTCCGTTGCCGATTGCGGTTCCGACAGGATCGTGGCCAACTCGGCATCCTCCAAGTGCTCGGTCAGTCCATCCGAACACAAAAGCAACCGGTCCCCCGGCTTGACCACCCCGCTGACGGTTTCCGGACGTGGTTCAGAGCCGATCCCGATAGCACGCGTAATGACATTCCGGCCGGGTGCCACGCGCGCCTCCTCCTCGGTCATCACGCCGGAGGCGACCATCTGGGCGATCTCGCTATGGTCCCGGGTCAGCGGCGTCAGCGTGCCATCACGCAGCAAATATATCCGGCTGTCACCGGCCCAGACACAGCTTAACTCGGTTTCGTGGATCAACAGGGCAGCAATAGTCGTCCCGGCAGTCCCCAGATCGTTGTCATGAGCATGTTCGGAAATGCGGTGATGCGCACGGTCAAGGCGTTCCATCATTCGGGCGCGCTGATCCTGCGCGCTGACCGAGACCCCGAGCGAGCCAAGCTCTTCGACGATCAGCGCGCTGGCAACATCGCCCGCGGAATGCCCCCCCATGCCATCGGCGACTGCCCATAACCCAAGCTCGGGGAAAGAGGCGATGCTGTCCTCGTTATGCGACCTGACGCGGCCCTTGTCAGTCAACGCCCCAACATCAAATGAGAACAGTCGATTTGCCTCGTTCATGCCACATCCTCCCCTCCGCCAGCTCCGCCGGTTTGTTGACCGCCCGCGATCAGCCAGCCAAGCTCGGCCAATCCGGGCCAGCCCTGACAGGCCAGCACCCCCGAGGGCCGGTCAGCATCGCCCGCAAACCACCAATAGCTACGTGCAGCGCTCGCATGCGCATGATCGGCAGCCTGCAAATTCGTTAGCAGCGATGCCGGGTCCAATTGCGGATTGAGCGCCCAGAATGTCGGCCAAGCGGCGCTTTCGGACGCTGCCGCGGGCAGTTCGGCCTGCAGCCTTTCAACCATCGTGCGAGGCTCGAACGCCTCGCTGTCGTGTAACCTGGCCAACGCAGCCGCCGCTGCCTCATAGAATGACGGCGCCGGCTCCAGGATCGGAGCCATACCACCGGATTGCGCGACGATGAGTGGGAAGCGCCGCCCTGCCTTGTCACGCGATGGCGCCCAGACCCCGCGTAAAGCATCGCCTGCGAGCAATGCCGGGCCTATCCAGAAACCCAACCGCGGCGAGTGATCGAACAGGCTCTGCCAAGCGTCGCCTGCCCAGCCCCGCCATTCACCAAGCACCGACTGCATCCAGTCGCCAAGTGGCTTCAACGAGTCGTCCGGCAACCCTACAGCGATGAAATCACCGAAGCCGGGATGTTTGCCATAGATACCTGCGGCGTTCAGTCGATGCTCTGCGGACATTCAAACTCACGGAGTTCAGGCATGGTGAATGGATTGGCCAGCGCGTTGATGGTGAAGTCATAGGTGATATTGCGTCCGTCCAGCATGAAGGTCGCGCGCAGCGTGTCGCCACGCTGCTCCTTGTAGCTGGCAGCGTTCAGAAACTCGATGAAGGTCCATGAGCTGCCTTCGAAGCGCATCACCGAATTGCGTGATAGCGGGGGCGACAACTGCAGAATGGTCGATTTCCCCGATCCCGGCCAGACCACCGTCCGCGGCAACGATCCGGTTGCCGTCTGCACGACCGTATCGTTGATTGCCAATGCAGCGCTTTCGACGGTCGGATGGGCATCGACCTGCGCCACCGTGATCTCGACCGAAGGCTCGGTGCCACCACCCGCGAAAAAGGCGCGGCGAATTCGCTCGGCCCGCTCGAACTGCGTGAGCGCATTGGCCGAAAGGCGACTGGTGATTTCCTTGTCCTCTCGCCATTTCAAGCCGTTATCACCCCGCTCGACATAGGGCTCCAGAAACTCGGTATAATATTTGTCCATCTCGCCCCCCGGCCCGAAGAAACGAGAGAAATTGGCGATGGACAAGCTGCGCGAGGAATCCGCGAAGGGATAGGACGAAGCGATCACATCGCGGCAATAGAAGGTTACCCGGTCAGTCAACTCGCGATTCATCGTCTCGATGCTGGCATCCGACGCACCAGAACGGAAGTCGCTTTCCGCGCGGTCAACCATTCGTGCCAACGCCCCGGGAAGCTGGGAATTATACTGCGTCAGCGTGTTCAGCAATGTAGGCAGTGCTGCGGCGGCCTGGTCGGGATTATGTTCCGCATTTCGCAGATTCTCCCAGACTGCACCCATGTTCCCCAAAAGCGTATCGATAGGCCGTTGTCCGGTTTCGCCTTCGACAAGCAATTGCCAATTCTCGAAGGCCTTCGAAATTGCCTCGATCGGGGCGGTCACGCTGTTGCTTTCGCCCGATCCGCCGCCACCGCCGCCAACCTGGTTCTGGACCTTGCCACCCTGTTGGGCCGCTGCATCCAGCAAGATGCGTTGCACCCCGCTGGAGCGCGACCGGACACGCGCGCCCATCTGTTCGCCAATCGCTCCGGCAACACCCTCGCCTTCGGCATTGCCCCCCTCTCCTTCACCGGACAGGGCCTCGAGATCGGCACCTTCGAGTTGTTCATATTCGCGGCTGAGGCCGGTCTCGGTCGCAACGGACTTGACTAGTTGCAAAATGGGAGAAGCCTGAGCGGACGCAGCAGTGCCGAGCGCGGTATAGCTTGGCTTGTCCGCCACCATCGAATTGAGCGTCAGATTGTCCAGAACACCGTTCCATGCCGTGATGAATTCGGCCCGGTAACGTTCCAAAAGGTCGCGGTCCAGCCGCGCCAGACGGTTCTCGATTTCGGTGGAATTGCCCAGATCGCCCAAGACCCATTGATCGCGACGCAGATCCTCGCCAACAACGTCGAGCTGATCGTAGAAGTAGGACCAGAACCCTTCATAGGTATAAAGCCCCGGAATGGTCAGCGTTGCCAGATCCTGCCCGTCCCTGGTGGTAAAGACCTGTGCGGCCGTATTGCCGCCCGCAGCGTCCTGAAGGCGCCACTCGCTCAGGCCGGCTGCAATCGCGCCGTCCTTGATTAGGGCATAGGCCTGCTCGTCCAGAGGCAGTTGCGCGATGGCGGCACGGGCACGCTCGACCGTCGTCTGATCCAGATCGACCAGCAGGTTGCGGCTGTCATCCAAGGAGAGCATTGCCGTCAGATGCGTCTTCAACTGATCTATGAGCTCAAGCCCGGTGCGGCCCGGATATTCCTGCCGCCACGATTGATCGAACCATGACAGGATCGCGGCATCGTCCGTTGTCTCTCCCTGCTTGCCCAGCAGCAGGTAAACTTTCAACGCGCGGTAGATTTCAGTCATCTCACCCGAAGCGATGATCTGCGGCATCCGGGTTTCCAGGTCGAGGATAAGCCGCGGGCGCAGCATCCGTTCCAATGCCTGGGCATAGCTTTCTGTGGCGACACGGTTCAGGCGGTCGCGCTGACCGAGGCCAAGCCCCTCCCAGAAACTGGGGTCCTGGCTATCGCCATAACCGGCGGGCATCGAGGACAGATCGTTCAGCAAAGGCACAACGGGACGCAGATCGGTATCGTCGATCACATCGCGCGACAATTCCTCCTGCGCAGCCATCGCATAGGCCTTGGTTTCGGCCTCGGCGGTGCGAACAAGCTGCAGGTTCTTCCAATAGCTATAGCCCAACGCGGCCGCACCGCCCAATGTAACCACTGCGACTGCCGACAGGGCGGCGATACGGATCGCGAATGCACGCCGCACGGCCTTGAGATCATGTGACACCCAACCCTGTTCCGGGAAAATCACCCGGCGCAGCAGGTCATGGATGAAAAAGCTCTTGCCCCGCCCGGACATGAAGGCTGCCTGAAAACCCATCGGCGCATCCTGAGGCTGGATCGCCCCCAGAACCTGGTCGACCGGCGTGCCCTCTTGCGTGCCCGAGGTGAAATAGAACCCCCGCAGGATGGCATTGGTCTTGTAGCGCGTGGGTTCGAACACCTTGCGCAGGAAACCCGCGACATTGTCGCGCAAGAGCGCCATCTGACCAGGCAGGCCAAAGATCGCGATGCGCGCCACGCCATCGGGCTCCTCGGACAACCGATCGATGATCTCGTCCGACAGCCGCGACACCAGACGGTCGAATTCAGCGGGCACCGCCTCATGCGTGATCGCCTTGCGGTCCTTGTTCTGGAAGGTCACGCCCCAGACCAGCTTGCGACGATTCAGGCTGAAACTGGCGAAATATTCACGAAACCCTGCGATCAGATCGGCCTTGGTGAACATCACATAGACCGGAAAATCGATCTTGAGCTGCTCATGCAACTCGGCCAGGCGGGCCCGGACGATCTCGGCGTGGTGAGCCAGTGATGATGCATCCTCGCGCATCATGTCCTCGACCGAGAAGGACAGGATCACGCCATTGATGGGACGGTTCGGGCGAGTGCGTTTCAGCAGATCGAGGAAGGAGTCCCAACTCGCCTTGTCCGCCACGGAGTCGCTGTCCTGCGTGGTATAGCGCCCCGCCGTATCGATCAGCACCGCCTCTTCAGCGAACCAGAAATCCATGTTCCGAGTGCCGCCGAAGCCCGACACCGCCTGGTCATGGGCCAGCGGAAAATCCAGACCGGAATTGGCCAGCGCCGTCGTCTTGCCCGCACCGGGAGGGCCGATGATGACATACCATGGCAGATCGTAAAGCGAGGACGCACCGCCAGATTTCTTCAGAACCGCCAGCGCTTCCTGCATTTTCTCGGCAAGGACCTTGCCGTCCCCTTCAGGTTCGGGCGGAACCAGTGCCTCTTCGATCTCGCGCGCGGCGCGGACACGGCGACGCCAGCGGATGAACAGGATCAGGAAGAACACGAACAGGATCGTGCCGATGATCGTCAGCCGCAGCCACAGGGTCGCCAAGGGCGCCCAGCCCGTCATCGGGCCGCCGATCCAGATGGCAGCACAGAGGACGACGATCCCGAGGATCGTTACCGTCCAGCGCCACCACGCATGTTTATGCCAGCGCGGAAAGCGGATGTTCAGACCAAGCAGTCTCAATTCTGCGCCTCCGTCTCGGCGTTTTCTTCCGGTGCGACTTCTGCTTCGCCATCGGAGACAGCGCTGTCATAGGTGCCTTCACGCGCCAACATGATCTCGACCCGGCGATTCTCGGATCGACCTTCGGGCGTCGCGTTGTCGGCGACCGGTTCATCTGCGCCGCGCCCCTCGACCGTCACGCGGTCCGAGTCGGACAGCAGCGGTTCCAATACCGCCGCCACCCCTTCGGCACGTGCGGTGGAAAGCTGATAATTGTCCTTGAACCTGCCACGCCCCGACATCGGTACGTTGTCGGTATGCCCTTCGACCAGAATCGGCCCGGTTTCACCGTTCAGTACCTCGGCTATACGGTCAGCAAGTTCCGCGAAGCCGGGTTTCACCTCGACCGCGCCGGTATCGAAAAGCTGCAGGTTACCTACCCGGATGGCGATGTAATCCCCCTTGGCCTCGACCTTGATCAGACCGTCGGAGATTTCATCCGAGAAGGCCGAACGGATGCGGTCGAGTTGCGGAATCTCGGCCACGTAGGCGGTAGCGGCAGCAGTCCGGTCGACCTGGATGATCGGCACTCCATGATGAAGCCCGCGCATCGTTTCGGCCGCTTCTGCTCCGTCGCGATTGATCAATGTGGCGAAGACCGCGAATATGGCGACCACTGCCGCCGCCGAAATACCCATCACCGCCGGAATCGGAATAGCACCGAAGCGTCGTCCGCGCCCCTGTATCACGGCCCCCCACATGACCGAGATATCCTCATCCGGTCGTGGATGAACGCGGCGCAGGCTTTCATAGATGGCACTGCGGATACGGGCCAGTTCGGCCGCACCATTGGGCGCAGTACGGAACTGTCCCTCGAAACCAAGCGAGAGGCAGACCAGCATCAACTCTAGAAGGTTAAATTGCTGGGCAGGCGCCTGCATGGCTTTCTCGGCCTCTTGAAAGAAACCAACGCCCGAGTCGCGCTTGTGAAAGAACCGCGCAACCATCGAATATTGCTGCCAGTCGCCGCGAGCGCTACCCGGCAGGTTCTGCACGATATCATCCGCAGTCCCCGATAGCGCATATTTCGCCACCAGCGCCTCGTGCGGGCTTACCCCCGCCGCCAGCGCATTCCGCTCGAAGCGATCGATCTCGCGGGTCACATGCTCCATCAGCGGAGCGACCTGCAATTCGACCAGCCCGGTCCGCAGACGCCCCAGAAGGATCAACAGGCTGGCTGCAGAGGCCAGCAATGGATTGGCGGAAGATGCCGCACCCAGGTCGCGGACGTTCAACGCCTCGTGCAGAGCGATCCGTGGTGCCTGTTGGGCAGGCTGCTGTTGGCTGGGTTGGGCGATATCCGGAAAGAACCCGCGTGAATCCGGGCCCGCCGCCCGACCTATCTGCGAGGGATCGGCGCTCGGCGCCGGAGGAGGAGCTGGACGGCCCAGCCAGGTTTGTCCGCCTTGAGCCGGCCCCCCAAAAGGCGAGGCGTTCGGCCCGCTTTCACCAAAGGGTGAGGCCGAAGCCGGTTGTGGTTGATCGAAGGGTGACGCCCCCTGCCCGGGCCGCTTCTGCGCAGGACGGCCCCAGGCATCGCTTGCCGGTGGCTGCTGCCCCTTCGGGGACGGGCCGGGACGCTGACCAAATGGCGTGCCGCCGGGCACAGGCCCGCCGAATACCGTTTTGTCATCATCGTCATCGCCAGCCATCACGACCTCTCGGGTACGGCCCACAGCTCCAATTTGAGATGCGGCCAGTCACCGGCAAAATGCATCCCGATCGCGGGTGCCGTCGAAAATTCACGCCACAGGGGCGAGTTCTTTTCGAGCCGGAAGTAAACATTCGAGGACAGGACCCGGATCTGCCGGGGCGGATTGGGCAGATGCTGCAGCCCGATGCCCGGCAGGTTGTTGTTCACGATCTCGGACATCCGGGTGTTGGGACCGACCTTGCAAAGCTCGGGGAACTGGCGTTGCACCTCTGTCAGGGGCTTGGCGCTTTCGACCTCGATCACGAAGCTCGCCTCGCGGAACAGGTTCCGGTCGCGAACCTCTGCCAGATAGGAATTCTGCCGCACCTCGCGAAGCGGCAAGCGGATCGCCCGGCCCACATCGCGGGACAGCAACCGCTGGATATCTGCCACGATCTGCGAGAATGCCTCTTTCGGATCGTCGTGATCATAGGGCGGGTAATCCGGCGCGTGGCGGTTGCCGCTGTCGAAGGTCGCCAATTCTCCGGCCAGTGCAACCAACTCGCGATAAAGTGCCTCGGGATGGACAGCAAAGGTACGCGACATATGCCGCAATACGCCGATCTGACGGTTCAACGCCATCAGCATGAGGTAATCGCTGGCCTGCAGACCGCCACCGGCCGAAGGATCGGTTGCATAGCGCGCGAGACTTTCCAGCCGAGCCTCGATCCAGCCGATCACACGGGTGAGATAGCCTAGAATTTGCGGATGCGCCCCGATCACCAGGGAAGGGGGTGGAAAGGTCTCGTCCAGGGTCACGACCCCGTCACGCACCTCGGTGATCCGGGCCAGTCGTATATTCTGATAACCAGGGCGCGGGGTCTTGCGAATGGCAAGCTCCAAGCGGGGAACGGCCAGTTCCAGCACCTGTTCGGTCCGCATGGACGAGGCCGAATCGCTGACGGTCTCGGTCACGATACCCCAACGGGTCGTGGCCCCTTCGTCGTCATAGGGTGCCGTGTCGCGCATGTTCGGCGAACTGTCGGGCAGGGTCAGCCAGACGAATAGTCCCGCCGCGTCGTCAGGCACAGGCACTGCAACCGGCAGCGGCGCAGTATCGGGCGCATCGAATGGTGTCCCGTCAGGCATGATGCCCGATACCGCACGTAGCGAAATCATACCCTGCTGAGCCTGATCCCGGTCCACGACCAGTTCACCCACCCCCCATGGATACGGCGTTATAAGCCGGGTGCGTGCATGGATCAGGTGCTCGTGATAGCGGTCCGCTTGCTGCAAATGCTGGGGCTGCATGAACAGCCCCTCTTTCCAGGCGACCTTGCTGAACCAGGACATGCGGGTTTGGCCCCCAATCTCTTATCGAATGCGACGAGATACCCGAAAAGCATTCCACCAGCCGGGCATCACTCTGTTAATGCGGCAAGACTAAGCAAGTGAGCCGCTGATGCCAATCAGAATTGCAAACGCAACTGCCCGGTCAGACCCACGCTTTCCAACCCGTCCCCCGCACGCGCATCTAGCCGGGCGCTGGCGCTAAGCTGCCGGGGGCGCAATCCGGGACCGGGCTGCAACACCTTGACGTAATTCGCGCCGAGACTAATTTCGCCGTAAGTTCCCAGGTGATCCGTCGTCATTCGCTGCGGTTCGAAGCTCTCGTCTCCCGGCCTCGACAAGAACGATACGCCTGGATCGGCGAAATCCTTGTAAACCGTGCCGGTCGCAAAGGCATAGATGGCCGAGTTCGATTCTGGCTGCACGAAGGTTTTCGCAATCGTTGCCCCGGCAAAGCCGACCTTGGATTCATTGTCCTCGAAATCGAGTTGGAATTCGTCCGAAAATTCGATCGAATCCGTCGACAGGCGCGAATATGCGAAGCCCACATTCGGTACGACCGTCCAGCCGTCATCCCCAACGGGAAGGATATAGCTGAACGAGCCGCTCAGCGTGCTTCCGGTGCTGGCGAAATCCGCATTGTCCAATCCCAGCCCTTCACCGGTCACCGGTTTGTTATCGATAGTGAAATCCGTCCGCTCATGACGATATTGCAGGTCGGCCTGCATCCGCCCCTTCGTCGCGGTTGCGTAGACACCTGCGTAAAGCTGATCGAAATCGACCTCGTTGCGGCTTCTCAGGACCCTGGTAACCTGCCGGGAATCGCGACCGTCCACGGCATAGACCGGCTGCGTGGTATCGCCCTGGTTGACCCCCAGGAAACCGCCAAAGGACATGTTCCATCCGGCATAGCGGCCATCGAAACACGCGAAATCCGTCCCAACCTGCATACCGTAATAGGTTGCGTCGACCGTACTCTCGATCTTGCTGACGCCGTTATCTGTCGCCCCGGTCGCTTTCGCGGTACCGCCGGTACCGCGCCCCCAACTACCGACTCCGCAAGGTTTTTCCGGATCCTCGAAGGCCAGCCCGGTCACGAATGGACTCGTAGGACGGTTGACCACAGAACCGATCAGGGATTGTGTCAGCTTCACATTGCCGAACACCGCGCCAATCGCCGGGTTGACCTGCCCAATCATGTACACGTCACCGTTCGCACCTGGTTGCTCAACCGAATAAACCAGCTTTTCGGAAGCGGTACTCGTCGTATTATAGATATAGGTGAAATCGTTCTCTGCACCTAGAGCGTCATCGACATCCAGAAGCGTCACGCGTTCGCCAATCTGCGTCGTTCCCACCTCGCCTATATAGTTCAACTGCAAATCATAGTGTCCGGTGGCGGCGCCCCCTTCGACGACAATTCTATCGGCGGTGAAATCGCTCAAATTGACATCCAGAGCATATGACCCGCTTCCCGCCAGACCTCCTGTCGTAAGAACGTCCCCCGGCTCGTCCTTCTCCTTTTGCAGGCTCACAATGCCATTGTTTCGGAGTATCCCTCCAATTTCTGTGTCGTTGCTCGCGACCAGAATACCGTCGTCATTATTGCGCAGCACCCCCCCAACTTTGGCACCATCACCGGCGGTCACGGTACCATCATTGACCAAGCTGCCGGAAAGTGTGCCACCAAGCTGCAGCTCCACGTCGGACAAAACCTTTGTACGGGAGGCATTTACCGTGTTGTTAACGGTGTAATCCTGCCTCAGGAACAGAGTGTCTTCGATGGTGACCCCATCGTTCAGGGCCAACATTCCCTCGACATAATCCAGATTGCCCGCAACCCTCCCGCCGACATATGCCTTACCAGTGGTCACGAGCGAGCCATCGAGAATACCGGACTGTTTATAAGTGCCCGAATTATCGACGCCACCGATGAGCGTCCCGTTGACAGTGATTGTCCCATCGTTGTCCACGCCGTTGTCAGAACTCAGGGTATCACCGGATCCTACCGAGAATTCCCCTTTGTTCAGCAGACTATCCACCGAAAGTTTCCCATCGATGTTGAGCGTCCCGAATTCGTTATGAGTTAATTGCCCGCCAATGGTGCCCGAACCTTTCAAGGTACCCGAGTTCTTCACACTGCGTGTGACCTTACCGCCGGACAACGTCGTCGTTGCACCGGAATGGTTGTTCAGCCCCGCCTGCAAAGTTCCGTCAATCTGCAAGCTGTTCTGGTTATTCACCACGTGATCCGATTTCAGCGCATCACCCTCGTTGACCTTCACGTGACCGGTATTTTTCAGACTAGCGACCGACAGATCGCCGCCGGTCTGCAACTGGCCCGCATTCGTAACCGCACCAACGGCTCCGCCGAGCGTCGCATTGCCGTCTTGCGTATTCGCAAGAGAACCATCGATGGTTCCGGCTCCGGACAATGTCGAGGAATTCGCTACGTCACCATTGATCGTGCCATCGGACAGCGTTGTTTTTCCGCCGGAGTTATTCAAGCGTCCATTGACGACTCCGGACACGTCCAGAACGCCCTTGTTCGCAATATCCGAATCCGACGAACTTAACGTTCCGTCCACCCGCATCACACCGTCGATCTCATTGATAATATTATCGGCCGAGACGGATGCGTCCGCATTGATGATTATCTTATTCGAATTGGTGAGATTCCCAACATTATGCAGATTGCCATTCGAATCCACATCACTCGTCACCAGCAAGGAGCCCTGATTGTCGATGTCATTGCCTTGCCCATCGACAGCCGCCGAGATCGTTATCTGGCCGGCTGTGCCATTTATCAGTTCACCCGATATCGCCCCGTCTTCACTGTAATTCAACTTAACATTGTTCTGCACCGTTCCGAACAGTTCAACCTGATTCACATTGATCGCGGAACCTTTATTCAATGCGATGGTAGCTGCATTGATCGTCAGGAGACTATCGCCATCTTGGACATCGATGACTCCCTCGTTGATGAAATCGCCTTCGATATCCAGTGTTCTGTGGGTCCCGACACCGATCGCTTCGATCTTGCCGCTATTGGTCAGCTTACCAACAATATCCGAATTCGCCTCGACATCGATCACCCCGCCGAGATGGTTATTGACGATCCCCTCGACCTTACCGCCGTTCAGTATCAGCGATCCGCCAGCGTTGTTATTGAGAACACCATCCGTCGAAAGCTCGCCCGAAACGTCGATGGCACCCGAATTCTCGATACCATCCACGACCGCAATCGTATCCGAATCCCCGACGATCAATTGACCGGCCAGCACCTCCGGATCAGCTTGAGTATCGCCTCCGGTGATCGTCAAGACCCCGTCGATCGTTCCCGATCCGCTTATCTCGCCCGAATTCTCGACATCACCGCTGACCTTTCCGCCGGACAGGATCAGGCTCGCCTCGGTGTTGTTTTTAATTGTTCCTTCCGACGAAAGAGCACCTGAAACGGTGATCGTGCCATTGTTTTCAGAAACCTCCGCAGTAGTCAGAGCCAAGGTTTCCCCATCGTCGATCAATATATCCGTGTCATTCGTAAGGCTTCCGACGGACAGGGACTCATTTATATCGAATGTTCCGTCCTGATGGGTCAGCCTGCCGGTAATCTCGCCGGACAGTTCCTGCAGTTTTCCGATGTTGGTCACATCTCCATAGATCGTGCCTGCGCCCTGCAACGTTCCGGCATTACGCAGGTCATCAGCCCTGATCGAACCGCTGTTCAACAATATGTGCCCATCACCATAGTTGGAGAACCGCTCTGTAGCGGTAATACTTCCGCCTTTCAGCGTTATATCACCCCTGTTCAATATGGTTGCCGCGGACAAGTCGCCGATCTTGTCGTCGAACGTGGCAACAGTCAGGCTGTTCCAATTGGTCAGCGTGCCGAGATCCTTAACCCAACCGCCATATATCCCATCCGTCGGCTCAACAGTCATCCTGCCTAAATTGACAATGTCCTGGCCACCGCCATCAATCTCTCTCTGGAACGCCAATATGCCGGTGTCGGTATTGGTCAGTTCACCGAACAGTTTCGCCTTGGACGATTGGTGGACATATTTCAGCGTCCCCGCATTTGTCACGGTCCCGTCAAAGGCCACCCGCCCGGCCTCGATATCCGAGCTTTCCAAAAGTTGAATTTCATCTGCAGTAATCGTCAGCGTACTGCTTTGTTTCCGGACATCTATCACGCCCGTATTCACGAAAGTGGCGTTCGGACCTTGGACAGTCAAGGCCGATTGCGCCTTGTTGGCGGCCACCTCGAGCAGCCCGTGGTTCAGCACTTCACCGGTTATGGTAGCTGTTGCGTCCCGAGTGACACGGATCGTACCCATTTGTCCGCCGGAATTTTCATTCACCAACTGACCTTTTAACTGGGCACCATCATACAGCAGCAACCCCGCCCCCGGATTATTCCGGATTTGACCGGCAGCGTCGAGGGTTCCATTCCGCACCTCCATGACACCGTTGTTCACGATGTCCCCGTCGGTGGCGGGCCGAGAGCGCAAAGCCTGGCCTTGTTCGATGATCAGCGTAGGATTCCTGAAAATGCTGTGATGGGGTTGGGCCGGTTCTATGAAATAATCGTTCGTGAAACTGCCAACCAACAGCTCGCCATCCGGATCGAGGTTGAGCGTTCCGCCATCCATTTGTATCAAATTCCCAGAGATCATCCCGGAACCGGTTATACTCACGCTTCCATGGTTTTCGACAAGACTGCCGGCCAGCGTGTCATTGTCATTGAGAATGATAGTGCCGTCATTCTTGATCCGCCCAATCAGCAGCTCGCCACCGGTACCGTCATACAAATCCCCGCCGGTCTCTATCGTTCCCTTCTCGTGATTGAAGACAGCGCCAGCCAAGGTCCCGTATCCGGTCAATGTCGCCGACGGGATTGCTTCCACCTCTTCCTCAGACAATTCAGGAGTGATTTCAGTCGAATTGTCGACCCCCCCAACGACCTTGAGCGTTTCGCCATTGAGAAAAATCGTTCCGGAATCATTTTGCAATGCCCTATCGCGAGACTCGCCCCGATCAATGGTCCCATTTCCCGACAACACGGCCCCATCGGTGTTTCTTACCGTGCCGTAATGTATCCCATCGAGATCTGCTCGACCAAGATTCGTCAACTCGCCGGTCGTCGTGCCAGTACTTCTGAACCATGCGTCGGCCTCAACGGTAAGGTCATCCATTATCTGGACATCCTCGGACGGTAACGAGTTGCCTCGATAGATCACCCTACGCCTCGGGTCACCGGGCACACCATCCCCTATGACAACACTGCCTGCCAAAGCGGCATCGATCGTGAGCGACTCGGCCCATGTGTCGGCCTGATTGTTCAACCTTAACTCATCGCCCGAGGCTCCGATCGTCCCGCCCGCAAGCGTATACTTCCCGGAGTCCAGCCGGATTTCATCCGGGGTGAAGGGTTCCGTTCCACCATAGGTAAGCGTGACGTCGTTATTGCCGGCATCATCGTCGGCTCCTACCGTCAGTACTGCCGTGTTACTACCGTCCGGCCAGGCCACGGCGGCACCATTTCCATTCTTGCGCCAAATCGTGCTGGACAAATTCCAAGTACCTGACTCGGGCTCCAGTCCCGTGTCGCCCTCTTCCTGAGTATTATCCAGGTAATAATCCTGACCATACCCGACCGCCGGAGCGACAAGCGTCCCGATCCCGATCAATGCGGTCGAGAGCAGCAGCTGAGAGCGGAAGAGCGGGCGGCGAAGGCTGAATGGATAGTTTTTCATCTTCAAATGAACTCTCACAATCGGGCGGCACGGATAACAGTATATTAATTCTTGATGAATACTGCGTGATACACCCGTAAAACAAGAGCAGTTTACGCAATTCTCGCCTGTTGTGACCGGATATCAACCTTTTTCGCCCCCGCGAAGCCGGTCAATCTCAGATACATAGGCTCGCAATTCAGGCGACAACGGCGGCTCCGATGACGTAGCGGCATGGGTGGTGCCGGAAGCGCCGGACATCTTGCGGTCAGCCCAGTTGCGCAGATCGCCGATACTGTAGCCGCGCAGGAATGGGTTGGCGGCCACCACACCGGCTCCCATCACGCTGCCGACCGATCGCGACGTTTCCGCACGCAAGGCCTGATCGGCACCCGCAGGACCAAGGAAATGCGCCAGATAGAGACGCCCGGCCGAAATCGAATGGCCGCGGGCACGCAGATATGCCTCGTTCTCCTGCGCGAGATGGCGGACCATTTCACGCGACATGTCGGGATCGAAGCGCAGATTCAGCAACTCGGAACGCGACAGGCTCGTAACCAGGTCGGGACGGTAGCTGCGCATCATCCGGAGCCATGTCGATTCGATGAATTGGCCCAACCCGGTTGCCGTCGAGCGTGGGTTTTTCGCACGAGCGTTTCCCGCGCTTTCCACCCGAATGATCTGCCCGATCAGCGACTCGACGGCGCTTGACGCCAGTACCCGGCCCGCGCTGCTCAGATAGGGCATTGGATCGACCGGGCGATCGCCCTTGATCAACTGAAACAACAGGCCGGTATCCTGCCGCCCTTCGACAGCGCCACCGATCGCACCGATCGAGGCTCCCCGAGCGATCTCTCCGCCTTGCGCAACCGTGCCCGATAGCGAGCCCAACCCGCTATAGCGGCTGATCATCCCATTAGAATGCTCGATTTCGACCTGCGCGCCATCCTGTTCTTTCAAGGATGCGAATGTGACCCGGCCATCCCCTGCCGCGACGATGGTACTACCTTCCGGAGCCGACCAGATCACATGCCCTCGATCTGCTTCCCCCTCGGAAGCCGGGACAAATCGCTGTGACAGCACTCCCGAAACCGGCGGGATCATCCGAATTCCACCGTCACTCTGCTGCACGCGCGAACCGGGCGCATAGCATTCGAAACCATCCTCTTCTGCCGGGACAACATAGCATGCCCGTTCACCAGACGGGCCAGTGACGCCGATGAACAGGATCGAACCGGGATCACTTGCCCCCTCTCCCGGCGAATAAATAAGGCTTAACCGATCGGACTCGTCGGCATAGTTATCAAGATCATGGACCTTCGCCATCATCGCCAGGGCCTCGCCGGTGACCTGGGACGGCACGTCATTCCGCAACGCTGCGGAATAGATCAGGTCAAGCAGTCTCTGCTGCCCCGCAGTTCCCGATTCATCTTCCCCGGACATCGCTTCATCCAGCAGCGATTGATCCGCCCAAGCATCGGCAGAGGGTACCAACTGGCCTGCCTGAGACAGGGCCAGGGATCCGATGAAACCCTCTGTCCCGTAAAGCGTCACCTGGATCACCTGGCGTTCATTACCGCGCATGCGATAACGCACCGCCATTAGCGAACCTTCGGGCAATGCCTCATCCAGCGACAACTGGCTGCGGATACGCTCGCCAAGATATGCAGCATTCGCATCATCGAACCCGTTCCGTGCGAGCAGATCGTCAATCGGTGTCTGCCGCGTCGCCTCGACCACGATCTCGCGCCACAGGCTGCTGCGCTGGCCCGCGTCACGCAAAAAGGCAATGCTGGATGTCGCCCGCTGATCCGCAGGTACCACGGCGGCTGTCGGCTCTGCACCGGAAAGACCGGCATTCATCAGCCTTGCGCGGCTCCGTTCCGCCTGGAACAGCGCGAATTCCTCGCGCGAGGAAGGCAGTGCGGCGACAAGCTGGCGGTTGCGGGGCAGCAATTCGCTTTCAAGAACAGCGACGGATGTGGACGATGCCGGAACCCGCTGTGCAGATGTGAACGCTACAGGCACAGGCTCTTCCCGCATATCCAGTTGCTGTCCATCCTCCGGGCCGGGGATGATCAGCGGGTCGCCGGGAATATCGGTGAAGGTGTCGGTGCGGACGACAGGCGCGATATCGAATTCAGACTCGACCTGCACCAATGTCTGTCCCTGATCCCCCAATCTCAGCAACGCGCTAAAATCGGGATCGAAATAGCGAACTCCCAGAATACCAGCCACCGATACGGCGGACATGGCAACCGCCCATCGAAACAGGCGGCTCCGGCGGCGGCGGCGGCGGGCGGCCTTGCCCATATTCCGGAAACGCGGGTCTACCCCAATCACCGGAACGCACCTGTCCCCAGCATGCTCGGATTAGTACTGATCGTTCGGCGAGAGGAACTGCTATCTTGCGATCCGCCGCTGCTCTGGCCAGACGACCGGGACGCCGCAGGAGCGGTTGCCTGTCCGCTCGATCCGGTTCGCGTCGGCGTCGAACGGGTGCCACGGGCACCGCCGCCGCTGCTTCTGGTCGGAGCAGCCCGGGCAACCGGCTGGACATCGGGACACTGCACGGCCTCATTGCGAATGATGGTGCGGTATAAACCGATCTCGGGTTCTGCTGCGGCCTGCGCAGACCCCAAAGCCTCGAAATATCGCCGCAGGGCAGAGGCGGAACCGGAACCCCAATCCCCATCGATACCACCCTTGTAGCAGTTCATCCGGGCGAGTTCCGTCTGGATACCAGCAACCATCTGCGCCTCTTCAGGATCGAAAGCACCTCGGGACAGGAGCCTGTTGAACATCGCCGGATCTCGCTGCCGTATCGCCTCTCGGGCCTGATGGGGCAGCCCCAACGGCCCGCGCGCATCCGCGGCAACCAGCACGGCCAGATCCCCGACGATGATCGACGGCTCGGGACCACCGGGTCTGCGCGTCGCGATGGGGTCTGCCGGAGAGGCCGAAACATTCGTGTCAGGAGCGCTGACGACAGTGTCCCGTGACGCGGTCGGGTCGCTACTGGCAAGGATAACCTTGGGAGCGTCAGAGACGGCCATCGCCTCCGCCGGCAGGGCCGAGATGACTAGCCCGCCCATTGGTGACGCGGCCTCCGGCTTCGCCTCTTCCAACAGATAGCCGCCATCCTGCAATGCAGCCCGCCGCTCGGCATTTTCCAGCCCGGCAGCGGTCACGAAAGCACTGGCCAGCCCCTCGGCGTCACACCCATTCGCCTCGCGAGGAATGGCAAGCGTCACCTCGGTCCGATCAGCCAACGCAGCCGTCAACTCGGCATGGTCAAGCGCCTGACCCTCCCATCCGCAGCTATTCACGACAACAGTTGTTGCGCGATCAGCGGGCAGTTCGGCTAGAAGCATGGGTAGTGCAGAGGTTCCATCCACATCACCGGCGAGTGGCGATCCGACATAGATTAGTTCCGCACGAGTTTTGGCGACCTCATCGACAACCCCGTCGGCCGGGACGAGAACAGCATTGTCGGCAATTGGCGCAAGGGTTTCAGGCAAAGATGAGCCCAGGACCAGAACCTTGGCATCAGGCTGCGCAGCCACCTGCCCTCCTGCCGCACAAAGCGCAAGCGTCGCCAGAAATCCTGTGCGGATCAGTCGCATGAAGCGCCCTCGTCTGCCATCCCGTCGACTCTTTACATCCTTCTTCACAATTACCAGCCAGTAGCCCCGCATCCAAGTCTCATGTCGGTCGTGGCGAAACGAATACGGTCCAGTTGCTGCGTTCCTCGGTATCGACCTCGATGAACCTGGCATCCAGAAAGCCGCGCAACAGGCAATCCTGCTGCCCGGTGATTTCAAAACGGCGCGGTGCCACGCACATCGGGCTGGCACCGGACAGGACTTCCTTCCCGAACACGTCGGTTGCAAAGATGTAGTAGTAGCGGGACTGAAGAGGCTCTCGCCTCAGGACCGCGCATTGATTGGGCGCAACCCGCCACCAGCCGCGCGTGGAGAAATCCTCGCCATCCGGCGCACCGATCGCCACGTTCAGAACGTCATATGTTTGATTGCACAGCCGCATCTCGGCCCGCGCAGCGGCAGGAAGCGCCAGAAAACCGCAAGCGATTGCGACGAATATCGACAGTGGCTGGCTCACGAAGGCGACCGGATCAATTGAGCAAACAGAGCAGGCATGGTACAGCTTTGACAAAGGGAGTGTGTTTAATCATGAAGCCGATCTTTATCGCAGGTGCAACCTTACTGGCCGCCAGTAGCGCATTCGGCTTTGCCAAAGCGGTTGATTATCTGGCATCTGCCCCGGAGATTGTGGCGCCTCAGCTTGGAAATACGGCCGAACGCCGTATGCCCACCGCATCACGAGAATCGGCCGCGGCCTTGTCTACAAATACATTCTCGGCGAGTGCATTTCCTCAATCGGACATTGCCGATGGTAAACCTGCCGAACAGGCGGCAATGGTCGAAAAGACTCAAAAAATCGCCGCAATAAGCTATGATGAAATACCCCCAGTGCCACGGGCCAACTATTTAATGCCTTTCACGAATCCGGATGACATATTAACAACACCAGATACTTATTCGAATATGGGGTCTCCGGATATCACGGCCCAGAATCAATTCCACAACCTGCCCATGATCGGGGTTTATCGCTGATTCTCAAAGAAAGGGATATTCATGCGTCACCGTGCGATTGCGCTACTTTCCAGCGTTCTTCTTACTTTTTCCGGCTTTTCCGCATTCTCGCAGACCGACGATTCCACGGCGGACATCCCGGCCCCGACCGAGGATAGCGATGATTCCGCCGATATCCGCACACAGACAGATATCGTCGACAGTATATTGCTGGAACTGAATGGCGCCACATCGACCGAGGCCGGAGGCTGCCAACTGACCGTTGTCACCACCAACCGCCTGGATCAGGATCTGGACCGTGCCGCGTGGCAGGTGGCGATCTTCGATGCCGCCGGTGTCGTGCAATCGCTGCCGATCCTGGATTTCGGAGCAATGGTTTCGGGCAAGACCAAGGTGGCGATGTTCGAATTGCCGGACCGTGGTTGCACCGATATCGGGCAGATCATCGTCAATGACGTTGCTGCATGCACTACCGGTGATGGTAAGGATCTGCGCAATGCCTGCCTGACCGGGCTCGCGACGCAATCGCGCACCGATATCGATTTTGGGCTCTGATCGCTGAAGGCTGACTGAAATGATCTTTCCTAGCGACCTGCCGATGACGACGATGGCCGTCTTCGCGGCCCTGGCGGCCCTGTCGGTGCTGACCCTCACCGTCACGATCTTCAAGACGATACAATTTCGGAAATTGGGCGTCGGCGGCCACAAGCGCGGCGAGGAAATCCTCGACGACTGGCTGAACGGACGCCCCGACGAGGCGCAGCGCAAGGCAACGGCGGGCAGGACCGTGCTGGCCCGTGTCCTCGGAGCGGTGATGTCCGGGCTGCGCGCCCGCCCTTCCGAGCCCGGATATGGCGAGGAACTGGCCCGGCAGGTCGCATTAGCCGAGATGGCGCGGATGGGCGCGCGGATGCGGCTGCTCGAAGCGGTGGTGCAGATGGCCCCGATGTTGGGGCTTTTGGGCACGGTCATCGGCATGATCGACGCTTTCGGCAACCTGGCACTAAGCCAAGAGGCCGCAGATCCCCGCTTGCTGGCATCCGGTATCTGGACCGCGCTGACAACGACCGCGGCCGGGCTCGCCATCGCCTTGGTGGCCTATTTCATCGCCTCATGGCTCGAAGGGCGGATCGAGGATGAACGTCAGACGATCGAGCTGGTGATCTCTTCCGCGATCCATGGCCGTATCGCACAACCGGCCCGCGCCTGATCCATGGGGGCCACAACAATATCGCCCCCTCATCCGGCGCGGGTTGCGGGGTTGAGGCTACCGCAGCGAAAAGCGCGATATCGGTTCTCAATGACCCCATTGGCCGATGTGCTGTTCCAGCTGCTGATCTTCTTCATGCTGTCCTCGAATATCGTGCCCTATTCCATGCTGACCCTACGCAGCGGCGGACTGATGGGTGGAAATGCGGCAACCGAAGAAGCAGAGGCTGAGGTATTGACGACCGACGCATCCGCGACCGCCGTCTGGACATTGCATCTCGACGGGCTGGTCGCAGGAGGTCAGCGTTTCGCCCTGGACCGCTTGCCGTCACTGGCGGACGCCCTGGCGGCGCAAGGCACGCGAAATGTCCTGATCGTGGTTCGGTCCGATGTGCATGTGCAACAGGTGACCACGGTGCTGGAAACCCTCGCAGCGCGCGGGATCGAATCGGTCCAGATCGCGAATGGAGGTGCGAAATGAGCTTGCGCCTGCCTGTACGACATCCCGAAAGGCTGCGGATCGACACATCTCTGGCGATCGTCAACATCGTGTTACTGCTGATCTTCTTTTTCCTGGTGGCCGGGCAAGAGACCCGCACACCGCAGGACTTGCGGCTGGCACAAACCTCGCAGATCGCGCCATCCGCCCTGCCCTCTCCGATCCTCGAGATACGCTCGACCACGGATTGGCTGCTGGATGGCCAACCGGTGTCGCCCGATTTGCTACCGGCCGCGCTATCCGGTTCGGACGACATCCTGCATCTGATGATCGACAAGGATGCCGAGGCAAGCCTGCTGATCTCTGCGCTCGGCCATCCCGAACTGGCCAGCCGCGAGGTGCGATTGGTTACGTTGCGCGCGGGGCCGGGACAATGATCGGCGCGACGGGCCGTAATTCAACCTGGATCCAGGCGGTACTCCTATCGGTCTCGCTGCATGGCGCGGCTGCGGCGGCATTGATCTACCGCCCCTCGTGGAACCTGCCCGCAGCCCCGCCGCTCGAACAGTTGCAGCTCGAGATCACGACGTTGAACCAATCCTCGACAGAGGTCGAAACACCGGCACTGACATCCACTGCGACACCAGAAGCTTTTGAAAACAACCCGGAACCAGAACCTCTGGAGCAATCCGAAGAAGACATGCTGGCGCATCTTGATGACGGGCAGATCGCCCCCGTATTGTCGGATCAGATGCTGCCGATGATCCAGAGCCCCGCATCCGATACACCCTCCAGCCAAGCCGAACCGGGCGGAGCTGAGCCCGATGCCGCAAGCGGCGAAACCGCTCCCACCGATCCGCGGCTGGTCGAATTGTTCGACCGCATCCGCAGCCTCCTGACCGAGCCATGCCTGCTTGCCCTGCCAGCCCTGCGTGGCGATGACGCGATTCAGCTTGGCGTGCTGGCCGCCAATGACCGGAAGATCTCGAGACTGATGGACGACCTGACCGAAGGCCTGACGACCGAGGTGACCGAAGCCGCCGTCTTGCTGGATCAGCGGCAATGCCCGGGGCTGACCTTCGCCCGGCAGGATCCGCTCTACCCGGTCTTCGGTCTCGGTATTCAGCTGGAATCCCAGCAGGTTGCGAGCGGGGCTTCGCTGCGGGGGCAGATTTCGGGCGGAACGGGACGCTACAATACCCTGCTACTGATCGATGACAATGGCGTTGTGCACGACCTGCGGCGCTTCCTGATCCGGTCGTCGAACCGCATCCGGTTCGACGCTCCGGTGGCGCGCTCGGGTGCGGCGCGGGACACGCATCAGTTGATCGTGGCACTCGCCACACCGCGACGGCCCGAGACCGTATCCCGCCTGTCGGGCCAATTGGCCGAACCTTTCTTTGAGGCGCTCAGCCGGGAAATCGGCGAGGAGGCGATGGTCGGGGTCAGCAGCGTCTATATTCGCTGAATCCAGATATCGTGGCGGCGCAGGTCGCAACAGCTACGTGCGTTGCATTGGTCATCCACGCAACGGGATCGCGATTCAGCCAGCAAATGCTGGGAATCCGGCTGCACAACCCGTACACAGGGCGTACACCGGCAGCCCGTGTTGCACGACAAATTTCGGCCTTTCGCGGACAGCCCGAACGAACAAGGCGGCACCCGGGATATCGCATCCCCAAAATCAGTATGAAAAACATACTAGCCCCCGATGACCGCGACAACTTCCTTCGAAGGAACAACCTGTCCCTTCTTCTTCATACAAATATCCCGGGGGTCCGGGGGCAGAGCCCCCGGCCATCGCGGGACGCAATCAGGAAGCGAAACGGACCCGGACGCTAGGCGAATTCATAGCCGAAACCGTCATCCGTGACCTTGATGGTGACATCCGACATCACCTCGCCACTGACCATGCGCGCCAGCACCTGCCGCGACAGGTCGGGCAGGATCGAGTTGGTGATGATATTGTCGATCATCCGGCCGCCGCTGTCGGGATCGCGGCACTGATCGACGATATGCGAGATCACCGCATCGTCCCAGACCAGCTTGGCGCCCTGCGATTCCTTCATCCGGCGGGCGACCGAGCCCAGCTTGAGACGCGAGATCCCGGCCAGCACCTCGCTGCTCAGCGGCACATAGGGAACGGTCACGATCCGGCCCAGAAGCGCGGGCGGGAAAGTGCCCAGCAATTCCTCCTTGAGCGAGGCCTCCAGCGTCTCGGTGTCCTCGATGATCCCCTCGGGCGCGAGGTTCATGATCGTGCCGGTGCCGACATTCGAGGTCATCAGGATCAGCGTGTTGCGGAAATTGATCGGACGGCCATTGCCGTCCTCCATCCGGCCCTTGTCGAAGACCTGGAAGAACAGTTCATGGACATCGGGATGGGCCTTTTCCATCTCGTCCAGAAGCACGACGGAATAGGGTTTGCGCCGCACCGCCTCGGTCAGCCGTCCGCCCTCGCCATAGCCGACATAGCCCGGAGGCGCGCCTTTCAGCAGGCTGACGGAATGGGCCTCCTGGAATTCGGACATGTTGATGGTGATGACATTCTGTTCGCCGCCATAGAGCGACTCGGCCAGCGCCAGCGCGGTCTCGGTCTTGCCCACGCCCGAGGGGCCGCAGAGCATGAAGACCCCGATGGGTTTCTCGGGATTGCCAAGGCCCGCGCGCGCCGTTTCGACCCGGCGGGCGATCATCTGCAGCCCCGGATCCTGACCGATCACCCGTTCCTTCAGGTGGTCCGCCAGTGACAGCACCGCCTGCAATTCATCGGCCACCATGCGGCCAGCGGGAATGCCGGTCCAGTCGCTTATGACGCTGGCGACGGCCTGATCGTCCACATGCGGATAGATCATCCGGTCATCGGCATTGATCGCATCCAGCTTGCCCATCCCCGTGGTCAGTTCGGCCCGGATGGCGTCGGAATCGACCTCTTCGCCCTTTTCCTTGGCCAGACGGGTGCGCAGGTCGAGGATGTTCTCGACAATGCTTTTCTCCAACTCATAGGCGGCCTCAAGCGCGGTCAGCTCGTCCTTCCGGGCCTGCAATTGCTCTTGCGCCTCGGCGAGCCGGGTTTCCGGGTTCGCGCCCAGTTCACGTTCGGCGGATTTGGCGGCGATCTCGGTTTCCAGCGAGGCGATGGCAGCCTGCAGATCGGCGATGCGGGCGGGGACGGAGGACTGGCTGACCGCCACCCGCGCGCAAGCGGTATCGAGAAGCGACACGGCCTTGTCGGGTAATTGCCGCGCCGGGAGATAGCGGGCGGACAGCTTCACCGCCGCCTCGACCGCGGCATCCGAGATGCGGACCTTGTGGTGTTCCTGCATCGGGCCCAACAGGCCGCGCATCATGTAACAGGCGGTGTCGATATCGGGCTCATCGACCTGCACCGGCTGGAAGCGCCGGGTCAGCGCCGGGTCCTTTTCGAAATAGTTGCGGTATTCGGCCCATGTCGTCGCGCCGATCGTGCGCAGCGTGCCGCGCGCCAGTGCCGGTTTCAGCAAGTTCGCCGCATCGCCGGTGCCCGCCGCGCCACCTGCGCCGATCAGCGTATGCGCCTCGTCGATGAACAGGATGATCGGGGTGGGGCTGGACTGCACCTCGTCGATGACCGAACGCAGGCGCTGTTCGAATTCGCCCTTCATGCTGGCCCCGGCCTGCATCGCGCCAATATCCAGCATATGCAGCCGCATGCCCTTCAGCGCGGGAGGAACCTCGTCCGCGGCCAGTTTCTGCGCGAAACCTTCGACCACGGCGGTCTTGCCGACTCCGGCCTCGCCGGTGAGGATCGGGTTGTTCTGCCGCCGGCGCATCAGCACGTCGATGATCTGGCGGATCTCGTCGTCGCGGCCCACAACCGGGTCCATCCGGCCTGCTGCCGCATCCGCCGTCATGTCGACCGAGAACCGGCCAAGCGCGGTCGAGGCCCCCGCCGCGTCTCCCCCGCCCCCCACGGCCGAGCGCAGCCCGGCGCCATCCATCGGGCGCATGTCCTCTTCCTCGGAATCGGCCCAGATGGTGCGGGATTCGCGGCCGATATGGTCCGGCGATAGGTCGTCGAACACCGAGGAATATTCCACCAGCGCGTGGCGCAGCGCCTGATCGTTCAGAAGCGCGACCAGAAGATGCCCGGTGCGGATCTGCGCCTCGCCGAAGAACAGCGAGGCATAGGTCCAGGCGTGGTTCAGCGCGTCGGCCAACCGCTCGGATATACCGGGTGTTTCGGTGACGTTCTTCTGCAACGCCGCCGCCGCACCGTCCAGGTCCTTGAGGATTCGGGCGCGATCCAGCTTGGCCTCGCGAAGCGTGATCGAGATATCGCAGTTCTGGTTGGAGATCGCATGAAACAGCCAATGGCACAGCTCGACATTGCGATTGCCGTCCGAGCGCGCCTGCCGCATCGCCTGAAGGAAGGCATCATAGCCGACGCGGTTCATCTTGCCTGCAAATTTCTCGATGGTAATGGCGGTCATGCTTGGCCTCTTGTTGATCAGTGTCCCTGAGTCAGGGCAAATCGTGAAATCTCGATCTTTTCTGCTGCCTGCATTTCAGCAGACGGAGCCAGCGCGGCAAGCCAGCCCAATGAAATGGTTTCGCCCATACGCGCGGTGGGAATTTCGGCCGGGGGCAGCGTCAACGCCAGATCCACCTCGTAGGAGCGGCCCAGATACCAATAGACCAGATCGGCGAGACGCTGGTGCCTGTCCTGGCCGGGCAGGAAACTGCGATAGGTCTCGGCATCGGGGATATGCAGGTGGACGCAGATCTTTTCGCTGACCGATTGCAGCCGCGCGCCCAGATACATGTCGCGCCCCAACCCGCCACCCGATCCCAAACCGCGCCGCTCGTCCTCTTCGAATTCCAGCCACGCGGGCACATGTTCCTCTACTTCCGCCTGCAATCCGAAATAGCTGGTCAGCATCTGCCGCAAACGCACGGCACTGCGGACCCTGCCACCGAAGATTGAAACCAGCGGCAAGCGGGCGACATCGGGAAAACTGTCATGCTGCAGAAACGCCGGGCTGCCGGTTCCTGCCACCGCCGCAACATAGCGGGCGAAACGGTCCTCGTCCGGGCGGTCATGCTGACTGATGGCATGGGAATCGGACCAGGCGCGGAAAAATAGCTGGTAGAACCGCGCCGCGAGCATGTCGACGAAGCGGACGAAACCCTCCTCGCCCTCTTCCTGCCAGCGCAGCACCTCTTCGGTCAGGTTCAGGGGAAGCGCACCGTGGGGGCCGAAAAAGCCCATGAAATTCGCCCGCAGCCTGATCCGATCATCCTGCCTCGGCTCGGCCGGGATCAGGTCGGCTGCGGGAAAGGCAAGCCGGGGATCCTGCCCGATCTCGACGATCTCGTCGCTGAGCCGCGTCGAACGGCCGATGCGGGGGCGATCCGGCCTCTCGCGTTCGAGGCGCCTGAGCAGCGCCAGAAAACTCGCGCCGTCCAGGTTCATATCAGTGGGCCCGTGCCGGTGCGGGGCGGCCATTTGCGAATTACCCCGCGCTGCTTGCTGACAGTCACCATCTGCGTGAAGCTGTTGATGCTGACATATTCGGCGAAGAAGCGATCCAGGACGGCGGCCATCAGGATGATGCCGCTACCCTCGAAGCCGGTTTCGTCGAAAGTTACCGAAATCTCGAGACCACGCGCGGGGAAATATCCCTCGGCACGCCGCAGCGAGCGGGTAATAGGCCGGACATTCAGCCCTACGACCGCCGCGATCTGGGCTTCGGTCACGCTGTCGGACAGGTCGGCGAACAGCGTCAGAATTTCACGCAGACTGGCAGCGCCGTCGCGGCCATAACGATCATCGAGTCCGAAGTGATTGAGCGCCAGATAGGAGATCAGCCGCCAATAGACATCGCCCTGCCCGGTGCGGTGCGGTCCCGCCCGCTCGGTCTCGGTCATGGCTTCGCGCGGCGCAGTCGGGCCGTTAATGCAGCTGACCGACATCTGCCGGTCCGACACGACATTGAAATCCTCGGAGCGCACGAGGGGCAGCGCAGAGGGAAGATGCCGGTTCGAACACAGGGTCCGCAGGTGCAACCGATGTGCGCGGTCGCCGATCACGGATTCCGGCGGCTCATAGATCGAGACATAGGTTTCGGTGCCGCGATAACCGCTGCGCATCCCGTGACGGCGTTCGGATTCGGTCATCCGCCGCGGCTTGCGGCGGCTCGTATAATAATAGGTCGAGCGCTGCGAGGTCGCCCCTTGCGGCAAGGCATAGAGCGGCTCGACATCGACCCGCTCATGAGCCGTTCCATAGGTGGCATAGACCTGCAGCAGCCGATGGACTTCGTAATGGCTCATCGGACCGGAATCGGGCATGACGACATATTCATGCCGCTTGTCATCCAACCTGATCTGATTCGAGCCCTCTTCGAACAGGTTGATCGCCGGCGCACAGTTCAGCCTGATGTCCCCTATCTGGGTCAGACGTGCAAGATCGTCATCAACGCGATCGAATTCGAAGATCACCTGCATCTGCCCTGTCGCGACATTGCGCAGGATATCGGTCAGGCCCGTTAGCCGGAACCCCAGGAACTTGCGTGGAAATGCATAGAAATCGCGCAGCAGGGCAAAACCCTCGAACAGGTTCGACTGACGATCGAGCAGCAATTCATCCGTGGTAAAACCGATCTGATCGATCTGATCGGGATGCAGGCGGAAGAAGCAGGGATCGCCGTTCGGCCGCAGCCAGCGAAGCGATATGCGCGTGACATTGCAGTGGATCTGTTCGTAAAGCGCGATCGCCCGAAACATGTCGCCGGTCAGGTGGAAGGTCAGCGCATCCTCGCCCAATGCGGATATGGGCTGTTCATTGGTCGACTCGATATCCATCTGCAGCCCGGCGCGCGTAGCCCGGTCGGGGTCCTGCCCAAGACCGCCAAGCGCGGTCGTGCGGTCGTGATAGGTCAACCCCGTCAACCGCAGCGGCAACACGGTCATGGGCGCGGTGGTGCTGAAACGGCAGGTCACCCGGTTATCGGCATCACGGAAACTGGCGTCGAGATATGTGTTGCGATTATAGCGCCGGACGCTCGGATCGCCTGAATCCTTGGTCGTTGCCGGGGCCTGAACCATCATGCAGCTGGGTATCGGCGACAGCGCATCGGGGAATATCTGCTCGAGCAGTTCGGTGGTAAAGCCGCGGAATTCCTCGTCCAGCTTGAGCTGAACACGCGCCGCCAGAAAAGCCGTCCCTTCGAGCAATCCGGCAATCGTCGGATCGATATTCTCGCGCAGCACACCGCCAAGCCGATCGGCCAATCCCGGGAATTCGTCGGCGAATTCCGCCGAGCGTTCATAGAGAATATCCAGTTCACGCTCGTAAGCGTCGCGGAAAGCTTTCTTCATGCGCCGCCCTGCATCCGCTTCATGGAAACCTTGCCCGCTGCCGGATCCACCTCGGCATAGAATTGCAGCGGAATATCAGTCGGATCCGAAATCATTTCCGCCATGATTTCGAATGTCAGACGCTGATCGACCGAAGGATCGTTTTCATCCACGCGAACCTCGATCGTCTCGGCACGCAATCTTGGTTCGTTGCGGATCAACGCGACGCGGATCGCATTGGCCATGTCGCCCGGCGTCCGATTGTTGCGCCACAGCGAATCCATATCCTGGAAGCCGTGATTGATGACCGAGTCGCGCACCCGCGGCGAATCGGACAGGTCGGTGATGACATCCAGGCGAATCGTGTTCATCAGGCTGGCGATATCCAGCGCGAGATTGCGCCGCAACGACGCCTCGCTGGCACCCTCGCGGCGCTTCTGGCTGACCAAGGTCAGATCCCGCTCGCCTTCGGTATAGCGACGGGAATTGTCGCGCGAATCCCGGCGTCCAGCGGAATCGCGGAAAATATGCAGAAGCGACATTTCCCGCAGGCTGCCCCGCGCGGAATCATCGCCCGGAGCGCCGGAAGGACGACGAGAAGCCATGATATCTCCTGATCGCATGGTTGCGGGCCATGTTAGAAACATCCCGTGCCAAATGAAACAGGGCCGGCACCAGATAGCGCCGACCCTGCCACGAATTCATAAGGATCGGAGGCTTACGAGCTCCATTCCTTGTTCTCGGCGATATCGAAGCCAGCCACGGTCTCGGCACCGGCTGCGCCCGATTCTTCCTGCAGGGTATAAAGCACCTCGAACTTGCGGAAGTTCAGCGTCACGGTTTCCTGGATGCGGTCCAGACCGTCCTTGGCGCCGCCGGTGTTGTAGCTGGTGATCATGATGTTTTCCATCTTGATCCGGAAATACTCGACCGGCGCCGCGCCGCCCGACTTGCGGACGATCAGCTCGCCATTCTCGATATGCTCGCCCTTGGTGGAGCGCTTGATCAGGTCATTGGTGGCCAGGTCGACATATTTGGTCAGCGTGATGTCCTGCACGTTGACCTTGCCACCGCCGCCGCCCGAGCCGATATGCGTGGTGCCGGACTGGGTCAGGCCCCAGTTCCATGCGAGCACATCGATCTCGTCACGATGCGTATCGTCCTGCGATTCGCCACGGATGTTGTTCGAGAGTTTCAGGAAAATATCGACAGCCATATGTAGAACTCCTTTTACTGCGGCAGTCAGCTTGAAAATTATTTACCCTTGGGCAGTTTGGAAACCAAAGACATTCCGACGTCCATGCCTTCCAACTGGAAATGCGGCTTGAGATAGAATTTGCCCATATAATAGCCCGGATTTTCTTCGTCCTCAACCACTTCCACTTTCGCACCGGCCAGCGGTTTCTTCGCCTTTTCCCGCTCGCTGGCGCTTTCCGGATTGCCTGAAACATACTTGTTCACCCAGGTTTGCAACTGGGTCTGAAGTTGCAGGCGATCGGGGCTTTGCCCGATCTTGTCGCGGACCATACACTTCAAATAATGGCTGAATCGTGACACCGCGAAAATATATGGCAGGCGCGACGACATGTTATCCGACGCCGTGGCCTGTTCATCCACGTATTTCTTGGGACGATACAAGGTCTGGGCCCCGATGAAGGCAGCCTTGTCGGTATGCTTGCGGTGAATCAGGCCGATCAGCCCGGCCTTCGACAACTCTCCCTCGCGCCGATCGGTGATCGACACTTCGGTCGGACATTTCAGATCCTTGGACCCATCGCCCGTATCGAAATTATGCGTTGGCAGGTTCAACACCTCGCCGCCCGATTGCACGCCGCGAATTTGGACGGTCCAGCCATGCTCCTTATGCGCGCGGTTGATATTCACCGCCAGCGCATGGGCAGCGTTCATCCAGGAATATTTCTTGCCCTCATGCCCGTCGGTCTCTTCCTCGAAGTTGAATTCCTCGACAACGGAATTCGAATTCTGGCCATAGGGCTCACGCGCAAGAACGCGTGGCATGGTCAGGGCGACATAGCGCGAATTCTCGGAATCGCGCAGCCCGTTCCAAGCGGCATAGTCCGGCGTGTCGAAGATTTCCGACAGGTCGGGAGGGGTGCTTAATTCATTCCAGCTATCCAGCCCCAGCAATTCCGGAGCCGAAGCCGAGATGAACGGCGCATGTGCAGCGGCAGCGATCTTGCCCATGTCCCGCAACAGGGCAACGTCACCGGTGCTGTGATCGAAATAATAGTCGCCAATCAAGGCACCGAAGGGTTTGCCGCCAAGGGTCCCGAATTCTTCTTCATAGACCAGCTTGTTCAGCGGTGACTTGTCCCACTTGGCGCCCGGATAGCGCCGCATCATCTGTTGCAGCTCTTTCTTCGAGACGTTCATCACCTTCACGCGCAGCGAGGCGTCGGTCTCGGAATTATTGACAGTATAGGCAAGGCCGCGCCACGAGGATTCCAGCTTCTGGAATTCCTCGTTATGGATAACCTCGTTCAACTGCTCGGACAGTTTCTGATCCAGCTTCGACAGCATCGCGTCGATGGTGTCGATTACATCCTCGGCGATCAGCGTCTGGTCGTCCAGCGCCTCCCGCACCAGGGCCACGACGGCATTGTCCACCTCTTTGGCGGCGACTTCCGATCGCGGCTTGATGGTCTGTTTCAGGATGTCCGAAAATTCGTCCAGCTCGGACAGGGCAGCGGCTTCAGAGACCTGCGCCTGATTTTCCTGCGCCATAATCAGCTGTCCTCTTCAGATGTGTCTTTCCCCACGTCACGCTCGGCAAGCGCGGCCATCAGGTCAGGATCGTTCAGCAATTTTCGGATCTGGTCCTGCGCCTTGGGCTTCGAATTCATGTAGCGCTGCAGATTGGCGAGATGTTGACGCGCCTCCAGCAGCTTTTTCAATGCCGGAACCTGGGCTGCGACCCGGGCCGGGTTGAAATCATCCATGCTTTCGAAGTTGAGCGTGACCCCCAGGCGATCCGCCCCACCCATCTTGTTCTCGACATTGAACGATACGGCCGGCCCGACGCTTTTCATGTAATCGTCCAGCGTGGATGCGGTGACATCGGTAAAATCACGCTCCTCCATATCGGGTTTCTCGACTTCCGACGCATTCCCGGACAGATCGGACAGCACACCCATCACGAAGGGCAGTTCAACCATCTTCTCGGAATCGTACGGGTCCTCATAGGAAATATTCACCCGGGGAGGGCGATTGCGTTTCAGGAAATCTGTCGACTTATCGGATGCCATCTATCCAATCCCTCCACTACGGGATAACGAAAACGTCAATTTATTCGCAAAGTCAATGCGAACTCTATTCGAAAATCTAGCCGTCTTGCACTGTGGCAACAAGTAATTCGGCCATAATAGCGTCAAATCTCTTTTCCAACATTTCACGTGCTTTGACAAGGAGCAAGGGAATAGGGCTAGCCGGTTCCTGGGCCGCGAAATAACCCTCAACCCCAAGCAAATGGCCTATAAGATCGCCCCGCCGGGTGATCGTCGGCAATGCCGTCGCCTGCCCCGAAGCCTGTTGATCCTGCTCAAGGCCGGATGTGGTAAGCTCTTTCAAGCGGGCCATCGGCAAGCTGAAACTACTGCCCTGCCCGATATGCAGAACGACATTTCCGGCTTGTGTCGGCATGAGGACCTCGATCGCCTCGACCAGCGGCGCGCCGACCAGAAGCCGCGCCTGCGTTACCAGAACGAGCGCGGGCGAAGATGGCTCGTGACCCGCAAGCCATGTCTTCGCAGCGTCCAGCGCGGCAGCCGCGGTAGCCCGGTTCGGAATGGTCGGGACCGTCCCGGCCTTGGCCTTGGGTGGCGCAGAGGGCTGCCCGGTCGGGGCCGAATCTTCGACCGCTGCCTCGGCTGCATCCTCTGTCGCATCCACCGCGGCCATGGCTGCGGCACTGGCAGACCAGGGGCGCAGATCCGGGCGTACGGATGCGATCATGCCCTGCATGTCGGCAATCGCGGCACGGACCGCACCCAGATCGGGAGTAAAGGTCCTGACCGGATGACTTGCCGCCAGCCCCCCCATCCGGTGTAACGCGTCCGCGACACGGGTCAGCTGATCGTTCACATTCGTCACGGACCGCTGATTTGCCTCGGAGCGCAGCGGCCCCAGCAGATCGCTGCCGGCAATGTCGCCTTCGGATTTGCGCGCCTCGGCCTTGCCGCCCGCAACCATGTGGCGACGCAATGTCACCTCGCCATTAGACACGAGGGACAAGTGCAAAAGTGGCATCACCACGGCCGGCTGACTGTTGAGTGCCTCGATCGCAGCACGACGCTCTCCCGCCCCGCGATCCACCTGGGGATGCACCTCTTCGGGCCATTGCCCCATCATGGCGGCCATATCCTCGACGGTATCGGCGAAATCGCCCAACCGCCCGGCCAGGATCTGGAACCGGGCCAGAAGCCCCATCAGCCGCAAGTCGCGACTGCGCGCCAAAAGCCTGTCGATGACCGCCTTCTCTTTCCCGAGATCGACCGAACGCGGGTCGAACAACCTATCATCGCTGCCGTCTTCAGCCGTCCCCGGCGTGAAGTAACGTTCGGGCATTCGCGCCTCGGCCTCGAAATAGTAATCGACGAAATCGGGATCGTCCTCGCGCTCGAGATCGGGACCGCAAGGATCCTCTTCCGAGATGGGGGCCAGCAGGTTGACCGGTGCCAATGCAGATCTCCTTGTTCCTCACGGCCGCTCAGCCAGAGCCGCGACCGCCTTGTTCGTCGGCCTTGCGATAAGCCGCTGCGAATAGCTTGATGAATTCGTCCAGGATTCCGTTTTCGCTGGCGGTCTTGGCGTCCCATCGCTGCACATAGCTGTCCCATGCGCGCGATTTGCGCCCGCCAAGTGCACCGCCCTTCGCCTCCGCCTCGATCCGGGTCGGCTCCAGGTCATGCAGCAATTCGATCAGTGCAGGTTGCAGAGCCGCGAACAGGGCGGCCTGATGGCGGCGCAGATCGCCAAGCGCCTCGTCGAAACCGGCCGCGCCGGCCATGAATCCGGCGCGCGGACGCAGGAACAGCGCCTCCAGCGCCTGATCCGCATCCGGCAGGAATTTCAGCGGGTTATTGTCGGTGGCCCCCCGCATCGTCCGCTCTCCTCCGCGCGTGAAATGCCGCGCGGAGGCCCGGTCCTGTAGTGCGGACATGAGTTGCGACGCCGTCGCGCGCATGGTTTCGCCAAGAGCCCTGCCCAGATCGTCGGGGCTGACCTCGGCAGCAAGGGCACTGTCGAGCCCCGCCCCTTCGCAAAAGGCGCGAACGAATGCCGCCTGATCGACCGGTGCCGGTGGCGGCGCAGTTGGGGCCTGAACGGCCATCGGCGCTGGCTGCTCCGGTCTGGTCGGGGCTGGTTGCCCGGTGCCGGGCTGTGGCGGTTGCTCCGGCACCTCGGGCTCGGGCGGAGCGTCCGGGAATTCGACGAAATCGTCGCCGAAATCATCCTGACGCTTAGGGGAATCGCCGATGTCGATGTCCATCGGCGCGGGTACCTCTCCGCCGATGGACCAGGGATCATCCCCCGGATCCTCGAAAACGGGCTGATCGACCCGATGTTCCGGCAATGAGCCGGGGGACATCGCGCCCTGCGTGTCCGGCACATCTAAAAGCGCGACGACGATATACTGCCCGACCTGAAACCGGTCGCCATTTCGCAGCGCATGTGGGCCATCCAGTCGATGCCGATGCCCCTGCAGGAATGTGCCATTGGTCGAGACATCGCGAAGCCACCACTGGCTCCCATCGAAACTGACATCGAAATGATGCCCCGAGATATAGCGGCTGGCATCGGGCAGGACCCAGTCCATTCCCGACCGCCGCCCGGCCTGGATCCCGGCTTCGGGAACAAGGATGCTGACCGGCCCGCCATCATCGAGGACGTGATAATTCTCTATTTGCAAGGTCAGGGTCATGTCACATCAATAGGCACGAAAGAGGGATTCGGCCATGTCGAGAATGCGCGCGAGATAAACCGAGCGCTGCGACAGCGGTACGCGCGCAAGACAGGACAACACGGCACTGTTGATCGCAACCGGAGCCTTGTGCGCCGGGGCAGGCTCTGGATCATTCGGCGCAGGCTTTCCCGTCGACCAGCCGACCGCAAGCCCCAGCAGGACGGACGGCCCGCGCGCCGGTGCCCAGAGCGCCTCTTTCATGATGTCGTGGCGCAGCCGGGTGGTCGGATTGGCCAGCCACGCCGCGATCTTCTGCATCATCGGACGCTCTTGCGGGTGCAGATGATCCGCCATCAGGCGCAGGCATTCATAGCCCCAGCCAGCCGCATTGGTGGGCAAGGCCGCGAAAGCCGTATAGGTCACCGCCTCTTCCGGAGTCGTCGAGGCCCGCAACCGGGCAAGAAACCGCAGCCCGTCCTCGTCCTCGCGCGGACTCAACTTGACCAGATCGGCCAGACTTTGAAGCTGTACGAACAGCGCTCGCGGGTCTTCTTCACGAAGTGTCCGTCGCGGCCTTTCTGTTGTATCGTCCTGATCAGAAGGGCTCATATCAATCCATTAGCTAATATCGGCAGAATATTCCGACTGCGGCTGGATTATGAAAAGACAAATACGCCAAGGCAACCCGCCTCGTTGCCTTCTGCGGGTTCGCGACAATTTTATTCAACCGCAATCCTGTGAACCCGGCGTGAGCCGTCTTCTCGCCGGACGACCAGAAAGCATTGGTCTAAAACGCTTTAAGCGGAACCTGCCAAAAGCAGCGCCGTCAGAATCTGCGCGGCAGGGCTGCAACTGTAGAGGCAATCTGCCGCTGCCCCATGTCATCATATGTCTGCAGTGTTCGCGCCGCCTGGATGATCTCGTGAACCTGCTCGATTGCCGCCTTGGTGCCACGCAGGGAGGCTTCAGCCAATTCATGCAATTCGTCGATCGCCGCCCGCAGCTCCTGTTTCAAAGCCTCGTCCGGCGGGGATTGGTCCGCAGCCGCTGAAAACCGTTCTATCTTGTCGAGCGCCAGTTCCATATTCCCGGCGACGATTGCCGCACGCGCGGCCGACAGATGCTTGACCAGTGAAACACTCATCGCAATTCTCCGAGCCTCAGATCAAGACGCGCGGAAAGAAGCCTCGCATATTCCTGATTCAGGAAACTGGAAAAATGTTCCTCCCCATGCCCACCGGCAAAGCTTCCCTTGGAGGCTTGCGGGTTACAATATTTCAGCATCTCTTCAAGAAACGCTTGCTCGAGACGATCCTGGAGAGGCGCTGCATCTCCCCCTGCGGGCGGAGTCGTTGTTAGTGAAGCAATCTGCATCCTGTTCTCCTGCATATTGGACCGTGGCAGTTTTAGCTTCGCCAGGTAAATAATTGGTAAGGAGTGCGGCTTACAAGAAATCAGGATTTCAAGCGTGGGACCGCCAGCCAATGGATTTGATTATCCCTCAGATTATCTCCGCCGACACCGGTAAAGACATGCCGGCTTTGCAAATCGGTCCCACGGTGGAAATCGATCCTCGAACCGATACCCTCCCCTCGATCGAGTTTTTTCAGGCCCTGGAAACGAGTGCGCATCCCCTGCTTCCATCTGAAACGGAAACGATTCAACTGACAGTTCCCGAGGGCGAAGGCAATCGTGTAGCCGACACAGAACCTGTCGCTGAAATTCTGGAAGGCTGGTCGGGCATGACGGCGTCGCTACGCGCCGATCCGGCGGGGGACTATACTGACGAAGTCATCCGACCTGATCGATGGGAAACTAATTTCGTCGGGAGAGAGCATGCACCGGTTTCGCCGGACACGCATCAGGCCGTAGATACCGTACCTGATGTCGCTACAGGCTTCAGGTCTGTGGAATCCACTGCAGAATTTGAAAAGAGGGCCACGGTCGCAGATTCAGTCGGCGAAACGCTGGAGATAGAAAAGGATAGCGCTGAGCCCCCCGTTTCTGCCCATGGAACAGCGCTGCAGCCCGTTGCCGGGCGCGAGCTGGCCTTGCGGGCGCCTGCAGTCGTATCGGATGCGGCAAACCCTGCCCCCTCCGACTATTCCGAAGGTGATTCAGCCCGGATCACAAGACTAAATTCCGGCCCGATCGCAACGCGAGAAGCTTCCACGATGCCCACTCCACCAGCCGCCGGAGCAGATGATTCCGGCTCATATGCTCCCTCATCCGATATTCCGACAACAAATATCGGCCTCAATTCCGTCGATTCGACCACAGGCATCGCAGTACAGAGGGCCATTCCCTCGGCCATCGGATCACCCGACCTGTCCGCGCCCCCGCCTGCGATCAGCGATCAGGCATCGACATCGGAGGCAGGGCTGCAAATCAGCACACGCTCGCCAATAGCCTACACCGGATCGGTACTGCGCCAAATCACGGATGCAGTCGTCACAATGCGCGATGAGATGGTCGAAATCATGCTTTCTCCGGAAGAGCTGGGCCGGGTCCGGATGGTCCTGACAGGTCATGACCGCGCGCCGCATCTGACAATCTGGGCCGAGCGGCCAGACATTCTCGACCAGATGCGCCGCAATTCGGATACGCTGTTGCAGCAGTTCAACGACGAAGGCCTGGCCGACACGACCTTGAATTTCCAGGGAGGACGCCGCGAAGACCCCGAGGGCAAGGCAGCTCCGGAATGGCCGTTAGAAAGAGGCGATTCCGATCAGCACGGGAAATATGTTCAGACCGACCTGGATCATGCGGCGCCCGTTCTGCCGATGCGGACGGGAAGCCAACGAATTGACATCAGAGTGTAAAGGACGCGCGCATGATTACCGCGACGGAAAACAGGACAGCGAACGGCTTCACGACATCATCCCCGACTCCACCGGGAATCAGTACGAACGCCGATTTCTCCACCTTCCTGAGATTGTTGACGACGCAGATCCAGAATCAGGATCCGCTCAACCCCATGGAAGGCAGCGAATTCGCCGTGCAGCTTGCGACGTTTTCGGGCGTGGAACAGCAGGCTCATACGAACAAGCTGTTAGGCGAAATGATCACGCAGACGGGCGCAGGCGGATTGGGACAAACCGCCGGCTGGATCGGCAAGGAGGCACTCAGCACGGCACCCGTCTGGTTCGGAGACGAAGCCTTGACGCTGGACATCGCCCCCGATCCCCGCGCCGACGATGTCGCGCTGATCGTGCTGGATGCAGAGGGGCGCGAGATGACGCGCGAGATGATCGGAACGGGCACCGGTCCGGTGGATTGGTTTGGGCGTGACGCATCGGGGCAGAAACTGCCCGATGGCCGGTATTCCTTCCGGATCGAGAGCATGCAGGCCGGTGATGTGATCGCCGAGTCCGACGTCGGCGTCTATGCCAGGATCGAAGGCGTCAGGTCGGGACCGAACGGCGTCGCATTGGTCTTTGCGAATGACGCTTCGGCATTGGTGACGCAGGTTAGCGCATTGCGGCAGCCCGAATAGCAGCGACATCCATCTGTCCGGGTCCATCCTTGCGCCGGACCGATCACCGGTTGCCCGCCTCGTACCAATCCAGAACCATGTCGGTCCAGCCGGAAGGAACGGTATGCCCACCCGGATGTAGCGCAAAGACAAGGGATGTCCCGGCGGCACAACTGCTCCAGCTACGGATCAGGAAATCACCCTGATGCGCGACATCGTCGGGATTTGCCTGCGAACAACGGTTCGCCCTTCGCCAGATTCCCATCGCGGCGAAGACATCGCCTTGGGTAAGCGTACCATCCCCGACCGAGCGTCCTTCCAGCGGCACCGTCCCGTCCGACCAGCCATGGGTATGGTGCAACCTGACCGGACCGGTGCATTCCTTTGGATGCGGACGCCAGAAACTGCCAGCGACTGGCGCATAGGCATCGAAACTTTCCGGCGCCTCGCAAGCGACATAGCTGGTCATCGAACCGCCGATCGAAAAACCGGAAAGCACCATCCTGTCCCGGTTCAATCCGAAACTTTCCGCGACCTCATCGGCAACTTCACGTAGAAACGCCCCTTCGTCCCGGCCGTCACGATTACCGGGATGGAAAAGCCAGCCGCGCCCGTCACGCCCCTCTCGTGGGGTCCCATCGGGTGCGATCACCGCATAGCCGCGCGCTGTCGCAGCCTCGATCCTGCCTTGGTTATGCATCACGGCAGCGCCCTCGCTGCCCCAACCATGCAGGAACATGATCGCGGGCCAGCCGCCCCGTGGCGCCTCCCCTTCCGGCAAGGCCAGGTGATAGCTTCCGCCATTCGGGAGGGCATCAAGCCTGCAGGCTCCGGCAACCCCCGCACAATCCGCTAGCGAAACCCCCGGCAGAGCCGCGGACAGAACCGTCGCGAGAAGGCAGGCAAGGCTCGGCTTCATCGGACATCCCCGGACATCATGTCAATCGCTCCAGCGATACAGCCACACCTCACTGACCCGGACACCGTCGCGGTGCAGTTCCGCACGTATTTCGGGCCGGGCACCTTTCGCAGCGTTCAGCGTGAAGGCGAGGCGCATTCCGCCGGTTCCCGGATTATACTGAACGGTCGGGTTGCTGATATTCCCGATACGCGAATGCACCCGCGCCTCGAGTTTTGCGGGATCAAGGCCAAGCGCCGCATGCTTGGCAAAATCGATGGTGAAGATCCGCCCCTCCTCGAACACCCGGCGGCCCGACCTGCTATTCAGAACCTCTGCGACAGCGCCATCCACCGGGGCGGAATCGCACCAATGCAGCTTATAGGCAAAGTGATGTCCACGTCCTGCGCGCAGCGGTTCGGATGGCCGCCAGAAAGCCACGATATTATCGTAGATCTCCTTGTCCGCCGGGATCTCCACCAGCCCGACAAAACCCGGCCCCCAAGAACCCATCGGCTCGACCCAAAGCGAGGGACGGCGTTCGTAATGCGCCTGGAGATCGCCGAAATCGCCCTCCTCACGTGCGCGCTGCATCAATCCGAAGCCTCGGGTGCCGCTATCCATGAAATAGCTGATGCCAAGCTGGTGAGGATTGGAGAGAGGCCGCCAGATCTGCTCTCCCGCGCCGTTCACCATCAGCAAACCGTCGCTGTCATGCACGGCATCCCGGAAATCATCGAATCGTGAGCGGTTGGTCTGGTCGAAGAGGAACATCGACGTACCCGGCGCAATCCCCGCCGCAGCCAAGTCGACGCGGGGAAACAGGGTGCATTTCACCTCCATCCGCGTCTGTGCGCCCTTTTTGATCTTGAAACTGTAGGCCCCGGCGACACTGGGACTGTCCAAAAGCGCATGGATCGTGATGTCCGGCGCGTTCGGCTCGGGCGTCTCGATCCAGAATTCGCGGAAGGAGGGGAACTCCTCGCCCTCGGAACTGCCGGTGCCGAGGGCGAGCCCGCGCGCCGACAAACCGTAAACCTGCCCTCGTCCGAGTGCACGGAAATAGCTGGCCCCCTGGAAAACGGCATATTCCTGGAACACGCCGGGTTTTTCCAGCTCGCCGCGCAGACGGAAACCGGAAAAGCCCATTCCATCGGTGGGCAGGTCGGGAAACTGGTCGGTTCTGTCGAATGTATCCAGATCGAACAGAACCGGGCGGGCCTGCCCATCGGCAACCGCATTGATTTTCACGGGCCGGTCGAACAGATAGCCTGCAGGGAAGAAGTCGACCACCGCCGGCCGGCCCGTGTCACGCCACAGGGCATGCCGTTCGTCGAACCAGATGTTGCGAAATTCATCGTAATTCAACTCGCGCCAGGACAACGGCACCTGCTGCGGCGGAGCATAAAGGCTGGATGCCAGCTCTTCCGCCTTGTCGCGCAACATGTCGGCGCTGAACGGTTCCGGCTCGCCGAGTTTCACCGGGTCATGCGTCTCTGCCCATGCTGGCGAACCCAACGCCCAACCTAAAGAGGCAAGCGCCGCCGAGGAAATCACTTGTCGTCTGTGCATCACGATCCTTTGCTTTTCATATGCCCGACATGCCGGGTGTCGCGGCGGGTTGCCGGGACGGCGCCGCCGGATTTGCCGCCTGACGCCAAGGCTGCCGCTTGAGATAGGCCACGAAATAAGCCACGCCGGTAATGACCGCCGCACCAAGGAGATTGACGATCGCCGCGTTGAGAGGGCTGCGTCCGAAGATGTCGAAAAGCACTCCCAAAAGGCGCGCGAGGATCATCGATGTCATGAACACCGCCAGTGACTGTTGCCCGACCTTGCGGATGATGGCGACGATAGCGGTCCACCACCGCCCGCCGAACAGCCGGGAACCGCCAGGCCCCGCCGCAATCCAGGCAAGATAGGCGAGGCTGAGGAAATGGATATAGCGGAGGATGCCGAAATCCGTCTTGGTGAAGAGGAATTTCCACTCCCCACGCCACTCGCGGATGAAGTCGAATTCCCTGTAGATCCTGAACCAGGCAACCGGGATGGTCGCGAGAACGACAATCAGGGCCATGACGATCAGCAGGCGGTTCACCGGCGGCGCGGGCAACCAGCCCGCCATGAAGGCAAAGCCCGTGAAGAAGACCAGCTGCCATGTGAGAGGATTGAAGAACCATTGCCGCGTGCTGGAATTGTTGAACCAGTATTCGGCGGGGAATCCGAAACCGGTCACACTCGTCACCAGCCAAAGCGCGACACAGAACCCCATTGCGAAATTGGGGTGGATACGGGCCAACGCCATGACCAGCGGCAACAGGGCGAGGATCACCAGATACATCGGCAGGATGTCGAAGTAATTCGGCACATAGGTCAGCGTCATCAGCCCGACCGTGTTCGGCCCCGGATTGTTCAGGAATGGGTAGAGGTTGAGCGAGCCCACGTAATCCTTCTCGAACCAGCCGGTCATGTTCAGGACGACCATGGCCAGAAGACCGGTCACGAAGACACCGATATGAGCCCAATAGACCTGCCACACCCGATGCACGATGCGCAGCGTTCCCATGAACCAGCCCGCCTTGCGGAAGATACTGCCAAAGGCGATCGCCGAGGCCATCCCCGAGCAGAACACGAAGATCTCGGTCGCGTCGGAAAAACCGAAACGGGCAGGTATCCACAAGGTCCAAGGATTCCCGCTGATATGGGCGATCAGGATGATATACATTCCCAGCCCCCTGAAAAAATCCAGCCGAGGGTCTCGCGCCGGTTTTCCCGGAGGGCTGGAGGTGGATAATACAGCGCTCATATGGACTCCTCTATCCCGGACGAACGGCTTTGCGTTTCGCACGTAGATGCCCTGACAGAGGCGAGAAAGTCCAATCTGCGCCTCGTATACCCGTCCTGATGCCCGCCACGCGCCTTGACCCGTTCATTCAGCAAATTCTCGGTCTCGTCCAGATAGCCGCCGCGCAATCCCGCCTCGACGGCGATGCGGGTGAACACGTCGCGCTGCGCATGACTCCCTCCGACTGCCTGCAAATCCGACAGCGCCTTGCGCATATGCAGCCAGGAGACACCGTAATTCCCCGCGGCATAAGCCTGCAGGCTAAGCGCGGTATTATGGCCGTTTCTCCCGATGATCGCCTTCGCCTCGCCGTCAGAAGAACGCGCCTTGGCCATATTGCCGATCAGCCGGGCGGCCGCCTGTTCACGCTTGCCGCCAATCAGGGCCAGCAGATAATGCAGATCCGCGAAGGCCAAGCAGCCATCCCCTGCCCGCTTGTCCGAAAGATCGGCAACCTCTTCCCATCGGTCGCCGACCGGGACTCCCTCCAGCTCCAGCCGGGCCAGTAGCGAGGTCGCATTGGCGATATCGCGATAATCATCGGTCTTTTCGCGCCGGATCTCGGTGTCATACAGGTCAAGCGCAGCGTCGAAATTGCCAAGATCAAGATACATCAGCGCCTGGTGCCACCAGACGTGAAAGCGGAAATTATTGCAATGCGCCCAGGACGCCTCGCGCCCATGCAACCAATCCAACCCCTCCTGCGCACGCCCGGTCGAATCATAGACATGGGCCACCGCATGCAGCCCCCAGGCATCGCTCGGCGCCAGTTCGACGGCCCGCATCCCGGCACGCTCGGCCCGCGCATATTCGCCGGTTTCCTCAAGCGTGAATGCATGGCAGCCCAGAAGATAGCCCTTCGCTGCATGCCCCTCCCAATGCGGCAGCACCCCCTCGGCAGAGCGGCGCATGACATCGGGCCGGCCCATCACGAACTGGATGGCCTGCACCATCTTCATGGCCAGCGCATCGCGCGGGTTCTGGTCCAGCACCTGCTGCAAGCGATCCGCCGCGGCGCTCGGACGGCCCTGCAGCCAGAACCCGAGGGCGTCGATAAACCCCGTCTCGGCGGGGTTGGGGGGCAGGCGTTTCGCCGCAGCGAGCGCCTCGCGATAAGCCTCTTGCGCGACGGCGACCATTTCGGTCCGGCCCAGCAGCAGGCAGGCCAATCCGCGAACCGCTTGCGCCAGCGCGAAATCCGGGGCTTTCACGATCACCTCGTTCAGATCCGCCGCCGTTGATTCCGCGTGCGACAAGATCCCGGTCACGACACGGTTCCATGTGGGGATATGCTGCCTGTCCAACGACACGCCAATGCCTGACAGGTCCGCCGCATATGTCATCGTTACTCTCCTGATTGCCGGTCCGGACATGTCTGGCATCGCAGAACGGACCCGGATTACTTGTTGAACAATTCGACAGAGAGCATCTTTCGTTACAGAAAATCAGCATTTTATTTATCGCTTGCAGAAGCCTCCCGGAGTCGCGGAGAGATAAACGCCCCACGGGGTCAATGGTTTCTACGGCTTTCCACTGCAAGCTGAATCCCGCCAGCTTCATGACAGGATGGAATGCGGAACCAATATCGGAGCGTCAGAACGCTCCGTCATAGGCGCACGATCCGATCCGGATTGCCAACAGCGTAAAGCAGTCGCGTTCAAGCGCCTTGCCTGCCTCGATCGCAAGGCTCGCGGCATCGTCGATCCAGACCCCATGCCCGCCAAATGCCTGCGCCAAGGCGGGGTAGTCGGTCTTGCCCTTGAAATCGACTCCCAGGTTGGGACGTTGCCCCGCCCTTTGCTTCATCTCGATCAGCGACAGCGAGCCGTCGACCAACACCGCCAGGATCACCGGCAAGCCGAGATCGCGCAGCGTGGCCAGATCGCCAGCCCCCATCTCGAGCCCGCCATCGCCCAGAATGGCCAAGGAAGGCGCCCCAGGGCGTCCCAGGCTGGCGCCTGCCGCCAGGGGCAAAGCGCAGGCCATGGTGCATAAAGCGCTGGATTGCAGCATCAGTCGCGGCTCTGGGCAGGTCCAGATCTGGCTGGCAAGGATGCGATGCGCGCCTGAATCCGCCGTGACAACCGTTTCTGGCGGCATCGACTCACGCAAGGTCCGGAACACCTGATGCGGTCCCCAGCCCTCCGGCTCGGCAAAGGCTTGCGTCAAAGCCTCGCGCGCTCTGGCAGGCTGCTCCGATGGCCAGCGGGAGGGGGCATCGTGATGCAAAGCCTCCAATGTCATGCCAACATCGCCGATCAGCATCTCATCGGCGCGGTGCATCCCATGTGTGCGCGGAACGGGGGCGATCTCGATCACGCGGGTGTCATCGCCCCATGGATCGCGCCAACCGGCCCGCATCTCGATGGGATCGTAGCCCGCCAAAAGGATCATATCCGCCTCGGCGATCAGCGGCATCAGGATCTTGTCTGCGCGCGGAGACAGCCCTGCCCCGCCAAGGCATAGCGGATCGGCCTCGTCCATCAGCCCCTTGCCCTTGTAGCTGGTGATCAGCGGTATCCGATGCCGACGGCAAAAACCGGCGACAGCCAGACCCGCGCCATCGTTGACGGCATCCACCCCGGCGATCATCAGCGGCCTGACCGAACCCGCCAGCGCCTTGCGGATACGCTCCAGATCCGGGTGATGAGGCACCGAGGGCGGCGTGAAGGACAAGGCCCGCGACGGCGGCTCTTCGCTCTCTCCCTCGGCCACCGAGATCGGAATGTCGATATGCACCGGCCCCGGCTGGCCCGATCTGGCAATCGTGATCGCCTTTTCCATCACCGCCCCGACGGCCCCTCCGACCGCCCGGAAGCTGGCCTTTACTACCGGACGCAACAGGGCCTGGTGATCGAAGACCTGGTGGGTATATCGCTCGGCCTCGGCCGCATCGACGCAGCCGGTCAGGAAGATCAACGGCACCCGGTCCTGCATCGCGTTGGCCACCACGTTGACGGCATTGGCAACGCCCGGCCCGAGAGTCGCGACCAGCACCGGCAGATCGCCTGTCACATGCCAATGCCCCTCGGCAAAGAAACCCCCGGCATTCTCGTGCCGAACCAGCGTAAAGTTCACACCGGCCCGGTCCAGCCCCTCGATCAGCGCCAGCACTTCGCCGCCCGGCACGCCGAAAGCCCGTGTCGCCCCGGCATCCGCCAGCATCCGGCCGATGATGTCGGCGCCTGTCCGATTTGTCATTCCATTTCTCCGATCACGCCCGAGGCTTTCAGCCGGTCAAGCTCCTGCCGGGCCAGCCCCAGATGATCCCGCAGCACCTCGGCAGTATGCTGACCCAACAGCGGCGGCGCATTGCCATAATGCACCGGCGTATCGCTGAATTTCAGCGGATTGCCGATCAGATCGACATTCCCGCCACCCGCAAGAGGATGCGGCAGGCTGATGCGCATGTCCCGCGCTGCCACCTGTGGGCTACCGAACACCTGCCGCAGATCGTTGATCGGCCCGCCCGGCACCGAGAGCACCTCCAGCCGCTCCAGCCAGTCAGAGGCCGGGCGCGCGCGGGTGATCTCTTCGATGATCGGGATCAGTTCGGCGCGATTGCGGACCCGGTCGCCATTCGTGGCAAAACGCGGATCATCGGCCAGGTCAGCGCGCCCGGCATCGCTGACGAAACGGTGAAACTGGGCATCGTTGCCGATGGCGATGATGAACTCGCCATCCGAGGCGGGGAATGCACCATAGGGCACGATCGTCGGATGGTCGTTCCCACGCCGGGGCGGAACCTGCCCGTCAGTCAGATAGCCGACGCCCTGATTGATCAGCCATGCCACTTGCGTATCGTAAAGGCAGACATCGATATGCTGCCCTTGCCCACTATTGTGACGCGCCTGCAGCGCCGCGAGAATGCCCGTCAGCGCATACATGCCGCACATGACATCGGCGATCCCGACCCCGACCTTGAGAGGACGGCCATCGGCCTCACCCGTCAGGCTCATGATTCCCGCCTCGCCCTGGATCAGAAAATCATAGCCCGCCCGATGCGCATTCGGACCGGTCTGCCCGAAACCGGTGATCGAGCAATAGATCAGGCGCGGGTTCACATTCGACAGGCTGGCGTAATCCAGCCCGTAACGGGCCATGTCCCCGCTCTTGAAATTCTCGACCAGGATATCGGCCTTCTCCGCCAGCTTGCGGATCAATGCCTGCCCCTCGGGATCGGCAAGCGGAGCAGCGGACGACATAACAACGAACTCCCGAACCGGATCTAAGAGACGACTCGGCCATTTGAGTGGCCTTCACCGCAACGGGTTTATCATCATCCGATCCGGTCAAGCAATTCGCGCGGCACCGGACCGGGTAGCGATCCCGTGACATGCCCGCGTTCGCCCGCGATGCGGGTGGTGACAAAACCGTCGGCCACGGCAGACACACCGGCGCGGATCAGCACGGACGCCGTCAGCAGCAAGGCCGTGCGTTCGGCAAACCACCTTGCCTCGCCTTCCGGCGGCAGGCTGGGCCAACGTTCGGCATGTGCCTTGAGCGCAGTGTCGTAGCGGCGATCGCTGCCGGTGGCGGCCTCCAGCTCCGCACGCAGCGCATCGGCCGCCAGCGGTTCGCGGGCCAACGTGCGCAGGATGTCGAGGCAGATGACATTGCCCGACCCCTCCCATATGCCGTTCAAGGGGGCCTCGCGGTAATAAAGCGGCTGACCGGTTTCCTCGATATAGCCCATGCCGCCCAGCACCTCCATCGCCTCGTAAGTCACGATGGGGCAGCGCTTGTTGCCCAGGAACTTGGCGAGGGCGACGCCGATCCGGGCAAAGGCGCGGTCTTCCGGGGCGGTGCCGTCAAAGGCCCGCGCCACCCGCAGACCGAGCGCCAGAGCCCCTTCGCAATCCAGCGCGAGATCGGCCATGACCGCCTGCATCAGCGGCTGGTCGATCAGCCGCTTCTGAAACGCGCTGCGGTTCTTTGCCCAATGATTAGCCGCACTTATCGCCCCTCGCATCAGCCCGGCCGGGGCCAGGGCGGTGTCCAGGCGCGTGTGGTGGACCATCTCGATGATGGTCCGAACGCCCGCACCCTCATCGCCCAATCGATAGGCGATGGCGTTATGATATTCGATCTCGGATGACGCGTTGGAGCGGTTACCGAGCTTGTCCTTCAGGCGCTGGATATGGATGGCGTTCCGCTCACCCTCCAGCCAGCGCGGCACGAGGAAGCAGGTCAAACCGCCGGGGGCCTGTGCCAGCGTCAGGAAACCATCCGACATCGGAGCCGAGCAGAACCATTTGTGGCCGGTCAAGCGATAGGAATCTCCTTCCGGTTCGGCCCTCGTGGTATTGCTGCGCAAATCGGAGCCGCCCTGCTTTTCGGTCATCGCCATGCCGAGCGTTGCAGAAGATTTTTCATTTATCGGACAAGGACTTGGATCATAGGCACGCGCCGTCAACCGTGGCTGCCAGATGGCCGCCAGCTCGGGATTTTCGGCCATTGCGGGGACGGCGGCATAGGTCATCGTCATGGGGCAGCAATGGCCCGGCTCGATCTGGCTGGCCAGGTAGACCATGGCGGCATGGGTGACATGACCGCCCGGAGTTCCGTCCCAGGCAATTCCGGCATAACCTGCGCTCAGGCTGGTCCGCATCAACTGATGCCAAGCCGGATGAAAGCGGACTTCGTCCAACCTGCGCCCGCCCTGATCGAAAACCACCAGCTCGGGACTGTGCCGGTTTGCGATCTGACCGGCCTCGCGCATATCCGCGCGCCCCATGGTTTTTCCATAATCTGCAAGGGGTTCTGCCTGCCCACCCTCGCGGGGGACAGCTTCGCGCAGAGCGATGTCGCCTTGCCACAGATCGCTATCGCCCCGAGCGGGCGGCTGATTCTGGACTTCGTGGGTTTCGAACTGGCTTCGTGCTGCGGAATGGGTCATGGCTCCTCCTTTGGATAGAATAGGGTCGTACCGCCTTTGCGGTCCAGCGGCGGGCAAAGTGACGTGACGTGATTTGATCCGGCACGCCTTCTCTCGCGATGCAACGGCTGCGCGCGCTGCATGGAACCCCCTCGCAACACCGAGTGAGCTTTACCCAGCAAATGCTGGGTTTTTGGGCCACACAACCCGTACACCGCGCGTGCACAGGACGTACACAGATCGTACACAAGCTGCGAGTGTTGCGCATCGGATCTGCGGTAGGCGGCCATATTTCCTCGTACATTTTTATTGTTCAAATGTACGAAATTATGTTAATCATTGAATCAGCGAGGAGCAACAATCAAAAACAGGGGTGGTCATGGAATATGACTATGTCATCGTCGGCGGAGGCTCGGCCGGATCGACATTGGCCAATCGGCTGAGCGCGGATCCGAACAACAAGGTTTGCCTGCTGGAAGCTGGCGGAGAGGGGCGCAGCCTGATCGTGCGCGCGCCAGTGGGCGTCGTGGCCATGATGCCCGGTTACGGCAAGATCAACAACTGGGCCTTCGATACCGTGCCGCAGCCGGGTCTCAATGGCCGCATCGGTTATCAGCCGCGCGGCAAGGCCTTGGGCGGGTCATCTGCCATCAATGCGATGCTGTATATTCGCGGCCATGCCAGTGACTACGACGAATGGGCCGAGTTGGGGAACGAAGGCTGGGCGTGGAATGACGTGTTGCCCTATTTCCGCAAGGCCGAGAACAACGAGCGAGGCGAAAACGAGACGCATGGCACGGGCGGGCCGCTGCAAGTCTCCAACCAGCGCTGCCCCCGCCCGATCACCGCCGCCTTCATCGAGGCGGCGCAGGAAAACCAGCTTGGTTTCCGCGAAGATTTCAATGATGGCGAGCATGAGGGCGCCGGGTATTTCCAGGTCACCCAGTTCCATGACGGCGAAAAGCGCGGCGAGCGCTGTTCGGCGGCGGCGGGCTATCTGCATCCGATCATGGGGCTGCGCAAGAACCTGACCGTGATCACCGGCGCGCAAGCGACCCGTGTCCTGTTCGAGGGCAAGCGGGCCGTGGGACTGCGCTATCGCCAAGGCAAGAAGGACCACGAGGTCAAGGCGCGACGCGAGGTGGTGCTGGCCAGCGGCGCTTTCGGATCACCGCAATTGCTGATGCTGTCGGGGGTCGGACGTCCCGACGATCTGCGCCAGCAGGGCATCGAGACTGTGCACGAGTTGCAGGGTGTCGGCCAGAATCTGCAGGACCATATCGATTTCATCATGGGCTACAAATCGAAGGACAAGGACAATTTCGGCCTCGGCTTCGCGGCGGGCGCAAAGATGGTGAAAGAGGCGCTGAAATGGCGCAAGGACGGCAATTCCATGATCGCATCGCCCATCGGCGAGGGGGCGGCGTTCTTCAAGACCTCGCCCGACCTAGACAGGCCGGATTGCCAGATCCATTTCGTCGCGGCGATTGTCGATAACCACGCCAGGAACCTGCATTGGGGCTATGGCTTCTCGTGCCATGTCTGCGTTCTGCGTCCCCATTCCGTAGGCGAGGTGTTCCTGCAAAGCGGCGATCCACTGGCACCTCTCGGCATCGATCCGAAATTCCTGTCGGATGATCGCGATCTTCAGACGCTGATGAAGGGCGCGAAGATGACGCGGCAGATACTCGAATCGCCGGCGCTGGAGAAATACCGGCACAAGGAATTGTTCGGCATCCATGACAACATGACCGACCAGGAATGGGAGCAGGTCATCCGCAACCGCGCCGATACGGTCTATCACCCGGTAGGCACCTGCAAGATGGGTCATGACGACATGGCGGTCGTGGACAGCCGGTTGCGCGTCCACGGGATGGAAGGGCTGCGCGTGGTCGATGCATCGATCATGCCGACACTGGTTGGCGGAAACACCAATGCGCCGACGATAATGATTGCGGAAAAAGCCTCGGAGATGATCCTTGAGGATGCGGCCGGCGGCAAGGCCGTCCGCGCCGCTTAACGACGACAGAACACGGGAGGAGAACCCATGAACGGAACCATGATGCATCAGTCGCTGACGACCGGCTCGCTGATCGATCACGCCGCCCGCTATCACGGCGGAACCGAAATCGTCTCGGTCGAGACGACGGGCGGGATCGAACGCACGAACTGGGCCAAGGTGGATGCCAATGCGCGCAAGCTGGCCTCGGCGCTGGATAAGCTGGGCGTCTCACAGGGTGCACGTTGCGGCACGATCGCCTGGAACAACCGCCGCCACCTGGAGATCTATTTCGGCGTCGGTGCGGGCGGGCGCGTGACGCATACGATCAACCCGCGGCTGGCGCCGGAACAACTGATCTATATCGTCAATCACGCGGAAGACGAGGTGATGTTCTTCGACCGGACCTTCCTGCCCGCCGCAGCCCAACTTTGCCAGCACTTCAAGACGGTCAAGCATTGCGTCCTGATGGGGCCACGCGACGAGGAAGCGGCCGGAATGATCGAGGGCCTGCTGTTCTATGACGAACTGGTCGAGACCGGCGATTCGGACTACCAATGGCCGGAACTGGACGAGAAGGCTCCGGCGGCACTGTGCTATACGTCGGGGACGACCGGCAATCCCAAGGGCGTCCAGTATTCGCATCGCTCGCTTGTGCTGCATACGCTTGGCGCCAATCAGCCGGACGGGACCTGCATCTCGGCCATGGATGCGCTGTTGCCGGTTGTGCCGATGTTCCATGTAAACGCCTGGGGGATTCCCTATATCGCCGCAATGGCCGGTGCGCGGCTGGTCATGCCGGGACCGAAGCTGGACGGCGAAAGCCTGGTGCAACTGCTGAATGACGAAAAGGTCACGGTGGCCTTCGGGGTGCCTACGATCTGGATGGGGCTCTTGGCGGCGCTGCGCTCCTCAGGCGAGAAACTGCCGCATCTGACGCGGTCATTCGTCGGCGGAACGGCGCTGCCGCCCTCGATGATCGACGCTTTCCGCGAGGAATTCGACGTCGAGCTGATCCATGCATGGGGGATGACCGAAACGGCTCCGGTCGCGACGCTGAACAAGCTGCTCTACAAGCATGGTGAGTTGCCGCTCGAGACACAGCGCGAATTGCGCCATGCGCAGGGCAGACCCCTGTTCGGGGTCGAGCTGCGGGTCGTGGACGAAGCGGGAACACGGCTGCCGGATGACGGCGAAAGCCAGGGTAGCCTGCAGATCCGCGGGCACTGGATCGTAGAGAGCTATTTCGGCAAGGGCGAAAGCGCGCTGTCGCCGGATGGCTGGTTCGATACCGGCGATGTCGCGACAATCGATCCGGACGGCTTCATGGTTATCCGCGACCGGGCCAAGGACATCATCAAGTCGGGCGGCGAGTGGATTTCCACGGTCGACTTGGAAAATATCGCCATCGCCCATCCCGGCATCGCCAATGCCGCCGCCATCGCTGCCTATCACCCGAAATGGGACGAGCGCCCAGTGCTGATCTGCGTGCGGGCCGAAGGGGCGAATGTCGAGGAGGCGGAACTGTTGGCCAGCTACGAGGGTAAAGTGGCGAAATGGCAGGTGCCGGACCGCGCGATCTTCGTCGAAACATTGCCGATCGGCGCAACCGGCAAGGTGCAGAAGAACAAGCTGCGCGAAGAATACGGGCAGACCTTGGTGGAGAGCGGGCAATGACCGCGCTTCGCCAGAAGTCGACGGCGGATGCCCCCCGAACCGAACTGGACGAGGCACTGGAGGCGCTGGACAAGGCCAAGCATGATTGGGCCCGTGTGCCTGCCGCCGACAGGCTGTTGATCCTGGACCAAGTCAAGGACGCGCTGCTGCCGGTGACCGAGGAATGGGCCGCAACGGCGGCGCGGGCCAAGCAGATCCCCGCAGATAGTCCTCTGGTCGGGGAAGAGTGGCTGTCAGGGCCCTATGCCCTGATGGCCGGTTGCAACGGGCTGATGGAGACCCTGTCGCAACTGGAAGACAAGGCGTTCCTGTCTCATCTGCCAAGCCGCAAACTGCCGAATGGCCAGCTTGCGCTGCGAGTCATGCCGCATTCGATCTGGGACAGGTTGCTTCTGTCGGGTGTCCATGCCGATGTCTGGATGCAGCCGGGAGTCTCCAATGCCAATCTGGCCGAACATGCCGCCTCTCTCTACGATACCCCCCCCAGGGAACGGCGTGGCAAGGTGGCACTGATCCTCGGCGCGGGAAACATTGCTTCGATCGCACCGCTGGACGTCTTCCAGAAACTGTTCCTCGAGAATCAGGTTTGCATTCTCAAGATGAACCCGGTGAACGACTACCTGACGCCGTTCCTCGAGGCCGCGCTTGCGCCGCTGATCGAACGGAACGCCCTGCGGATCGTCAAGGGCGACGGAGCGGCCGGAGCCTATCTGACCGATCATCCGCTGGTTGAGGAAATGCATATCACCGGCTCGCAGGCCACGCATGACGCCATTGTCTGGGGCACGGGCGAAGAAGGCGTGCGAAACCGCGCCGCGGGAACGCCCCGCAACAGCAAGCGCATCACCTCGGAGCTGGGGGCGGTCTGCCCGACCATCGTCGTGCCGGGACCGTGGAGCAAGGCCGATATCCGCTTTCAGGCCGAACATCTGGCCACGCAGAAGCTGCATAATTCCGGTTTCAACTGCATCGCCTGCCAGGTGCTGATCACGCAGCGGGGCTGGGAGCACGGACCTGCGCTGATCGAAGCCACCGAGAAAATAATGGCGCGCTCGACCCGCCCAGCCTATTATCCTGGCGCCGATGACCGGCTTGCGGATTTCGCGGCGCAATCAGAAAACCCGACGAGGATCGAGCGCGGCGACGCACCGCCACTGATCGTTACCGATACCGAGGACACGGATTATTTCCGCCAGACCGAGGTTTTCGCCCCTGCCATGTCGCGCACGGAGCTACACGCCAAGGATGCAGAAGACTTCCTGCGCCGGGCCATCATCTTTGCCAATGAACGGCTGCATGGCACCCTGGGCGCGAATATCATCATCCACCCTAAAACGATCAAGGCCATCGGGCGGCAGCGCCTGACCGAGATCATCGCGGAACTGCGCTATGGCACCATCGCGATCAACGCATGGACCGGCTTGGGCTTTCTTCTGGCTCCCTGCCCCTGGGGAGCCTTTCCCGGCCATACGCTGACGGATGTGCAAAGCGGGATCGGAACCGTGCATAACAGCTTCATGCTGGAAAAGACCGAGCGCGTGGTCGTCGAGGCACCGTTCCGCCCCTTTCCGCGCAGCCTTCTGGGCGGCAAGCCGACACTTCTGCCGCGCCCGCCATGGTTTATCACCAATCGCCGTCAGGATAGGCTGGGCGAGCTTCTGGTCGATTTCCAACACAGCCCCGGCTGGCGGAAATTGCCGCGTATCTTTCTTAACGCGTTACGGGGTTAGGGCGAAATCGAAACAAGCAGAGCAGTCAGATGAACGAACATGTGCCGGACCCGGCCGCAAAACTGGAAGAGCGCGCCAAGCGCAAGGCCGCCAAGCGCGAAGTCAAGAAGACCGAGATCGCCGCCAGCACGCTGGATGCGCTCAAGCAGCTCGGCTATGCCAACACCACCCTGCGCGATATCGCCGCGCAATCCGGCATGTCCCTAGGAAGCCTGACCTACTACTTCACCGACAAGGTCGAACTGATCACCTATTGCGTACGGCTCTACAAGGCAGAGTTCATCGACCGGATCGAGAAATCGGTCACGAGCGCAGAGGGACGCGACGCGGTCATCGATGCCTTTGCCGACGAGCTCACCCGCTCCATGACCGAGGATCTGCCGACGCATCGGCTGTGGTACGACATCCGAAGCCAGGCAATGTTCGACCCGGCATTCCGTCCGGTGGTGGAGGAAATCGAGGGCAAGCTGCTCGAAACCTTGACCCGCGTGGTACAAGCGGCCGGACAACAGGATACCAGCGCCGTCCCCCTGGGCTATGCCATGATCGATGGCGTGTTCCGCTTCCTGCTGCAGAGCCGTGACAGGCACGCACGGGACAATGATGAGCTCATGGCGATATTCACTGCAATTTTGCGCAGAATTTTCTAACATAATCAAACCGATAACGGGAAGGGTAGATGCCGCGGAACGCCTCTGCTCCGGAGCATCATAATGGGAGGACAAACGGGGAAATGAAGTATTCAGTATCGGCTATAGCGGTGACGCTAAGCCTCGCCCTGGCCGGGATGGCCCATGGGCAGGACAGCAAAGGCGCAAGCGAAACGACAAGGGCCAGCAACGCGGCGGTCTTGGAGAACTTGCCTTTCGAAGACCGCCGTTCCTTCGACAACGCGCATCGCGGCTTTGTCGCGCCACTGCCGGAGGGGGCGATCAATGGCGCGAACGGCAATCCGGTTTGGGATGCGGGGAAATATGCCTTCATCGCAGAGAATGAAGCCGCGCCCGATACGGTGAACCCGAGCCTCTGGCGGCAGTCTCAGCTTTTGAATATCGGCGGTCTGTTCGAAGTCGCCGAAGGGATCTATCAGATCCGCAATTACGATCTGTCGAACATGACGGTCATCGAGGGCGACGAGGGCATCACCGTGATCGACCCGCTCCTGTCGGCCGAAACGGCAGAGGCCGCGCTTGATCTGTATTACGCCAACCGCGGTGAAAAGCCTGTCAAGGCGGTGATCTACACCCACAGCCATGCCGATCACTTCGGCGGGGTGCGTGGCGTCGTGGACGAGGCGGATGTCGAAGCCGGCAAAGTCAGGATCTATGCGCCCGAGGGCTTCATGGAACACGCAATCGCCGAGAACGTGCTGGCGGGCAATGCGATGGCGCGCCGGGCAAGCTATCAGTTCGGAAACCTGCTGCCTCCCAGCCCACAGGGTCAGATCAGTGCGGGCCTTGGCGCGACGACCTCCGCAGGCGCGATCACGCTGATCCCACCCACGGATTACATCAGCGAGGACGGGCATCGCGAAACGATTGACGGTCATGTCTATGAATTCATGATGGCACATGGCTCGGAGGCCCCGTCGGAATTCGTGTTCTACATGCCGGAGCTGAAGGTCCTGAACATGGCCGAGACCGCGACGCATATGCTGCACAACACCTATACGTTGCGCGGCGCCAAGATTCGCGATCCACTGGCATGGTCGAAATACCTGAACGAGTCGATCAACCGTTGGGGCGACGAGGTCGAGATCCTTTATAACCAGCACCAATGGCCGGTCTGGAGCAATGACGAGGCGGTCGAGCATCTGAAATTGCAGCGCGACATGTATCGCTTCATCCATGACGAAACGTTGCGGCTGGCCAATCACGGCTACACGATGAACGAGATCGCCGAGATGATCGACCTGCCCGACGCGATCGAGCAGAGCTTCTCGAACCGCGGCTATTACGGGTCGTTCAGCCATAACGTGAAGGCCACCTATGTGCTGTATCTGGGCTGGTTCGACGGCAACCCGGCCAACCTGCATCCGCTGCCACCGGTCGAGACAGCCAAGCGTTACGTCGAGGTTATGGGCGGAGCCGAAGCCGTGCTGGAAAAGGCCCGCGCATCCTACGAGGCCGGAGAATATCGTTGGGTCGCGCAACTCGTGAACAATGTCGTCTTTGCCGATCCCGACAACCAGGCAGCGAAGGACCTGCAAGCGGATGCGCTGGAGCAGCTTGGCTACCAGGCGGAATCCGGGGTCTGGCGGAACTTTTACCTGAGCGCCGCGAAGGAACTGCGCCAAGGCGTCGCCGAATTGCCGACGCCGAATTCGGTCACGCCGGATACGTTGCGCGCCATGAGCCTCGATCTGTATTTCGATTACATGGCGGTGCGGCTGAACCATCCCGAGGCTGACGGCAAGCAGATCACGCTGAATTTCGTATTTCCCGATGTGGACGAGAAATATCTTCTGGAGCTGGAAAACGGCGTGCTGCACCACACGGAAGGCGCTCAATCGGACCAGGCGGACACGACGATCACGCTGGATCGCGCCACACTTGATGCGATCACGCTACAGCAAACGACAATGCAGGAGGCAGCGCAGGCCGGAGATGTGACATTCGAAGGCGATCCCGCCAAGTTGCAGGAACTGATGGCGCTGCTCGACAATTTCGAATTCTGGTTCAACATCGCGACTCCGAACCCGGTCCAGTAGGGGCTGAACAGAACGAAACAACATCAGGCCGGGCATCAGCCCGGCCTTTCCATTATTTCGGCTGAAAACTTTGACAAGAATATCTTGTCTTTCCGGTTGGACTTATTGTTTCCTTTGCATGCAGGTTCCGGGCTACATCTTTGCGGAACGCGGGATTGCCCGAATGCAAGCGGCATTCGTCAGATACGCGGCATCTGCTGTAAAGGAGAGCATATGAGGTCCGGTCAAGACATCCGACTCGGCGCCGATATCGGCGGCACTTTCACCGACATCGTGCTGGATCTGCACGGCACGGTCTATTCGGCCAAGGTGCTGACCAATTACACTGCCCCCGAGCAGGCGATTCTGGACGGCATCGCGATTGTCACGCAGGACGCGGGCATCTCGCCGTCGCAGATTGATCTTGTCATCCACGGCACGACTCTGGCCACCAATGCGCTGATCCAACGGCAGGGCGCCCGCACCGCGCTGATTACGACCGAAGGGTTCCGCGACGTGATCGAGATGCGCACCGAGAACCGTTTCGAGCAATATGACCTGAACCTTGTCCTGCCAAAGCCGCTGATCCCGCGCGAGGATCGTTTTCCGGTCAAGGGCCGGATCAATGCCCAGGGCAAGGAGTTGCAGCCGCTCGACGAAGCCGCGCTGGCAGAACTGGCCGAGCGGATCGCCGAGCAGGATTTCGGTGCCGTCGCCATCGGCTTCATCCATTCCTACGCGAATGGCGCTCATGAGCAGCGGGCGCGAAAGATCCTGCAGCGCAAGCTGGACCTGCCGATCTCGATTTCCTCTGAGGTCTCACCGCAGATGCGCGAGTTCGAGCGTTTCAACACCGTCTGCGCCAATGCCTATGTCCGTCCACAGATGGCCAGCTACCTGTCGCGCTTGCAGGACCGGCTGAAAGAGATGGGCGCGGTCTGCCCGGTTTTCATGATCCATTCGGGTGGCGGGCTGATCACGGTCGAGACGGCGGTGGAATTCCCGGTAAGACTTGTCGAATCCGGACCGGCGGGCGGGGCGATCTTTGCCGCCGATATCGCCCGGCGCTTTTCGCTGGATCGCGTCGTCAGCTATGACATGGGCGGCACGACCGCGAAGATCTGCCTTATCCAGGATTACCAGCCGCAAACCGCCCGGACCTTCGAGGTCGCGCGGACCTACCGCTTCTGCAAGGGCTCGGGAATGCCGATCTCGATCCCGGTCATCGAGATGATCGAGATCGGGGCGGGCGGCGGCTCCATTGCCTGGGTCGATGACATGGGACGCATCCAGACCGGCCCGGAATCGGCAGGTTCGGAACCCGGGCCCGCCTGTTACCAGCGCGGCGGAACAAAGCCCGCAATCACCGATGCCGACCTGGTGCTGGGCAAGATCGACGCCGACAACTTCGCCGGCGGCAAAATCAAGCTGTCGGGCGACAGTGCCCGCAAGGCCATCTCTGCCAATGTCGGAGACAGGTTGGGACTGGAGCCCATGGCAGCTGCTTTCGGCATCTGCGAGGTTGTGGACGAGAACATGGCCAACGCCGCCCGCGTTCATGCGGTCGAGAACGGCAGGAACATCTCGGATAACACGATGATCGCCTTTGGCGGTGCCGCGCCATTGCACGCCGCAAGGCTGTGCGAAAAGCTGAGCATCGACCGCTGCCTGATCCCGAATGGTGCCGGCGTTGGCTCTGCTATCGGATTCCTCAAGGCACCCTTTGGATACGAGGCGGTCGGATCGCAGGTCATGGCACTGTCGCGCTTCGATGCGAGCGCGCTGAACGCGATGCTCGACGGATTGAAGGACAGCGCCGAGAGTTTTGTCCGCGCGGGTGGCTCCGGGCAGATCAATCGCGAGATCGTGGCCTTCATGCGCTATGCCGGGCAGGGATGGGAAATCCCGGTGCCCCTGCCCGACCGGCAATTCAAGACAGATGACAGTGACATGATCGAGGCGGCCTTCCGCGAACGCTACGCCCAATTCTTCGGCCGCGCCGTCGATGGCCCCGAGATCGAGTTCGTGACTTTTTCGGTCAAGGCGCAGGACAGCCGACCCGAAAGCACAAAAGAGAGTTTGACCGAGGATGGCAGACCCGTTGCAGCGTCCGCCAGCCGCGAGATTTTCGACCCCGATATCGGCGCATCGACGGAAAGTGCCATCTTCGAACGTGACAGCCTGACAGCAGGTGACCGGATCGCGGGTCCCGCAGTCATTGTCGAAAGCGAAACCTCGACCGTTGTCACGTCGCTGTTCGATGCCGTCATTCAGGCCGATGGCACCATTCTTCTTGTTCGGAAAGGAGGCGCGGCATGAACCAGATCGATGAAATTCGCATGCAGGTGATGTGGAACCGGCTGATCTCGGTTGTCGAAGAGCAGGCGCTGACACTGATCCGCACCGCCTTTTCGACCTCGGTGCGCGAGGCAGGGGACCTGTCGGCGGGGGTGTTCGACGCGCGGGGCCGGATGCTGGCGCAGGCAGTGACGGGGACTCCCGGCCACGTGAATACCATGGCCGAGGCGGTGCTGAACTTTATACATGAAATCCCGCGCGATCAGATGTATCCGGGCGATACCTATGTCACCAACGATCCATGGTTGGGCACAGGCCATTTGCACGACGTCACCATGGTGTCTCCGTCGTTCCGGGACGGTGTGCTGATCGGCTTCTTCGCCTGCACCGCCCATGTCGTCGATGTTGGCGGGCGCGGTTTCGGGGCCGATGGCAAATCGGTTTACGAGGAAGGTATCCAGCTTCCGATCATGAAATTCGCTGAACGTGGCGAGGTGAATGCCGATCTGCTGCGCATCCTGCGGAGCAATGTGCGCGAACCCAACCAGGTTATCGGCGATTTCTATTCGCTCGCGGCCTGCAACGATGTCGGCCATCAGCGCCTAACCCGGATGCTGGACGAGGTGGGACTGGCCAATCTTGGCGACTTGGGAGAGTTCATCTTTTCGCGCACCCATAGCGCCATGATGGAGCGGATCGCGGCGCTGCCCAAGGGAAGCTGGTCAAACGAGATGCTGACCGACGGCTATGACGACCCGATCAACCTGGCAGCCCAGGTCACGATCGGCGACGACAACGTGCATGTCGATTTCAGCGGCAGTTCCGGGATCAGCCGGTGGGGCATCAATGTGCCGCTGATCTATACCAAGGCCTATGCTTGCTATGCGATCAAATGCGTCGTGGCGCCCGATATCCCGAACAACTCGGCCTCGCTGGCGGCGTTCTCGATCTCGTCGCCGGTCAACATCCTGAATGCGCAGCGCCCCGCGCCGGTCTCGTTGCGTCACGTCATCGGCCATATGGTCCCCGACGTGGTTCTGGGCGCGCTGGCCAAGGCTTTGCCAGGCAAGATACAAGCCGAAGGGGCGGGTGCATTGTGGAACATCCATATATCGGCGCGTCCCGTAGAAGGAACCGAGGGGCGGCGGGCCGAGGTGCTGCTGTTCAACTCGGGCGGAATGGGCGCGCGCCCAACGCTGGACGGGCTGTCCGCGACCGCTTTTCCTTCCGGCGTCATGACCATGCCGATAGAGGCGACCGAGCATACCGGCCCCATCGTCATCTGGCGCAAGGAATTACGGCCTGATTCCGGCGGCGCGGGCAAATATCGCGGCGGCCTGGGCCAGGTGATCGAGATAGCGCCCGAGGAAGGTCACGAATTCGATTTCTCGGCGATGTTCGACCGTGTCAGTGCCCCGCCCCGAGGGCGTGATGGCGGAGAACCCGGCGCGTCCGGAGAGGTGGCGCTGGACGATGGCGCCAAGCTTCGCCCCAAGGGCTGGCAGCACGTCCCCGCAGGTCAGCGACTTGTGTTGGATCTTCCCGGCGGCGGCGGCTTCGGCGATCCTGCCGAGCGTAGCCCGGATGCCGTGGCAGAGGATATCCGCAAGGGCTATGTGACCAAAGCACCGAAATGAGACCCGGATCGCCCGTCCTGCTACGCTGGCGATCATCGAACTCGAACAGAAGAGGCAACAGATATGGCGAAACCCTTTAACCGCATCCTGATCACCGGCGCGGCTGGCGATCTTGGCAGTAAGCTGCGCAAGGGACTGGCACCGCTGGCCAATCACATCCGGCTGGCCGACCGGACCCCGATCAACGATCTGCAGGATCACGAGGAAGGACTGGTCTTCGACCTGTCCGATGAAGCCGCCACCATCGAGGCCACACGCGATGTCGATGCCATCGTCCATTTCGGCGGCGCCTCGCGCGAGCGGGTTTGGAACGACGTGCTCGATTCCACCATCCGCGGCAGCTATCACATTTATGAGGGCGCGCGGAAACATGGCGTCAAGCGCGTGGTCTATGCGTCGTCGGTCCACGCCATCGGCTATCACAAGCTGGAATCGCATATCGATACCGAAGCGCCGGTGCGCCCTGACAGCCTGTACGGCGTGTCGAAATGCTTCGTCGAGGCGCTGAGCAGCCTTTACTGGGACAAATACGGCATCGAAACCGCTTGCCTGCGCATCTTCTCATCCTTCCCCGAGCCTGCCGACCGCCGGATGCTGTGGTCGTGGCTCAGCTACGACGATTGCGTGCGGCTTGTCAGTGCCAGCCTGACCGCCTCACATGTCGGTCACAGCATCAGCTTCGGCCTGTCCGACAACCGCGAAAAGCCGGTCGACAATTCAAAGGCCGGGCATCTGGGCTATGTCCCGCAGGACAGCGCCGACCCCTACCGCGCGCAGGTCGAAGAAAAGACCGAACCGCTCGACCCCAAGGCGGCAACGACCCGGCACTTGGGCGGTTGGTTCGTGGAGCTGGGTCATCCCGATGACGAGGGGTCCTGATGCAGGACAGCTATGACGTGGTCATTGTCGGCGGGGCCGTTATCGGCTCGGCCGTCGCTTACTACCTGACTGCAAATCCGGATTTCACCGGTTCGGTGTTGGTCGTCGAGCGCGACCCCACCTATGCGACCGCCTCGACATCCTTGTCCTCTTCCTCGATCCGCACGCAATTCTCGAACCCGATCAATGTCAGGATCAGCCAGTACGGCTCGGAAGTGATCCGCAGTTTCGCCGAGATGATGGCGGTCGGGGACGATCGGCCCGATCTGAATTTCCATCCCGGCGGATATCTGTTTCTGGCCAGCACCCCCGAAGGTGCCCGGACCCTGCGCGAGAACCACGAGGTTCAGCGGACCTGCGGTGCGGATGTCGTTTTGTGGACACCAGATGAACTGGCCCATGCCTTCCCGCATCTGCGCGTGGACGATATCCTGCTGGCCTCTTACGGGCGGTCGGGTGAGGGTTGGTTCAACAACACCGGGCTGATGCAGGGCTTCAAGGCCAAGGCGCGCGTGCAAGGTACGGAATACGCGACTGATGAGGTGGTGGCCATCGCCTCGGACGCTGGCAGGGCCAATTCGGTCACGCTGAAGTCGGGGCGCAAGATCGATGCGGGCTGGATCGTCAACGCCTCGGGCCCGCGGGCGGCACTGACGGCGCGAATGGCCGGGCTGGACATACCGGTCGAACCACGCAAGCGCACCTCCTTCGTTTTCGACTGCGCCCGCTCACCCGAGGGCAGTGCCCGGGTCAACGACGGGCGTCTGCCACTGATGATCGATATCTCGGGCACCTATTGTCGTCCCGAGGGCAGGTTCTTTCTGACCGGTTGCCCTCCGCGCGATGATGTGGCGGTCGATTGGGACGATTTCGAGCCGCAATACGACCTGTTCGAAGAGATGATCTGGCCCGCACTCGCCGCACGCTCCGAATCCTTCGAGGCGATCAAGGTCGTCAACCAATGGGCAGGTCATTACGCCTTCAATACCCTCGACCATAACATGGTGGTAGGGCCGCATCCCGAAATGTCCAATTTCATCTTTGCCAACGGGTTCTCGGGCCACGGGCTGCAGCAGGCCCCGGCCACTGGGCGTGGCGTGTCGGAACTGATCACCTATGGTGAATTCCGCGCGCTCGACCTGTCCGAGTTGGGCTTCGAACGTATCGTCGAAAACCGTCCCTTCCTTGAAAAGGCCGTCATCTGATCGAATCCGCCATGACCGAGACCGCGATATGACTCGCCTGCCACCGCTAAACGCGCTGCGCGCCTTTTGGGCAGTGATGCGCAAGGGCAATTTCCGGGCGGCAGCGGCAGAGCTTCTGGTGAGCCCGCAAGCGGTCAGCCAGCAGATCCGGCTTCTGGAGGATACGTTGGACGTTACCCTGTTCGAGCGCAGGGGCCGCAAGGTCGAACCCACAGAACGCGCGATCCTGCTGTCGCATTTCGTGCAGGCCGGGTTCGACGAATTCACCGAAGGCATCCAGCGGGTCACCAACTCTGCCCATCGCCATCGCATCAATATCAATGTCAGTCCCTATTTCGCGACCCGCTATCTGGTCGAACGGCTGGAGCGTTTCCGCGACAGGCATTCGGGCGCCGATCTTCGGCTGACAACCATGATCGAGCTACCCGATTTCACGAGCGACGAGGTGGATGTGGCAATCCAATGGGGCTTCGGTCAGTGGACGGATTTCGAAACCGCATTGCTGATTTCAGATCCCAAGATCATTTGCTGTGCACCCGAACTGGCCAAGCATATCAGGACACCGGAGGATCTGACCCGTCACAGGCTGCTGCATCCGATCCTTGCACAGGATCTATGGGCACGGGTGCTAAGGCATCTGGGGTTGGAGCCGCATGATGCCGCAAGCGAAATCCAGTTTCAGGACGCAGCCACAATGCGTCGCGGCACGATCTCGGGAATCGGGGTCGGATTGATTTCCCGCATCGATGCGGAAGAGGATCTGAAGGCCGGAACGCTGGTCGCTCCGCTTGGCACGAACGCGCTGATCGATATGGACGCGACGGATATCCCGGGTTTTTACCTGATCCTGCCTCGCGCCCATCGCAGGATCGGCATCGTCGCAAGCTTCTGTGACTGGATCACATCCGAAAACTGGAACGATTTTCCACAGGCGCGGTGATCCGCAGCGCGATCAGCCGAGCTGCACCCCCTTGACCCAAACGCCGGTCAACCGTGCGGTCCGGTCCAGGTCGGTCAGCCGGATCAGGTCGGCGCGCAGGCCCGGCTCGATCCTGCCCCGGTCGGTCAGCCCGGTCGCCCGCGCCGGAGCATCGGTGACGGTCGCGAAGGCGCGCGGCAAATCCTGCCAGAAACGCGCCAGATGGCAGGCACCCAGCAGCAGGCTGGAGGGGATATAATCCGAGGACAGGATATCCAGCAGGCCAATGCCCGCCAAATCCTCTGCCGCGACATTGCCGGAATGCGAGCCGCCACGGATCAGGTTCGGCCCGCCCATCATCACGGCAATCCCATGATCACGGCAGGCACGGGCGGCCTCTTCGGTCGTCGGGAATTCGGCCAGCTGGATGCCATAGCCAGCGCTGGCCGCGACCTGTTCAGCCGTCGTATCGTCATGGCTGGCGAGCGTAGCGCCTATCCTTGCCGCCGCCGCAACGGCACCGGCCTCATGCGCCTCGCCATATCTGTCACGAAGGGCCCGCAGCCGCGCGACATGCTCGGCAAATTCCGCATCGCTGAGCCCCTTCTTGCCCTGCACATATTGTGCCAGTTTCGTCAGATCACGGAATTGCCGCTGGCCGGGCGTATGATCCATCAGGCTGACCAGCCGCACCCGGTCATCGGGGCCGAACTCGGCCAGTTCATCCAGCAGGGTTTCGCTGCAAACCTCGGACCGCAGATGAATCCAATGGCTGATCCGCGTGCGGCCTGCAGCGCTGAGCGCGTTGATCTCGCTGACCAGGGGGCGGGCATATTTCGTGTAGCCCGCACCGTCCTGTGGGATCGACCCCACGCGGACGGCATCCAGCACCGTGGTGATCCCGGCAGAGGCCAACTCGCCGTCATGCGCGAAGATCGCCGCGGAATGCGGCCAGAAAACACCGGGGCGCGGCTGGATATGGCGCTCGAGATTATCGGTATGCAACTCGACCAGCCCCGGCGCGATATGCGCGCCCTCGCAATCCGCCGCACCCACGGAGACCGCGCCACCCTCGGTTATACCGGCGATGATCCCGTTCTCGACATGGATTGCCCCGCGCATGACGCGGTCGGGCAGGATCAGTTCAGCATTGGCCAGGATCATGGAATCAGCACCTCGTCCAGCGCGGCGATAAAGGCTGCGGTCGCGTCCTCGAGATCACCGGAGTTATCGATATATGTGACAGGCAGATCGCCCGGATGGAACCCCGCTTCACGCTTGATGCGCGACCGGATCTGTTCGGCCCCTTCGCGACCGCGACCGGCAAGACGCGTGGCGAGCACCTCGGGTGCGGCACCGATATGGATGACCGATAGACCGGGAAAGACTTTGGCCGCGCGGGCCAGAACCCCCCGCGACAGGTTCACGAGCCAAAGCCCGTCTTCCGCGATATGCGGAACACCATAACTCAATCCATGAGCCTGCCAGTCCAGTGCGAAACGGCCCTCGCCCTGCATCCGCTCGAACTCTGCTGATGAAACTCCGTCAAAATCCTCACCCCCCGATTCAGCCGGGCGGGTGATGACACGGCGTACAAGCCGCAGATCCGGTCGCCGTTCGGCCGCGCGGATCATCAGCGTGTCCTTGCCCGCCCCCGACGGCCCAACCACCGCCACAACCCGGGCGGTCATGCCACCCGCCCCGGAATGAAGCCCCCGACATCGACCTGCCGGTCGCACAGACGCTCGCGCGCAGCCTCGTCGTGGAAGATGCCAAGGATCGCGGCACCGCGCATCTTCGCCTCCTCGATCAGCCTCATGACGGTTTCGCGGTTGGCGGTATCAAGGCTGGCTGTCGGCTCGTCCAGCAAAAGCGCCGGGTAAGGATGAATGAAACCACGGGCGATATTCACCCTCTGCTGCTCACCACCCGAGAAGGTCGTCGGCGACAGCCCCCACAGGTTCTCGCCGATATTCAGGCGCGACAGTAGTTCCGCTGCCCGCGCCTCAGCCTCATCCTCTGCGACCCCGAGCGCCAGCAAGGGTTCGGCCACGACACGCAGGGTCGGGACACGGGGGACGACCCGCAGGAACTGGCTGACATAGCCAAGCGTCGAACGGCGCAGCGCGATGATCCGGCGCGGCTCCGCCCCCGATATCTCGGCATCGCCCACCCTGATCATGCCGTGATCGGTACGGTAATTGCCCCAGATCATCCGCATCAGGGTGGATTTTCCCGCGCCCGAGGCCCCGGTCAGTGCCACGCATTCGCCCTTTGCCACGGTCAGCGAGGCCCCCTCCATCACCCGCAACACGGTGCTGCCTTGATTATGGAGGGTGAACTCCTTGGCTACATTCTGCACTTCGATCATTGTCACACCTGCAATACGGATGAGACCAGCAGCTGAGTATAGCCGTGCTGCGGATCGTCCAGAACCTGGTCGGTCAGGCCGGTCTCCACCACCCGGCCGTCCTTCATCACGATCAGCCTATCCGCCAGCAGGCGTACCACCGCCAGATCATGCGTAACCAGCACCGCTGACAATCCCATATCACGGACCAGCCCGCGCAGCAGGTCCAGCAGGCGCGCCTGAACGCTGACATCCAGCCCTCCGGTCGGTTCGTCCATGAAGGCCAGCCGCGGCCCGCTGACCAGGTTGCGCGCGATCTGCAGCCGCTGCTGCATCCCGCCCGAGAATTGCCGCGGGCGGTCGTCGATGCGGGTGACGTCAATCTCCACCCGCCTCAACCAGTCAGAGGCAGCCTCGCGAATGCGCCCGTAATGCCGCGCCCCCGTCGCCATCATCCGCTCGCCGACATTCCCGCCGGCACTGACCCCCATGCGCAACCCGTCCCTTGGGTTCTGGTGAACGAAGGCCCAATCAGTCCGTGCCAGGTGGCGGCGCTGAGACTCGCTCATCCGCAAGGTGTCAACCAAACCATGATCCCGCGTGTCGAACAGAACCTCGCCCGCATCCGGAAGAAGCTGCCCCGAAAGACAACCCAGCAGCGTCGATTTCCCCGACCCGCTCTCGCCGACAACGCCCAGCACTTCGCCCGGCCACAGGTCGAAACTGATATCGTCGCAGCCGATCCGCGCGCCGTATCGCTTTGTCACCGAGCGCACGCTCAACAGGGAGCTGTCGGGATCTAGGTATTTGGGCAAAGAAGAAGCATGAACTTCTTCTTCACGAAAAATATCCCCGCCGGAGGCATCCAGCAGTGCCATCACGCACCTCCTTTCGCATTCTGAGCGCAATAATCGGTATCCGAGCAAACGAACATCCGCCCGCCCGCATCGTCGGTGATCACCTCGTCCAGATAGCTGGAGGTCGATCCGCAGATCGCGCAGTCATGATCGGCTTTCGAGGCTGTGAAAGGATAATCCTCGAAATCCAAACTCCGGACGCTTGTGTAGGGCGGCAGCGCATAGATGCGCTGTTCCCGGCCCGCGCCGAAAAGCTGGATCGCGGGGCAGTCATCCAGCTTGGGATTGTCGAATTTCGGGATCGGAGACGGATCCATGACATAACGGCCCGCAACCTCGACCGGATAGGCATAGGAGGTGGCGATTTCCCCGTGCCGGGCGATATCCTCGTAAAGCCTCACTTGCATCAGCCCGTAATCGGCCAGGGCATGAATCCGCCGGGTCTCTGTCTCCCTTGGCTCAAGAAAGCGCATGGGTTCGGGGATCGGCACCTGATAGACAAGGATTTGATCCTCGGCCAGCGGCGTTTCCGGGATGCGGTGGCGCGTCTGGATCATCGTGGCGTCAGGTGTGCGCTCGGTGGTCGCCACCCCGGCGGTTCGCTGAAAGAACTTGCGGATGCTGACGGCATTGGTCGTGTCATCGGCGCCTTGGTCGATGACCTTCAGCACATCCTCGGGCGTCAGCACCGCCGCCGTGACCTGCACACCGCCGGTGCCCCAACCATAGGGCATCGGCATTTCGCGACTGGCGAATGGCACCTGATAGCCCGGCACGGCGATGCCCTTGAGGATGGCGCGGCGGATCATCCGCTTGGTATCCTCGTCGAGATAGGCGAAGTTGTAGGCTCGGTCGGTCATGCGGCGTCCTCTTCCTGATCGGTCAGACCCGCGCGAAGACGGCGCACCAGTTCCAGTTCAGCCTGAAAATCGACGTAATGCGGCAGCTTGATATGTTCGAGGAAACCCGTCGCCTGGATATTGTCGCAATGCGACAGCACGAATTCCTGGTCCTGCGCCGGAGCGCCCTGATCCTCTTCGCCCAGTTCCTCCCATCTCAGCGCCCGGTCCACCAGCGCCATGGCCAGCGCCTTGCGTTCGGTCTGACCGAAGGTGAGGCCATAGCCGCGGGTGAACTGCGCTGGCTCCGTGCGCGAGCCCTTGAACTGGTTCACCGTCTCGCATTCGGTCACCTCTATCTCGCCGATCTCGATGGAAAGGCCCAGTTCGGGGATATCCATCTCGACCGCGACCATGCCGATGCGCAACTCTCCCACGAAGGCATGGTTGCGGGCATAGCCCCGCTGCGTCGAATAGGCGAGGCCGAGCAGAAACCCCTCGTCGCCGCGGGCGAGTGCCTGCAGGCGGAGGGCACGGTCAGCGGGCAGTTCCATCGGCTCGCGGGTGAGGTCGGCGGGCAAGGTTTCGTCAGGTGCCGCATCCTCGATCAAACCATCGCGATTCAAAAAGGACAGCACATGCGGGGTTGCGGCGGGTTCGGCTTCCCCGCTTGCCGCCGGCGGTTCCGTCGGCAACTCCCCATCCGCCATCAACCGGAAATCCAGCAGCCGGTGTGTATAGTCGAAGGTCGGGCCGAGGATCTGCCCACCCGGAGCGTCCTTGAAAGTGGCCGAAACGCGGCGTTTGACCCTCATTTCCGCTGTGTCTATCGGGTTTGACGCACCGAAACGCGGCAGGGTGGTGCGATAGGCGCGGATCAGGAAAACCGCCTCGATGAGATCGCCGCAGGCCTGCTTGATCGCCAGCGCGGCAAGATCGGGATCGTAGAGCGATCCTTCGGCCATCACTCGCGTGACGGCAAGGCTCATCTGGTCACGGATCTGCGCGGTGTCCAGGACAGGCTGGTCGGCGGGGCCGCGACGGCTGCGGTCCAGCCAGGCATGGGCGGCGTCGATGGCGCGCTCGCCTCCTTTGACGGCGACATACATCAGCGAATCTCCGTGGATCTTGGCAGGGCGGCAATGCGCTGGTCAGAGGTCAGAATCGCGTCCCACCCCAGTGGAAACAGCGCGTGATTGGCGGCGAAGGCCTGCGGCTCCGGCAATGCCAGCGTGGCGGTGTCGCGGATGCCGGGACCAGTCAAACGGGACGGCGCCGCATCAAAATCATGACCGTCCACGATCAGCGTCGCAGCACGGTCGGGATATTCCGGCGTACCGATGCCGAAGCGGTCGATCGGCCGCAGCGCCGCCCATTCGCCAAGCGCGAAGGCGGCATCCTCGGCCGCAACCAGGGGCGAGGCGCAATGAAACGCGATCCAGTCCCGAAGCACCGGGCTGTCATGTGCCCCGGCCAGATGCAGCGGCGTCGTCCGGTCGCAAAGCGTCAACAGAACCGTCGCGGCAGCAGGCGATATCGGCGCCGGACCAGAGACAGCCCCTAGAGTAGAGATCGTGCCTGGACGAGCCATGACGCTCAGGATGGCGCGGAAAGCATGGGCGCCATCGCGCGCCGCGTCTCTGAACCCGCCTGATAGATTCTGCGCGGTCATTCGTCCTCTCCCCGAACCAGAGTGAAGAATTCGACGCGGGTCGCGGCGGCTTCCGTGGCAATGGCCTTGCGCCGGGCAGCCTCCTCATCACGTAACGGAGCGAGTATTCGTGCCTCGATCCCTGCGGTGTCCTGTTGTGTCATTGCGTCAATCAGTGCCGCCCGCAGCGCGTGGCCTTTGTCGCGGCCCTGCACATAGCCATGCCCGACCTCGCCCGAGGGCAGTCGGATACTGGCGCGGGTGACGGTCTTTTCGCCGAGATTGAACGGCGCACCGGTTCCCCCCGCGCGCCCGCGGACCATGACGGCGCCGATTTCGGGCGCGCGAAGCAGATCATGCTCGGGCAATTCGGGGAGCAACTGCGCCAACCGCTCGGACGGGGCGCGGGCCAGCAGGCCAAGCACCTCCTTGCGGACCGGATCGGGGGTGGTTTCAGGGCGTGACATGTCTTGCCTCATGTCCTATACAACTAGACATCTAGTAGCTGATCGCGGACCGCGCGACAATCCGGAAAACATGAATTTTTGGTGACGGAATGAGCCTGTGGCAAAGCATCGCCGACAATCTGCGGGCCGAAATCGCCCGCGGATTATGGCCACCGGGAACAAAACTGCCCGCAGAGGCAGAGCTTGCGGCGCGGTTCGGCGTGAACCGCCATACCTTGCGTCACGCGACGAAGGTGCTGGCGGATGAGGGTCTGCTCTATTCGCGGCGCGGCGCGGGGGTTTTCGTGGCGGCAAGCCCGGTCGATTACCCACTGGGAGACCGGGTGCGTTTTCATCGCAATATCGAGTTGGCGGGAAAAGTGCCCGGCCGGGTTCTGGACGCGGTTATGACACGTCCTTCGGATGCGGCCGAGGCCTCTGCCCTCGGGCTGTCGACCGGCGACAAGGTGCATGTGGCCGAAGGGGTCTCGATGGTGGACTTCAGGCCGGTTGCACTGTTCCGCACGGTGTTCCCCGCCGACTGGTTGCCGGACCTGCCCGCCGCGCTGCGCGAGAGGAAATCGGTCACGGCGGCACTGTCGGCATGCGGAATCGACGATTATCGGCGCATCTCGACCCGTGTGACCGCCAGGATCGCAGATGCGACGCAGGCCGTGAAACTGCAGATCGATCCGGGTGAGCCCTTGCTGCGAACTGAAGCAATCAGCGAATCGCAGGGGCGACCGGTCGAGCATGGTCTGACATGGTGGGCAGCCGAGCGGGTGACGCTGACCCTGCCTCACGACATTTCATAGCGGTCGAGAAACACCTCGACCGGCAATTGACGGAAATCGGGCAATGCCCGGCGCAGGCGGTCGTGATCCCAATCCCACCAGCCAAGGCGTGCCAACCTTGCGCCGATCCCGGGGGCAAAACGGGGCCGCAATTCGCGCGCCGGGCAGCCGACGACGATCATCCAGTCCGGGACATCCCTGGTCACCACCGCCCCTGCCGCGACGATGGCGCCGTTGCCGATGGTGACTTCGGGCTTGATGATGGCTCCGTGGCCGATCCATGTGTCATGGCCGATCACCGTGCGTCGAGAGGCACGGGCGGCAAAGAAATCGGGATCGGCTTCAGCATCGTCCCAGTAATATTCCGACCGGTAGAGGAAATGATGCAGGCTGGCCGTGGTCATCGGGTGATCGGTCGGCCCGATACGCGTCATCGCCGCGATATTGGCGAATTTCCCGATGCTGGTATTCGCGATGTCCGACAGCCGGTCGCAATAGCTGTAATCCCCGAATTCCGAATGCAGCACCCGCGCCCCCGCACCGACCTCGCAATAGCGGCCGAATTGCGAGTTGACGATTTCGGTGTCCTCATGGAGAAGCGGTGCATCCGGTGAAAGTTTCGGCATGTTCAGCCCCGGATCAACCGCGCCCGGATACGACCGGACAGCCAATCCATAAGGATCACCATCAGTACGATCAGCACGATGTAATAGGTCACGTGCTCCCAATCCTTCTGGGTCTGCATCGCCTGCATCAGGAGCAACCCGATCCCGCCTCCGGTGATGGCGCCGATGATCGTGGCGCTGCGGGTATTGGACTCCAGGTAATAGAGTAGTTGCGACAGGATCACCGGAGCGATCTGTGGGATGACCGCCCATCGGATGCGCGGCAGGGGACCAGCCCCGGTCGAACGCAGCCCTTCGACAGGCTTTTCATCAATATTCTCAAGCGCCTCGGAAAACAGCTTGCCGAATGTGCCGGTCTCGGTTAGCAGCATGGCAAGGCTGCCGGTCAGCGGTCCGGGTCCGAAGGCGCGCGACAGAATAATCGTCCAGATCAGTGCATCGACTCCGCGCAGAAAGTCGAAAAACCGCCGGAAAGCCTGCCGCACGATCCGCATGGGTGCGAAATTCGACGCGGCCATGAAGGCCAGCGGCAGGGAAATCAGGCCCGCCCCGAATGTGCCCAGAAAGGCCATCAGGATCGTTTCAAAGATCGCCCATGCGACATCGCCATGATGCCAGATGCTGTTGCGCCAGAAATCCCGCGCCATCCCCGCTATGTTCGAGCGCTCCGGGTCCAGCCTTTCACCACTGACCGCCAGGCCCACCAGTTCGGTAAGGGATCTGCCGTGGAATGGGCTGGAGAGATCGAAGAAGAACAGTTCCCATCCGGGCTGACGGCGAAACACCTCGCTGCGGGAACGGGTGACGGTCAGCCGCGCTCCCCCCGGCAGATCTGCACTGAAACGCTTGTCCGAGATGCTGAAGCCTTCGGGTGGGTTGGGAATATCGGTCTCAATCCCGTCGGAGACAGGCCGAATGTCATAGCTTGCTTCGGAGGTGGTCAAGGTGACCAGACCATCCCCGGCGAAGGTGACGGAGTTGTCCCGCGGCAATGCAATCTCGCGTCCGCCATCGGGGCGAACGGTTATCCAGTCGGGCTCGTCATCAGCGGAAAAGGTCGCGTTTCGCATCCCCTCGACTGAGGCCTCTATACCGCCATCGGTGCGATTGTTCCGGGTGACATGGATCTTGTAGGACCAGAAATCCTGCAACAGCGCCGCGCCATTGTCCCACCGCGCGCGCCCGGCCAGCCCGGCAATGTCAAAGGCGACCGCCACATAAAGCAGATATGCCAGCACCACAGCAGGCACCGCCAGCGAGAACAATCTCTTGCGCCCGATCAGCCGATGCGCGGGATGGGCCTCCAGAACCGCCATCATATCCGTCCTCCGGCTTCGCCACGCTCTTGCCCGCGCACCAGATGCTCGCGCGCCATCGATGTCAGCTGATCGAAGAACACGATGGTCGCGAAGAGCAGGATGAAGATGGCCGCCGCCGCGTCATAACGGCCCTGCCCCCAGCTTATGGCGTTGCGCAACTCATAGCCGATGCCGCCTGCCCCGACGAAACCGAGGATGGCGCTGGCACGGATGTTGATCTCGAAGCGCAGCATGGCATAACTGGCCCAGTTCGGGGCGACCTGCGGGATGATGCCGAACCAGACCCGTTGCAGCCAGCTTGCACCGACGGATTCCAATCCTTCGACCGGCTGAAGGCTGGCGTTTTCCGCCACTTCCGAGAACAGCTTGCCCAAGGCGCCCACGGTATGGAACCCGATGGCCAAGGCGGCGGGAACCGGGCCGCCGCCAAGAATGAAAATCAGCACCAGCGCGATCACCAGCTCTGGTACCGCGCGGGCGATATCCAGCAGCCGCCTGAACAACGGCACAAGCCGCGGCCATGGTGCCAATCCCCGCGTGGACAGAAGCGCCATGATCCCGCCCCCGATAGCCCCCATCAGGGTTGCGACGGCAGCGATGTTCAAAGTCTCGACCAATGCGGGCAGGGCCGACCAGATCAGACTGGGCAGATTGCCCGCCTTGCTTGCCGCCTCGGCGATCAGTTCCGAGGGAAAATCGAAGACCTGCGACAGTCCTTCCCAGAACCCTCCGGCGTTGCGACTGTCGGCAAGACGGAAACCCGAAATCATCAGCAGGGCGAAAATCGCCCAGAGCAGGGCACCATAGCTGCGGCGGCGCGATAATTGCCCGCGATAGGCAGCGGCGATGGCGGCAGTACTGTCAGTGGATGTCATCCGGGAGCCTTCATCGAATGGAAAAAGGCGCGAAGCGTCTCGCTCCGCGCCAACCGGTGAAGCGATCAGCTATCCTTGCCCTGCTCGCGCTCGCGGATCTTGATGATGGTCTTGTAGGCGTCATGCGTGACCGGATCGAATCCGGCGGTTTCGCCGCTTGCGACGCCATAGGCGCATTCCGGATCGGTGTCGATCATACCGGCCAGCAATGCGGTGAACTCGTCCTTGACCTCTTGCGGCAGCGCCTTGCGCACAACCATCGGACCTTCTGGGATCGGGTCGGATTTCCAGATCTCGACCAATTCGTTCATGTCCACGATACCCGAGTCGACAGCCTTGCGCAGCGCACCCGAGTTATAGCCGTCTTCCCAATCGCCGAGTCCGTCGGCCCAGGTCACGCCGGCATCGATATCGCCATTGCTGACCGCAACAATGGTCTGTTCATGTCCGCCGGTGAACTTGATTTCGGCGAAATACTCGCCCGGTTCGACCGAATAGCCGGCATCCGGCATCTCTACCGACGGAATCAGATAGCCCGAGGTCGAATTCGGGTCACCGAAACCGAGAACCTTGTCCTTCATGTCGTCCATTGATGCAATGCCGCTGTCCTTGCGGGCAAAACCGATGGAATGATAGGTCGAGGCACCGTCCAGATTGGTCTTGACCAGTATCGGCTCGACCGCTTCGGGATCGGTCAGATAGACCTTGGCATAGCCCGAAGCGCCAAGGATCGCCGCGTCCAGCGAACCGCCCAGAAGTCCCTGGATCACACCGTCATAATCGGCCGGGGTGAACAGCTTGACCGGCACGCCCAGTGCTTCCTCGGTTGCGACACGCAGGCATTCGTTATTGGTCATGCGCTCCTGCGCATTTTCTCCGCCGAGAACACCGATATTGAACTCGGAAATTTCCTGCGCGGCGGCCAGATGCGGCGTGGCCAGCGCCGTGGTCAGGGCCAGAAGGGTCAGGCAGCGTGTCATGTGTCTCTCCATGTGTTGAAAGTCAGTCCGCCAGCAGCCGCTCGGCATATTCCTTGTCGGCGGGGGCAGGCACATCGATGGCGGTCGAGGTGGTGCCTTCGCTGAACTCGGCCCCGGCGCCATAGATGTCGCGGGCGGCGCCGGTAGTCAGCTGAGCGGGGGTGCCGTCAAAGACGATCCGGCCCTTGCGCATCCCGATCACCCGGTCGCAATAGCGCCGCGCAGTATCCAGCGTGTGCAGGTTGGCGATGACGGTCCGGCCATCCTCGTCGTGAATGCGGCGCAAACTGTCCATGACGATCTGCGCATTCATCGGATCGAGACTGGCGATCGGCTCATCGGCCAGGATGATCTTGGGGTCCTGCATCAGCGCCCGGGCAATCGCCACGCGCTGTTGCTGCCCGCCTGACAGGGCCACGGCGCGCTTGGTGGCCTGTTCGGCGATGCCCAACCGGTCAAGGATCGACACGGCGCGGTCGATATCAACAGGCGACCAGATATTCAGCAAGGTCGAGGCCAGCCCGCGCTTGTTCAGCAGTCCATGCAACACGTTGCTGACGACATCGAGCCGTGGCACCAGGTTGAACTGCTGGAAAATCATCGCGCAATCGGCCTGCCAGGACCGCTTCTCACGTCCGCGCAAGGTCAGAATATCGCGTCCATCGATCACGAGGCTGCCTTCGCTGGCATCGGTCAGCCGGTTGATCATTCGCAGCAGGGTGGATTTCCCCGCCCCGGAACTGCCGATGACACCGATCATCATTGGTCGATCTATGGTGAAGCTGACGGAATCCACGGCCCGCGTGGTGCCGAATATCCGGGTGATCTGTTGCGCCTCGATCCGCATTCCCGCTCCTGCCAAGTGGTCGGCGCAGCAATGGCGGGAATGCGTGACAGGTCGCTGACAGAAAGATCACGGTTTGATGAAGCTTCGGTCGGTCGCCCCTGCTATCCGCATCGCGGAGACCTTTTCAATCGCGCAAAATGCTTGCCTCGATCAGTGCGAGGCCCCGGTCAGCACGGACATGCTCGACTGCCTCGATCAGTGCCGCGCGAAAGCCATCATGATCGGACACCTTTCGCGCCCATGCCCCGCAAGCCTCGGCGACCGCTGCATAATCGGCCGATGGCGAAAGGTCGGTCAGCGGCATCTGGTTGGTTCTGGCGGCGAAACCCTGTGGGTAAAGCTGTTCGACCGAGGCCCGCACCGCGCCCCATTCGGAATTGTTGAGCACGATGACGAGCACCGAAATTCCCAGTGCCGTGGCGACCTGATGGCAGGCCACCGGATTGGCGAACATGTACGAGCCATCGCCCGTCGTCGAAATGACCAGCCGTTCGGGCATCGCCAGCTTGTAGCCCATGCTCGCGGGCAGACCGAAACCAAGACCGCCGGAATGCGGGCTTTCATACCAGGCATGAGGCGTTTTCAGCCGCATATCCGGGAACCGCGCGCCGAGTTCACCGAATATCGTGCCGTCCTCCCGTTCCGCCAGCGCCGCGACTTCGCCACTGATCCAGCGTTTGGTCAGATGCGGACCCTTGGCGTCCTTTTGCCGCGCCTCGTCACGCTCGGCCCAGCTTGCCGCGTTTCTTTCGGCGATTGCCGCGAAACGTTCGCTGCGCGATCCGGGATCGAGACCTGCCATAGCATCGGCCAATGCCAGGACATTGTCACCCAGATCACCGGGCAAGGACAGGTCCGAACGGAAATTCCGTATCGGCGTCTGCGCGAATAGCGGATCCTGCCCCAACTGGATGACCGTGGCGTCGGGCCTTGGTGCGTGCCGCTCGGGCTGCCAGGGGGCGAGGCTGTCCAGAACCAGGACGACATCCGCCTCGGCCAGCCAGGGGCCGGGATCATGTCCGGTCGCCATGGGGTGATCCGTGGGGATCGCCACCTGCAATGCCCAATACTGACAAACCGGGATCGCCCAGTCCTCGGCAAGTTTCGTCAGCGCCGCAAATGCCTGGGCGGAACCCGCCCCCCGCTGCGCAAAGATCACCGGAGATTTCGCAGCAGCCAGTGCTTTCGCCGCCATCGCGATGTCTTCGGGATGCGCCATGGAGCGGGCAGGCCGCATTGCAGCGGGCTCTTGCGGAAGGGAAACCGGCTCGCACAATACCTCGCGCGGGAGCGAGATATAGACCGGACCGCGCGGCACCGAACAAGCGATGCCATGGGCACGGTCGGTCAGTTCCGCCACCTGCTCGGGAAAGCGCAACTCGTAATCCCATTTGCAGGCCTCGCGGACCAGCGCATGCTGATCCAGCATTTCCTGCCCCCAGCCAATCGGCACCGTGCGCGCGCCGAAACGGCCCTTCTCGGTGGTTGGCGTCCGCCCCGAGAACAACAGCATCGGCACATTATCCGCACGCGCATTGATCGCCCCGATGGCGGCATTGGCGAGTCCGACATTGGTATGCACCATCACCGCCTGCGGCTTGCCGGTTGCCAGCGTATAGCCATGGGCCATCGCCATGGCGGCGCCTTCATGCGGGACCGTTACCGCCTTGGGCAGGGGCATGTCCTTGGCCGCCGCCTCGGCCAATCCCTCGATGATCGGCGGAAAATCCGTGCCCGAATTGGCAAAGATATAGTCGACACCGAGGCTTCCCAACCTCGCCGCCAAAGCCGCACCGGCGCTTGTTTCGACCATCTGCGGCCTCCTTGTCGTTGATCGGCCCCGCTGACGCTCAGATCGGGTAATGCTGGGCGGGGTCCTCGATGCTGATCCACCGCAACTCGGTGAACTCGGCGATCCCCGCATCACCACCGAAACGGCCATAGCCCGAGTGCTTGACGCCGCCGAAGGGCATTTGCGGTTCGTCGAACACCGTGGGGCCGTTGATATGGCAGATGCCGCTTTCGATACGCTGCGCAACCTCCATCGCCCGGCGCAGATCCTGCCCGAACACGCCGGCGGTCAGGCCGTATTCGGTGTCGTTGGCGATCTCGACCGCATGATCGGTATCCCGTGCCCGAATGACGGCAGTGACCGGACCAAAGCTTTCCTCGCCATAGATCCGCATCTTGGGCGTCACATGATCCACGATGGTCGGCACCATGATCGCGCCCTCTGCCGGAACATCGCCACCAACGGCGATCGTCGCGCCCTTCGCCCGCGCATCTTCGATCAGTTCCGCAACATGGTCCACCGTATCGCGATCCACGCAGGCGGCGATGTGGACCTGCTCTGCGGGATTGCCGGTTTTCAATTCAGCCGTTTTCGCCACGAGAGCCGCAACGAATTCATCCGCCACCTTTTGGTCCACGATCAGCTTTTCCGTCGACATACAGATCTGACCCTGATTCATGAAAGCACCGAATTTTGCCGCGTTCACCGCCCCGTCGATATCGGCATCATCCAGCACGACAAGCGGTGATTTTCCGCCAAGCTCCAGCAGGCAGGGCTTGAGATGCTTCGCCGCCCGCTCGGCGATGATCCTGCCGACGCGCGACGAGCCGGTAAAATTGATGCGCCGGGTCAAGGGATGATCGATCAGCGCATTCACAACCTCGGGCCCGTCCTTGGCGTCATGGGTGACGATGTTCAGCACCCCGTCGGGCAAGCCCGCCTCGCGCATCGCATCGCCCAGCATGCGATGGGTGCCGGGGCATTTCTCCGACGCTTTCATGACGACGGTATTGCCGCAGGCGATGGGCATGGCGAAACAGCGCACGCCAAGGATCTGCGCGGCATTCCATGGTGCCATACCTACCAGCACCCCTATAGGCTGACGATAACCCATCGCCAGCGACCCGGGCTTGTCCGAGGGGATGACCTCGCCCTTGATCTGCGTCGTGATAGCGGCAGCTTCACGCAGGATCTTTGCGGCGAACATCATGTTGAAGCTGTGCCAAGGCCCGCTACCACCCGTTTCGGCAATGCCGTGTTCGATGAAGCGCGGGGTCCATTCATCCAGGATATCGGCGGCCTTGTTCAGGATCTTGCGGCGCTCGGAAGGGCCGGTCTTCGACCATGTCTGGAACGCGGCAGCGGCCGATTGAACGGCCCTGTCGACATCCTCTGCCCGTGCCGCGCCCGCCGTGGTGGCAACCTTGCCATCGACCGGATTCACTCGCTCGAACGTCCCGCCACTCGCGGACACGTCCTTGTTATCAATCAGCAAACCATATTCCATCGCGTCATCCCTCCCCTTGCATTCCCGTTCGCTCAGGCCGCCGCCATGACCGCCTTGAGATCGTAACCCACAGCCTCCAGCACTTTTCGCGGAACTCGCCCCTCACTCGCCAGAAGCCTGCGCGCAGCCATATGTGCCCCGGCATTGCCAACCGTTTCAACTGCTGCGAGCCTGTCACCCGCGAAACAGAAAACCGCCAGCTTGCCATCGGCCTCGGCAACATGCCAGTCATCGGCATCCGGAGCATAGCCCGCGATCTGCAGCTTGCGATCACCCTGGTTGCTCCAGAACCAGGGGACCGCGCCATAGGGTTTGGGTCGGCCAACCAGTCTCGCCGCGATGGTCCGTGCGTGATCGGTTGCCGCCTGCACCGATTCCAGACGAGCCGCCACACCGCTGACCGGCTCGACAAAGCGGCAGCAATCGCCGAGCGCCGAAATATCCGGATCGGAACTGTGCAAGAGATCGTCCACGACAATACCGTCATCGGTGGTCAGACCGGCGTCCTCGGCAATCGAGTCATTTGCGATCACTCCGGCAGCAAGAACCACGGTATCGCCGGAGACTTCCGAACCGTCCCCAAGCCGCACCGCAAGCGAGCCTTTCGCATCGGTGACCGCCTCCGCGAACTGTCCAAGATGCACCGACGAACCCCAATCGCTATGCGCGTCCAGAAAATGCCGCGAAATCATGGGCGCGACCGCCCGGCCCATCAACCGATCCGCACCCTCGACGACAACCACCTCTATACCGCACGCCCGTGCCACAGCGGCGAATTCCAGCCCGATGAACCCGCCACCGATGACGACCACCCGGCGCATCTGCTCCACACGATCCCGCAAGGCCCTTGCGTCGGAAAGCGTCCGTAGCGCCAACACGTCGGGCCGATCCAGCCCAAGAATGGGTGGGATGCGATTCCTGCTACCCGTCGCCAGTACCAGATGGTCATAGGCGATGCGCGCGCCTTCCCCGGTCTCTACCTCCATCGCCGCCCGGTCGATGCCGGCCACGCGGGTCGAGCCGATGATCTCGATGCGCTGCTGCTCGTAGAAATCCGGCGCCCTCAGAAGCAGGCGCGCATCGTTGCCGTCCTTGAGATAGTCCTTGGAAAGCGGCGGGCGTTGATAGGGCAGCCCCGGCTCTTCCCCGATCAGTGTGATCCGCCCGGAAAATCCCTCTTGCCGCAAGCTGGCGGCGAGTTGAAAACCGCCCTGCCCCGTGCCGATGACGACGACGCGCTCCATGGCCTAGACCTGCCGCTCGGGCAAGCGGACCACCAGCCCGTCCATGTCCTCGGTGATCTTCACCTGGCAGGAGAGGCGGCTTGCATCGGTGATCTCGCAAGGAGAGAAATCCAGCATGTCGCGCTCGTCCTCATCGGCTGCGCCGGTCCTGTCCAGCCAATCGCCCTCGACATAGACATGACAGGTCGAGCACATCATCTCGCCGCCGCATTCCGCAAGGATTCCATCGACGTTATGGGCACGCGCAACCTGCATCAGGCTGTCGCCCGTCCCGGCATCCACTACCGTTTCAGCGCCGTCTGCCGCGATAAAGGTGATACGAGGCATCGTTCCGCTCCCTAGTTCAGGCGGACGGGCATGTTGATCGGACCGCGAAAGCCGAAACCCCTCCAGACCACGTCCCCGGGATTTTCAAGCCGCATGTTCGGGAAGCGCTCGAACAGGATCGGCAGCAGCAGCCTGCCGACCGTCATGCGCGCCATATGCGTTCCCATGCAATGATGCGGCCCGCTGCCAAAGCTTTGATGCGGCTGCGATTTGCGCAGGGCGTCATAAAGATGGCCATTCTCGTACAGATCCTCGTCGTGATTGGCCGATGCCTGGATGGTCATCACCACCGTTCCCTTGGGGATATCGCAACCGCGGATTTCTGTGTCCTCAAGCACCAGCCGCGAGCTGGCCTGGATCGGCGCAACCCAACGCACGCCTTCCTCGAATGCCCCCGACCAGTTGCCCGAAGCCGTGATGGCCTCCAACTGGTCGGGATTGCTCAGAAGCCCATAGACTATCGTCAGCAAGGCGTCGCGCGGTTCGTTGATGCCTCCGCCTATGGCAATCTTGATATTGGCAACGATCTGGCTCCACGGGATCGGATCCTCGGCGTTCAGCATCACCGACAGGGCGGACTGGTCCGGAGTGGCCTTCACCCGCTCCGCGTTTCCCTCGATGATCAGGTTCATCTCCCTGTTGGCGCGGGCAACCCGTTCGAAAGGCTCGTCGAACCAGCCGAAATTGCCCGCCCCGTCGATCAGCGCCTGACTCCAGAACTGCATCTGTTCGTCGCTCGCATCGGGGATGCCCATGCATTCGGCGAGTATCCGGGCGGCCAATGGGCCGGCAAGCGTCGGGAAAAGATCGACAACCTCGCCCTTAGGCAGGCGATCGAGATATTCCGCGGCGTAGCGTTCATACATCGGGCCCCAGATCGTCTTGAGATTCCGGGGCGAGAATGTCGGCATCATCGCGTTGCGTTCGCGCAGATGCTCCTCACCATCCTTGCGCATCAGCGTATGCGCCTCAAACGCCTTTTCCATCGGGGTCGTGGGATCGTTGGAACTGAACAGCGCCGGGTTGTCCTTGACCATCCGGCAATCCTCGGCCTTGGTCAGCATCGTGCGCTTGACGGAAGGCACCTGAACTACCGGCGTATTCGCCCGCATTTCCGCATAGACCGGGTATGGATCATCGATCAGCCGATGAACCGTCACGCTGTCATTTACTGGCGCCGTAGCCATTGCCGGTATCCTCCACCTTCTCCTCCGTCACGAGCCCTGCCCGAGTTTGGCCGACTATACGAGGGCGAACGACCATCAGACAATTGGATGGAATTGATTGGCACAATCAAAAATATGTATCATGGGTGATGAAAAGGAGGATCGCCTGCATGAAGAACTCGCTGCCCTTGGGCGTTGATTTCGCTGCGCTGCGAACGCTGCGGCTGGTCTTTGAGCTGCGGTCCTTCACGGCGGCGGCCACGGCCTTGGGCGTCAACCAGTCGGCGGTCAGCTACACGGTCGACAAGCTGCGCCGGATATTCAACGACCCGTTGTTCTTTCGCCTCGGCGGCAAGGTCGTCCCGACCGAGCGATGCGAACAGCTCGTTCAGCAAGCATCGGATATGCTGGACATGTTCGAGGCGATGATCTCGTCCGCCACTTTCGAGCCTGCCGAAGCGGACCAGACCCTGTCCATCGCCTGCAATCACTATGAACGGCTGGTCATCCTTCCGCAGGTGATCCGCGCGCTGCGCAAACAGGCGCCGGGGCTGCGCCTCGGGCAGGTCAATTCGACCAATCAGGGGCCGGATCTGCTCAAACGCGGGATTGCGGATGTGCTGATCGGGCCGATCAGGCCGGATGAGGACGGCTTCTATTGCCGCACGGTTCTGGCCGAGCGGTATTGCTGCATCATGGACCCGTCGAACCCGCTGGCTTCGGACAAGTTGACGAAAGACGCCTATACCGCGGCCAATCACCTGACCGTCAACTATGGCGGCGACTGGCGGTCGCGCTTCCTCGTCGATCTCGAGAATGACGGCCGGAAACTGAATGAAGTGATCCAGATCCCCAGCCCCGCAGGGCTCGATGAGTTGCTGCCGGGAACCGACCTGATCTCGACTCTTCCGGTACGGCTGGCGGAACCCATGGCCGACCGGTTGGCGTTGCGGCCCTGCCCCTATCCCGGGGAGTTCGAGATCCACATGGTCTGGACCGCGCGAACCCATCATTCCCCGATGTATGGCTGGTTCCGCGATCTGGTCGTTGATACCATACGCCGAACCGTGAGGCGGGAACCCGAGCCGGACTGCTTCATCTAAATTTTTGATGCAGGTCATGCACAGCGCCAAATTGTCTTTATCGGCGAGGGATGGCTATAGTCCAAGGTGATCCATTCTCCCTCGACGGGTCTGGATCGCAACGAAAGGGAGGAAAGATGAAACGCAGAACCGTACTTGGCGGGCTGGCTGCCGGTGCCGCCGTGATGACCGGGGCCGGACGGGCGCTGGCACAGGAATTCACCTTCAAGCTGCACCAGCCGCTGAGCGCGAATGCCTCGGCACAGGTCAACATGCTCGAACCCTGGGCGAAGGCCGTGGAGGAAAACTCCGGCGGTCGCGTCAAGATCGAGATCTTTCCTTCCATGACGCTTGGCGGACGCCCGCCCGAATTGATCCAGCAGGTGCGCGATGGCGTGGTCGATCTGATCTGGACCGTGAACGGCTACACGCCGGGCCTGTTCCCGCGCAGCGAGGCCTTCGAGTTGCCGACCGTCTACAAGAACGATCCGGTTGCAACGAATCTCGCCATGCATGACATGTTCGAAAGCGACCTGAAAGAGGACTACAAGGGCGTCGAGGTGATGTTCCTGCATGTTCATGCGGGACAGGCGCTGCAAATGCGCGACAAGGAAGTGCGCAGCCCCGGCGACACCGCAGGAACCAAGCTGCGGATTCCCACGCGCACCGGTGCGTGGGTCATCGAATCCCTTGGCGCCGCACCGACCGCGATGCCGGTTCCCGAACTGCCGACCGCCCTGCAAAAAGGCGTGGTGGACGGAGCGCTGATCCCGTGGGAGATCATCCCACCGCTGAAAATCCAGGATCAGACGGAATACCAGATCGAGCTTAACAACCAGGAACGCTTCGGCAATACCACCTTCCAGGTAGCGATGAACCAGGCTCGTTGGGACAGTCTGCCCGACGATATCAAGCAGGCATTCCGGGATGCGTCGAATCGCGACTGGTGGGCGAAGGTCGGCGAGATCTGGCGCAAGGCCGATGATGATGGTCTCAAGATCGCGGTGGATTCGGGCAATACCTATATCGCCCTGTCCGAGGAAGAGACCGAGACCTTCCGGCAGGCAATGGCCCCGGTCGTCGATCGCTGGATCGAAGAGGTCTCTGACAGCGGTATCGACGGTGCGGGCCTTGTCGAGAAAGCCCGCGGATTGATCGCCGAGAACGCCGGAGCCCAGTGATGGCGCTGGATCTGAAACTGGGCCGCAGCGGGTTTCCCGGTGCGGTCGCCGCCGCTGCGACCTTGTGGGCGCTTGCAGGCGGCATGGTCCTGCTTGCGGTCGTGCTGATCAATTTCTTCTCGGTCATCGGCGGCGTCGTCTGGAAGCCCTTCCCCGGCGATTTCGAATTGACCGAGATCGGGGTCGCCGTCGCCGCCTTCAGCTTTCTGCCCTACACCCAGATCACCGGCGCCAATGTCACGGCGGATATCTTCACCGCCAGGGCCAGTCCGCGCACCATCGCGGCCTTCACCTGTCTGGCCGCACTGATCGCGGTGCTGTTTGCCGGCTTTCTGACATGGCGGATGTATTTCGGCCTGCTCGATCAGAAGGCCTATAACTACACCAGCGCCATCCTGCAGATTCCGCTCTGGTGGGGCTTCGTACCGATCCTGATTTCCCTTGTGTTGCTGGCCTTGGCCGCCATCGTCACCTTCCTTGAAAACACGCGCATATTCGCCGGGACCTGACGCATGACCGATCCGATCACCCTTGGCGTCATCGCGCTGATCGTCCTTGTCGCCCTGATCGCGATCCGCATTCCAATCGCCTACGCGATGATCCTGGTGGGCGGGATCGGCGTGACCATGATGGATGGTCCGGCGCTGATGCTGAGCCAGCTCAAGACGCTCGCCTATGGGCAGTTCTCGATCTACGATCTTTCGGTCGTGCCGATGTTCGTCCTGATGGGCGCATTGGCCTCACGTGCGGGGCTGTCGCGGGCACTGTTCCGCGCTGCCAATGCATGGCTCGGCCGGATGCCGGGTGGAACCGCGATGGCCTCGATTGCAAGCTGCGCCGGGTTCGGCGCGGTCTGCGGATCCTCACTGGCGACGGCGGTGACCATGGGGCGCGTCGCCCTGCCGGAACTGTCGCGCTACAAATATTCCGGCGCGCTTGCCACCGGATCGCTGGCGGCCGGAGGGGTGCTTGGAATCCTCATACCGCCTTCGGTCGTGCTGATCGTCTATGCCGTCATCGTCGAGGCCAGCATCGTTGACATGTTCGCCGCCGCCCTGCTGCCCGGCATTCTTGCAGTAATCCTGTTTTTGCTGACCATCGCGATCTATGTCGCGATCAATCCCAAGGCCGGCCCGGCGCATGGCGGTGTCGAGCCGGGCGAGTTCCGCGAGGCAACCATCGGGGTGATCCCGGTGCTGCTGATCTTCGGGATCGTGCTGGGCGGGATCTATGCGGGGCTGTACACGCCGACGCCCGCCGCCGCGATCGGAGTTGTCATGGTCTGGCTCTACGGTGCGGTAACACGCCAGATCCGCATCGGCGAACTGATTGAATCCCTTAAGGAAACGGCAAGCACGACCGGCATGATCTACCTGATCCTGCTAGGCGCCGAGATGATGAAAATCTTCATGAGCCGCGCCGGACTGCCACAGGCCACGGCAGAATGGATCATCAATTCGGGCCATGCGCCGATGACGGTGATGATCCTGCTGCTGGTCGGCCTGATCGCCCTGGGCTGCCTGATGGACAGCCTGTCGATGATCCTGCTGGTCATCCCGTTCTTCTGGCCGGTCCTGTCCGAACTGAATGGCGGCATCTACCAGGCCGCCGATGGCGCAGCCTTTGGCATGTCCACCGAAGACCTGAAAATATGGTTCGGAATCATAGCTTTGATCGTGGTCGAGCTGGGCCTCATCACGCCGCCGGTCGGCATGAATGTCTTCGTCATCTCGGCGCTGGCCAAGGATGTGCCGATGTCCGACACATTCAAGGGCGTGATGCCCTTCTTCCTCGCCGAACTCGTCCGGGTCGTGCTGATCCTGTTATTCCCGGCGCTGACGCTATGGTTACCGATGCTGGTCCGGGGCTAGACGCGACGCCTCTGGACAGAAGACGCAACAGCAGCGCGCGCTGCAAAGGCACAGTGACGCAACAGCCGCTCAGTTTTCCCAGTAAATGCTGGGTTTTCGGCTGCACAAGCTGTGCACAACATGTACACAGCGCGTACACAGCCTGTACACAGGTAGCGCGCGTTGCACTGTAAATTGCGGCGATTTGCGAGGGTCACATGACACGCCAGGCAGCGTCTGGAAACGAAACCGCCCAAGTCAGTACGAAAAACATACTAACCAAATTGCACATGCCAGCCCGCCCTTTCTTCTTCATGCAAATATCCTCTGGGGGTCCGGGGGGCGAAGCGCCCCCGGCCATCGCGGGACGCAAGCCCATCCGGCCCGAGGGCACCCTGACAGATCCTATAACGACTGCCCCGCCAGCAATCTCGGCATCGGGTCCACGGACAGCCCGGCGGCCTGCCGCATGAAGCGCCGGCGAAGTCCCGGCAGGGCGGTGACGGCCCCCATGCCCGCGCCCCGCAAGCCGCTCAGCAGCGGGTTGCCGCTGGCGAACAGGTGGTTCACGGCATCCATCTCAAGGGCAAGGCTGGTCGCGTCGAAACGCCGCCATTGCTGGTACCGCTCCAGCACATCTTCGGCGCCGATATCCTCGCCACGCCGGGCCGCCTCGACCAATGTCTGGGCCAGCGCCGCGACATCGCGCAGTCCGAGATTGAGCCCCTGCCCGGCAACCGGATGCACGCCATGCGCCGCATCGCCGACAAGGGCGACACGCGGTGCGGCATAGGCTTCGGCCAGCGACAGGCTGAGCGGATAGGAAAAGCGCTGACCGGCGAGGGAAATTTTGCCGAGGAAATCGCCAAAGCGGGGCCGCAGCACCTGCAGGAACTCTGCATCCGGCAGGGCCTTGATGGCAGCGGCATTGGCTTCGGTCTCCGACCAGACCACGCTGCTGCGATTGCCGGGCAGCGGCAGGATCGCCAGCGGTCCGGTCGCCATGAAATACTGATGCGCGATGCCCTCATGCGGCAAGTCGTGGTCGATCGCCGCCACCAGCGCCGTCTGGCCGTAATCCCATCCGCGCCGCGTGATCCCGGCACGCTCTGCCACGCCCGAGCCGCGCCCATCCGCGCCGATCAGCAGGCGCGCCGTGACCAGCCGCCCATCCGACAGTTCTGCCGTAACATGCGCCGCCCCGACCTGTTGGCCGATCACCGAGACCCCCGGCATATGCGTCACCTGCCCGTCCATCGCGGATAGCAAGGCGCGATACAGGAAGCGGTCCTCTAGCATGAAGCCGACCGGACCTTCCTCGATCTCGGCACTGTCGAAATGCAGGAAGAAGCGGGCGGCACCTTCGCCGGGTTGTCCCTGGGAGGCCTTGACCTGGTGGATCGGCTGGCACTTGTCGGCCAGGTCTCCCCACATGCCGAGCGCCTTCAGCAGCCGCTGCGACGCCACGGCGAGGGCGTAGGCGCGGCCATCGAAGGCCTCTGCCGATCTTGCATCGGCGGGGCGGGGATCGACCACGGCCACGCGCATCCCGGCCCCGGCAAGGGCCAGCGCCAATGTCGGGCCGTTCAGCCCGCCGCCCGCGATGAGAATGTCGAAATCCGTGGTCATGACGCGCAATCATGCATGTGGCGGCGGCAATGGCAATGCGGCAATCACTCCTCCGCCTCGGCCTTCAGGATCGCCGCAAGGGCGCTGCGGTAATCCGGGTATTTCAGCGTGATCCCCAGGTCGCGCTTGATCCGCGCGTTCGAGACGCGCTTGCTGTCGGAATAGAAAGAGCGGGCCATGGGCCCCAGATCGGCCTCTTCGAAATCGACAGCCGGGGGGGCCGGCATGTCCAGCATCCGCGCGGCGCAGGCAATGATATCCTGCGGCGGCGCCGGATCGTCGTCGCAAAGGTTATAGACCGCCCCCGGCGCGGGCGCATCGATGGAGGCCATCAGGATTCGCGCGATATCCTCGACATGGATGCGGGAAAAGACCTGCCCCGGCTTGACAATCCGCCGTGCCGTGCCACCTCGCAGCTTGGCGAAGGGGCCGCGGCCGGGACCGTATATCCCGGCCAGCCGGAAGATATGCAGGGGCAGGTCATGCGCGGCGGCCAATGCCTGCCATGCCTGTTCGGCCCGCACCCGGCTGCGCCCCCGCGCAGTGGAGGGGTCCAGATCGCTTGTCTCGTCCACCCATCCGCCATTGCGGTCCCCGTAGACCCCGGTGGTGGACAGATAGCCCAGCCAGTGCGGGCGCGCCCGGCCCAGTTCTTCGGCGAAAGCCGCCAGGACCGGGTCGCCTACTTCCGTCGGGGCGGCAGAGACCAGGATCGCATCGGCGCGCGCGATGGCGCGGCGAATATCGTCCTCTTGCCCCGGCCAGAGCAGGGCGTCGGCCCCTGCTCTGGCCACGCGCTCGGGGTGGTTGCGGGTGGTGCCGGTGACGCGCCAGCCTCGTGCAATAGCAAGGCGCGTCAGGTAACCGGCGGTGTAGCCATGACCGAATATCAGCATTTCCATGACGGCAAGGTAACCATCCGGGCGCGCCTGCGCCAGATGCTTGCGTGTCGCGCATGGTGCAGGCAGGGTAACGGTAAAGAAGGAAAGAACAGATGGATACGGATTCGCGTTTTCTGCCGGTCGAGACACCGCCCATGGGCCCCCGCGAGCAGTTCACCGACCCTGCCGCAGCAGCAGCCCGCCTGTGCGAGTTGTATGACGAGGCAACGGGATTCCTGCTGGATCATTTCACCCGGCTTCTGGCAGGCGAGCAACCGCAGGCGCGGTATCGTGCCTTCTATCCCGAGCTGCGCCTGACCGTCACCAGCCACAGCAAGATCGATTCACGGCTGTCATTCGGGCATGTCGCCGAGCCCGGCATCTATGCCGCCACGATCACCCGGCCCGACCTGTTCCGGACCTACCTGACCGAGCAGATCGGCCTGCTGATGCGCAATCACGGCGTTCCCGTCAGCGTCGGGGTCAGCGAGACGCCGATGCCGGTGCATTTCGCCGTCGCCACGCAGAACGACCTGAACGTGCCGCAGGAAGGCGTGCTGACATTCTCGCTGCGCGATGTGTTCGACGTGCCCGAGCTGAACACGATGAACGACGATATCGTGAACGGGGTCGCCGCGCCGATGCCCGATGGCAGCCAGCACCTGGCGGCCTTCACCGCGCAGCGCATCGATTATTCGCTGGCGCGGCTGCAGCATTACACCGCCACCGCGGCCGAGCATTTCCAGAATTTCGTCCTGTTCACCAATTACCAGTTCTACGTGGACGAGTTCGAGGCCTTCGCCCGCCGGGCGCTAGCCGATCCCCTGCTTGGATACGACTCCTTCGTCGCCCCCGGCAACCAGGAGATCAGCGAGCCGGATGCCCCCCTGACCCCGCTGGCGAAGATGCCGCAGATGCCGACCTATCACCTCAAGCGGGCCAATTCGCAGGGGATCACGCTGGTCAATATCGGGGTCGGCCCGTCCAACGCGAAAACCGCGACGGATCATATCGCCGTGCTGCGCCCGCATGCCTGGCTGATGGTCGGGCATTGCGCGGGGCTGCGCAATTCGCAGAGCCTCGGCGATTTCGTCCTCGCCCATGCCTATCTGCGCGAGGATCACGTGCTGGACGACGATCTGCCGGTCTGGGTGCCGATCCCGCCGCTGGCCGAGGTGCAGGTGGCCCTGCAAGAGGCTGTGGCCGAGGTCACCAGGCTGGACGGTTACGAGCTCAAGCGGATCATGCGCACCGGCACCGTCGCCACGATCGACAACCGCAACTGGGAGCTGCGCGATCATTCCGGCCCGGTCCATCGCCTGTCGCTGTCGCGCGCAGTCGCGCTGGACATGGAGAGTGCCACCATCGCCGCCAATGGCTTTCGCTTCCGGGTGCCTTACGGCACGTTGCTCTGCGTCAGCGACAAGCCGCTGCATGGCGAGCTGAAGCTGCCCGGCATGGCCACGGATTTCTATCGCACACAGGTCGCCAACCACCTGCTGATCGGAATCCGGGCGATGGAGAAGCTTCGCGAGATGCCTCTGGAACGCATACATTCGCGTAAATTGCGGTCATTCAGCGAAACAGCATTCCTTTGACCTAACGTCAACTTGACTATTTTGCGCTGGTTTACCCATGTTTTGCGAAAAAGGCTTGATCTGCCGGTCAAAACCGTGTGTAGCAAGCTTTATGCCGAAAAAGGCGCAAAATTGTTAGTGCGCGAAACAGGGCGAGAGGAGACAGATATATGGCAACGCCTTCCGCAAAACCGATGACGAAAACGCAGCTCGTGGCGGTTCTGGCCGAAGAATTGGGTTCGGACAAGAAATCTGCTGCCGCGGCTCTGGATGCGATCTCTGCGGTCGTGACCCGTGAAGTCGCCAATGGCGGCGCAGTCACACTGCCGGGGATCGGCAAGATCGCCTGCCGCGCTCGTCCCGAGCGTCAGGTCCGCAACCCGCAGACCCAGGAAATGATGACCAAGCCGGCTGACAAGCAGGTCAAGGTGACCGTCGCCAAGGCTCTGAAGGACAGCGTCAACAGCTGATCCTGCTCAGGAATGCGAATGCAAAGGGTCGTGCCCGACAGGGCGCGGCCCTTTTCCTTTCCGCCCTTCCGGTCACCGCCGCCTTCTGCTAGCGGTCTTGCATCATCTGCATGAAAGGCGGTCCATGGATATTCGCGCGATCCTGATGGGGGTGAGCTTCGCAGTCATGTGGGCTTCGGCTTTCACGACCACACGGATGATCGTCACCGAGGCTCCTCCGCTTCTGGCGCTTTCCCTGCGCTTCGCCCTGTCCGGCGTCATCGGGATCGCGATCGGCCTTGCAATGGGGCAAACCTGGCGCAAGCTCAGCCGATTTCAGTGGCGCGCGGTGATCGTGCTGGGGCTGTGCCAGAACGCGCTCTACCTGGGGCTCAACTGGGTGGCCATGCAATGGATCGAGGCGGGGCTTGCCTCGATCATCGCGGCAACCATGCCGTTGATGGTCGCGGCGATGGGCTGGATCTTCATGGGCGAAAGGCTGCGCCCGCTCGGTTACGGCGGGCTGTGCCTTGGCCTGGTCGGCGTGGCGATCATCATGGGAGCGCGCCTGCAGGGCGGCAGCGATCCGATCGGCATCGCCATGGGCTTTGTCGCGGCGCTGGCACTGGCCATCGCCACCCTCTCGGTCCGAGGGGCCAGTTCCGGCGGCAACGTGATGATGATCGTCGGGCTGCAGATGCTGGTCGGTGCCGCCACACTCGCACTCGTCGCACCGTTTTTCGAGACTTGGAATGTGGCGGTTAGCGGACGGCTCGCCTGGGCCTTCATCTATACCGTCCTTGTGCCGGGACTGGCGGCAACATGGATCTGGTTCCTGCTCGTCCAGCGCATCGGCGCGGTTCGCGCCGCCACCTTCCATTTCCTGTCGCCCTTCTTCGGCGTCGCCATCGGGGCGCTGGTCCTTGGCGAAAAGCTGGGGTTCAGCGACGTGATCGGTGTCGGCATCATCATGGCAGGCATCCTTGCGGTGCAGCTGTCCAAGGCCCCCGCGACGATACCCCCGGTGAGGCGGCCACCGCCTGCATAGATGGGCGGGCACGGCCCCGGCACGCTTCCCTTCTTCTTCATCGAAATATCCCACGGGGGTCCGGGGGTGTGAAACCCCCGGCCATCGCGGGACGCAAATCACCTGCTCACGGCTTCAGCCGCTCCAATATCTGCCCGTGCAGCCGGTCTCCGGCGACGATCAGGCCATCGACCATGGCGCGCTGGCTGTTGAAGCGCATCCGCTCGCCGCGCCGGTCGGTGACGGCAGCACCGGCCCGTTCCGCAATCAGGCTGCCTGCCGCGATATCCCATTCCCATGCCGCCCGCAGCGAAAGTGCGGCGTCGAACCTGCCCTCGGCGGCGAGGCATAGCCGCCAGGCCAGCGAGGGGCGGAATTCGCGGCGGAATGGCGGGACCTGTTCGTCGCGCCAATGCCCAGGCTCGGAAACGGCGCGATAGGTCAGCACGGAGGCGCCGTCGATATCGGCCTGCGCGGGCGTTATCGGCTGACCGTTTCGCTGCGCCGGGCCATCGGCGAAGGCTGTATAGGTGATGTCACGGACCGGCAGATGGACGACCGCGGCCACGATCCGGTCGCCATCCGTCACGGCGAGGGAATGAGAGAAACCTTCCTGCCCGGCGATGAAGGCGCGCGTGCCGTCGATCGGGTCGATGATGAAGCAATGCTGCGCGTCCAGCCGCGACGGGTCCGCCTCGCTTTCCTCGGACAGCCACCCATAGCCCGGCCGGGCGGCCATCAGGCTCGCCTGCAACTCGTCGTTCACGGCCAGGTCGGCCTCGGTGACGGGACCGGCATCTCCACCCTTGTCCCATGAGCGCGGATCACGCCGCCAGAAACCGAGCGCGATCCGCCCCACCCGCCGCGCGGCATCGACCAAAAGCTCCAGATCGGCCTCAGGCGCCGGCAACGGTCATGCCCTCCACCAGCAGGCTGGGAACCTCGATGCCGCGCCATGGCAGCGCGTCATTCCCCGCGATCAGCGTCATCAGCATGTCGCGCAGGTTGCCCGCGATGGTGCATTCATTCACCGGATAGGCGATGCGCCCGTTCTCGACCCAGAAACCCGCCGCCCCGCGTGAATAATCCCCGGTCGTGCCATTGATCGAGGCACCCAGCATGGATGTCACGATCAGCCCGCGCCCCATATCGGCGATCATCTGTTCCTGCGTCTGCGTGCCGGGTGTCAGGATGACATTGCTGTTCACCGGAGAGGGCGGCGATGTCAGCCCGCGCGCGGCAGAGGCGGTGCTTTCCATATCCAGCTTGCGCCCAGTGGCCAGATCCAGCGTCCAGCCCTGCAATATCCCCCCCGAGACGATCTCGCGCCTGCGGGTGGCCAGCCCCTCGGCGTCGAAGGGGCGCGAGGATGGATAGCGGATGCGCAGCGGGTCTTCGATCAGGTCCATGCCGAGGGGCAGGACCGCCTCGCCCATCTCCTTGCGCAGCCAACTTGCGCCGCGCGCGATTGCGCCTCCGTTCACTGCCGCCAACAAATGAGCGATCAGCGAAGAGGCAATCCGGCGATCATAAAGGATCGGGAACGCCCCGGTCGGCGGCTTCCTAGAACCGGCGCGGGCTAATGTGCGTTCGGCGGCAAGCGCGCCGATCTCTTCGGGATCGGGAAGATCCTCTGCCCAGCTTCGGGATTCGGCGGCATAGTCGCGCTCCATCCCCAGCCCCTCGCCGGTGATGGCGACGGTCGAGATGACATGGGTGCTGCGGCCGTAACCGCCCGAGAACCCGTTCGAGGCCGCCAGCCACATATGGCGGTTGCTGAATGCCGCGCTGGCGGCTTCGACCTGGCTGATGCCCTTGGCGGCCATTGCCGCCGCCTCGGCACGCAGGGCCGTCTCCTGCAGGGCTTCGGGGGCCGGATCGGGCTGGTCGTCCAGCACCTGCAATCCCCCCGCATCACGTTTCTCCGCCAGTTGATCCGGCTCGGCCAGTCCAAGCGTATCATCGACCGGGGCCTCGCGCGCCATGGCCACACCGCGCTCGGCCAGTTCGGCGATGGTCGCCTCGCCATGATCCGAAGCCGAGACACAGGCCTGGCGCCCGCCGATCAGGACACGCAGCCCGATCTCGATCCCTTCCGCGCGCTCGGCCTGTTCCAATGCGCCGCCGCGGACATCTATGCTGACCGAGCGGCCCTGCATGGCCAGGGCATCGGCCTGATCGGCGCCGGCACGCCGGGCTGCTTCGACCAGTCCCTCGGCCAGCTTTTTCAGATCGGTTTTCGCAGCATCGCCGCTCATGCCTGTCCTCCGACTATGGCCCCACCGTCCCGCAGCGCCGGAAGTGGAGTGAACGAAAAAGGCCGGGCGGGTCGCCCGGCCCTGTGCCTTACGGCTGCATTGTTATTGCACTTGCTGACCATTGGCAAAGATCGAGCCGTCTTCCTTGAACTCGAGCTTGGTCTGCATCTGGTCGGGATTGCCCTCGACCGGCTTGGCGAACATCGCGATCATCATGCGCGCGCCCATCAGCTGCTCTTGCGGGACTAGTCCGATCGATACCAGCTTTTCGAGCAGCGCGTTGACGCCGGTGAATTCGCCCTCGACAATGCCGACCGGCTGCTGCGCGCCCTGCGGGATCGTCAGGTCGCCGGTCACGTTGGCATCCACTCCGACAGCCTGAAGCGTGACGGCGTTGATCTTGACCGATTGCGGCTCGAACGGCATCTCGGGCGAGGCGGGCATATCGGCACCATCAGCGGTCGCGCCCTGATCCGCGCCGTCAGCAGTCGGATCCTGATCGGAGCTCTCCTCGGCCATACCGGCCATTTCTTCACCGAAGGCCGGGTCGAACAGATCGCCCTTCATCAGGGCCTCGCCCGCCACGTCGATCTTCAGGTTAGCCGGATCGCGCGGCAATTCCTGACCCGGATCGAACAGGTTCCAGATCCCGTCAGCCAGCGTCAGGCCCACGAGCTCGTAATTGAGCGAGAATGGCTGAGCATCCTCCGACTTGCTGATCGGGAAGGTCAGTGCACCCGCGGCGCTTTCGACGGCATAAGCGATCGGGAAAGGCAGTTGATCGACCGTCACCTCGACCTCGGTCCCCTGCGATGTCCCCTCATAGGACATGCCGTCCTTGGACATGGCGAATGTAAGATCGCCGCCCCCGGAGGTGAACTTGCCGCTTCCGGATTGCGAGCCCCCGTCAGCATCGGTTCCCTCGAAGGTCGCGTTGCCCGTCATCTCGCCCATCTCGAGCGTGCCATCGGCCAGGAACCCGGCATTCAGCGCGAGATCGATCCGTTCCGCCATGTTCTCCACGCCTGCGGGCAGGACTGTCTGACCGGAGGTGGTGATGCCATCGATATGCATCTGCCCCGCGAATTTGCCTTGGCCCTGGCTTTCGCCTTCCGAGGGCGGCTCGTTCACGTTCAGCTCCAGGTCCATCCCTGCGGCTGTCATGTCATAGGTGATATTCTGATCGTCGCCCTGCACAGTGCGATATTGTCCGGTGAGATCGGTCAATGTCGCGGTAAACGGAACTTCGCCCCCATTCGCATTCTCATCGCCGAGGCGAACCACGGTCTCAAGGCTGGGATAGTTGAACTCGTGCAACATGTCTTCGACCGTGCCCGAGGACAGCATCTCGTTGTCGGGCGCGACGAGAACCACGTTGAACTCCATCGGTTCTTCGTCAGGAACTTGGGTCAGCGACTCGATGGTGAGCTCTCCATCCATCACCGAGCGCACCTTGGCATCGCCCGTCTGCTCCAACGTCAGTGTCGGAATCGTGATTGTCGTATCGACCTGCTCGGTCTCGGACGTGGCGACAACATCCGAAAGGGTCAGCGTGCTACCGGCATCGTCCGTCGAGCCGATAGTTACCTGATATCCCATGTCGGTATAATAACTTTCCAGGTTCTCCCAGACCTGGGCCGGGGTGAGATCTGCCAGAACGGGGCCCGCGCCCACGATCAGTGCGATAGCGGAGCTTGCAAGGGTGCGACGCATGCTAATACCTTTCGTCAAGAATAACTCAGGGCAGTTTCTGACATAGCCCGAAGGCAAGGGGAAGGGAACATTCGTGATACAATCGGAGTCTGAAGAAGATATTGCCCTGTTGACCATCGATCGTCCGGACAAGGCCAACTCGCTGACCGGGCAAATGCTACGCGATCTGACGAAACGTCTGGACGACCTGGCGGAATCGGGCTGCCGGGCACTGATCCTGACCGGAACGGGAAAGGTCTTTTCCGCCGGGGCGGATCTGGCAGAGGCCAGGGCCGGGCTGGCCAAATCCCCGGAATGGGAGCGGCTCTCGGCGCGCATGGCCTCGATGCCCTGCCTCACCATCGCGGCACTGAACGGCACGCTGGCGGGCGGAGCCTTCGGGATGGCTCTGGCCTGCGATCTGCGCCTGGCGGTGCCGGAGGCGAAATTCTTCTATCCGGTGATGAAGCTGGGTTTCCTGCCGCAGCCGAGCGATCCGCCCCGCATGGCGGCACTTGTGGGCCCGTCACGGGCAAAGATGATCCTGATGGGAGGCGCAAAGATCGAAGCGCCCGAGGCTCTTGCCTGGGGCCTGATCGACCGGATCGTTCCGGCAGAAGAGCTGATCGCCGCGGCACGGGAACTGGCAGAGGACAGCAGGGCCGCTTCGCCGGATCACGTGGCGGCGATCAAGGCAATGATCGATCAGCCATAGGCCGATTGCTTGCCGAAATGCTTGCACAGCATGTAATAGATGACCGGGCGGTACTTGTTGCGGTTCGACCGCCCGTATTTGTCGATGATCGAATTGATCGCTTCCATCAATTGCGGGCCGTCTGCCAATCCCAGCTTCTTCATCAGGTAATTCTTGCGAACCCGGTCCAGCTCCGCGTCATCGCTCGAGGCAATGGTCTCGGCATCGGCATTGTAGATCGACGGGCCGCAGCCGATGGTGACCTTGGTCAGCAGGTCCATATCCGGCGTTTCGCCCAGCTTGTCCTTGATGTCTTGTGCATATTTGGCGATCAGATCGTCACGTCTACTCATTTTCACTCCCCCGTTTGGTTGATATTGGACACATGGAGGATGCGGCGCTGCGCGGCATTTGGCAACCGCCTACGAAACCGGCGCGATTCAGCCCCGCGAGAACCCGCCAAGCGCGGGCAGCCAGGTAGACAGGGCCGGCACGAAGGTCAGGATCAGCAACACCGCGATGGCCGCCATGAAGAAGGGCGGCAATTCACGGATCAGATCGGACGGGCGCTGCTTGGTGGCCGAGGCGACAACAAAGATCAGCCCGCCGACCGGGGGCGTGATCAGGCCGAAGGTCAGGTTGACGATGACAATGATCGCGAAATGATCGGCGGCGATTCCGAGGCTGTGGGCTATGGGCGCGAGGATTGGAACAAGGATCATCACGCCGGGCAAGGGGTCCATGAACATGCCGAAAGCCAGCAGAAGCAGGTTGACCATCAACAGGAAGGCCATGGGCGACAGTTCCATGGCGATCACCGCATCGGCCATGGCCTGCGGCACGCCCTCGATGATCAGCACCCAGGCAAAGGCCCGCGCGGCAGCCAGAATCATCAGCACCGCGACCGACATGATGCCCGCGCGCCAGAACGCTCCCCACAGGTCGCGCAGGGTAAAGCCGCGATAGACCACCGCGCTGACGACGATGGCATAGGCGACGGCAATGACCGAGGCCTCGGTGGGCGTGAAGACCCCTCCCCTTATGCCGCCCACGATCAGCACCACCAGGAAAAGCGCCGGAAAGGCCGTCAGCGTGTTGCGGATCATCTGTGCAACCGGCGGACGGGGCTCGGCGCTGCGATAGCCGCGCTTGCGGCTGATCCACCAGTTGACCCCGGCCATCGCGCCCGAGATCAGCAGCCCCGGCAGGATCCCGGCCATGAAAAGCGAACCGACCGACACGTTCCGATCCTGCAGCGCATAGATGATCATGGTGATCGAGGGTGGAATGATCGGCCCGACGACCGAGGTGGCGATGGTCAGCGCCCCGGCATAGGCGCGGGAATAGCCGCCCTTCTCCATCATCCGGACCATCATCGCTCCCGGCCCCGCCGCATCGGCCAGCGCCGAACCCGAGATCCCCGCGAAGAGCGTCGAGGTCAGGACATTGGTATAGCCCAGTCCGCCGCGCAGATGCCCGACAAATTGCGAGGCAAAGCGCAGCAGCATCACGGAGATTGCCCCCGCCGACATGATCTCGGCAGCGAGGATAAAGAAGGGCACGGCCAGCAGCGGGAAACTGTCCAGACCGGTGAACATCTCCTTGACCACGACTACCAATGGATATTGCCCGGTGATGATGACGGCAGCGAATGCAGCCAATGCCAGCGCGAAGGCGACCGGCACCCCCGCCAGCATCAGGATCAGGAAGGCGGCAACCAGGATCTCAACCACGGGCGGCCTCGTCGGTGTATGAAAACCCGGCCCGCAGGTAACGCGGGGCAATCAGCGCGAGATGGACGATCATCAGGGCGAAACCGGCTGGCATGGCCGCATAAACCCATTTCATCGGCAACCGAAGCGCCGCAGATTTCTGGATCGCCATGCGGTTCATGTAGTCGATCCCCACCCAGACCATGAAGGCGAAGAAGCCGAACAGGAGCAGCAGGATCATCCATCGCAGCCAATACTGGGCGGGGCCGGGAAGCGCCTCTTGCGCATTGCTGATGGCGACATGCGCACCCTCGCGCAGCGCCAGTCCGCTGCCGAGAAAGGTCAGCCAGATCATCGTGTAGCGCGCCACCTCGTCGGCCCAGGGCAGGGAATTCGCCCAGAGATAGCGGGCCGAGACATTCCAGCCGACGACCACCGCCATTAGCGCCAGACCGGCGATGACGGCGGTGCCGTTCAGCAGGATGAAGGCGCGTTCGATCCGGCGCATCGGTCAGGCGACGGATCGCGTCCCGCGACGGCCGGGGGCGCCGCCCCCGGACCCCCGGGATATTTCCATGAAGAAGAAGCGCATATCGCTGCTCATTCGGCCGCCTGGATGCGGTCCATCAGGTCCTTGCCGAACTGCTCCTCATAGGTCTTGTAGGGTTCGGCCAGCGCGTCGCGGAAGGCGGCTTTCTGTTCCGCGGAGAGCTCGTTCACCTCCATGCCCTGCTCTTTCAGCGTGGCAACGCCCGATTCCTCGACCTCGTCCACATAGCCGCGCATCGCGGTGACCGCATCGGTAGCGGCTGCCTCGAAAGCGGCTTTCTGATCGTCGTCCAATTCACCCCACAACTGCGGCGAGATCAGGATGACGGCGGGCGAATAGACATGCCCGTCCAGCGTCAGATAGGTCTGCACCTCGCTCAGCTTGGCCGAGACGATCACCGAAAGCGGATTCTCCTGCCCGTCGATCGCGCCTTGCTGTAGGGCACCGATCACCTCGGGCCAGGCCATCGGAGTGGGCGCGGCGCCGAGCGCTTCGAAGGCCTCGATATGTACCGGGTTCTCCATGGTGCGGATCTTCAGCCCATCGGTATCTGCAGGAGCCGCGATCGGGCCGCGATTATTGGTGATATGCCGGAAGCCCTGTTCGCCCCATGCCAGCGCATGCAGCCCGGCATCGTCGAACTTGGCCAGCATTTCCTGCCCGATCTCTCCATCCAGGACACCTCGGGCATGATCGAGGCTGCTGAACAGGAAAGGCACGTCGAACACGCCGGATTCCGGCACGAAATTCGACAGGGTGCCGGTCGACACGATGGTCATCTCGACCGTACCGAGCTGCACCCCCTCGACCACCTCGCGCTCGCCGCCGAGGCCCGAGGACGGGAAATGCCGGAAGCTGAACTGATCGCCCAGGGCAGCGGTCAGCGATTCCTCGAATGCCTTGGCCGCGACGCCATAATGACTGTCTTCAGCGAGCGCATAGCCGATCTTGATTTCTTCGGCGGCGACGGGTGCGGCGATGGCGGCCAGGAATGCGGCAGAATAGAGTTGTTTCATGTGATGGTCCTCCCTCTTTGGCGCGGAGTTTGCGCGACCTGACGCGCGAGCGCAATCACCTGTTGAGGAAAGATCGGATCGGGCCGCGACCGGGACCGCGTTCTTCCTGCAACAGCTTTGCCGCCACACGACAGAACGATATCACCCTCACCCAGCCAGTATACGGAAATTTTTCTGCTTCCCCCCGCCTGCCGTCAATGCGATCCTTATTTCCGGCGACCGGTCCCGTTGATATTGTGGTCGTCACCGAAAGGCCCGATCTAGTCAGCCGAACCATGAAGGAGTCCATCATGCGCAAGACCATTCTTTCGGCGATCCTTGCCCTTGGGGCATTCACCGCCCCCGCCCTGTCCGAGACGATCCGCGTCGGCATGTCCGGCGGCTATTTCCCCTTCACCTTCACCCGCGCCGACGAGTTGCAAGGTTTCGAGGTCGATCTCATGCGCGCCATCGCCGAGGAAACCGGCGACGAGGTCGAGTTCGTCACCATGTCCTTCTCGGGCCTGATCGGCGCGCTGGATTCAGGCCGGATCGACACGGTCGCGAACCAGATCACCATCACCCCGGATCGCGAGGCTAAATTCGTCTTTACCCAGCCCTATGTCTATGACGGCGCACAGGTCGTGGTGAAGGCAGGCAACGAGGACGAGATCACCGGCCCCGAAAGCCTCAAGGGACGCTCGGTCGCGGTAAACCTGGGCTCGAATTTCGAGGAATTGCTGCGCAACCTGCCCTATGCGGACGAGATCGACATCCGCACCTATGAATCGAATATCGAACAGGACACGGCGCTTGGCCGCGTCGATGCCTTCGTGATGGACCGCGTGTCCTCGGCGCAGGTCATCAAGGAAAGCCCGTTGCCGCTGGCGCTGGCCGGACAGCCCTTCGACGAGATCCGCAACGCGCTGCCCTTCCGCGACGACGAAGCTGGAAACGCCCTGCGCGACCGCGTCGATGCCGCGATCACCACGCTGAAGGAGAACGGGACGCTGGCCGAAATTTCCGAGAAATGGCTGGATGCGGACGTGACCAAGCCGCTGGCTGAAGCCGACTGATGCGGCCCCTGGACATCGCCTATATGTGGGACCTCGTGCCGGTGATCGCCGGCTATGTCCCGCTGACCCTGTTCATGGCGCTGGTCTCGATGGTGGCGGCTCTGGTTCTGGCGGCGCTGCTGGCCATCGTGCGGGTGCTGAAGATACCCGTGCTGGACCGGGTCGTGGCGGTGTTCATCAGCTTTTTCCGGGGCACGCCGCTGCTGGTGCAGCTGTTCCTGTTCTATTACGGGCTGCCCCAGATGCTGACCTTCCTGACCACCATCGACGGGGTGACGGCGGCGATCTTCGGGCTGACCATGCATTTCTCGGCCTATATGGCCGAAAGCATCCGCGGCGCGATCCTTGGCGTCGACCGCAGCCAATGGGAGGCCGCACAGTCCATCGGCATGACCCAGAGTCAGCTCTTGCGGCGGATCGTCCTGCCGCAGGCGGCACGCACCGCCGCGCCGACCCTGATGAACTATTTCATCGACATGATCAAAGGCACCTCGCTGGCCTTCACCCTCGGCGTGACCGAGATGATGGGCGCCGCCCAGAAAGAGGCGGCGGGCAGCTTCCTGTACCTGGAGGCATTCCTTGTCGTGGCGCTGTTCTACTGGGCCATTGTCGAGACTCTCTCGGTCGGCCAGCGCCGCATGGAACGGCATCTTGGAAAGGCGGTGGCGCGATGAGCTGCGAGATCGATATCGCCGGGCTGGTCAAGCGTTTTGGCGGCAACACGGTGCTGAACGGCATCGACCTGTGCCTGAAACCGGGCGAGCGCGTGGCGATCATCGGCCCATCGGGGACCGGCAAATCGACGCTTCTGCGCTGCCTGAATTTCCTCGATCCTCCCGACGAGGGGCGGATCACGATCGGCGACCTGTCGGTCGATGCGGCAAGGGTCAGCAAGGCCGACATGCTGGCGCTACGGCGGCGGACCGGCTTTGTCTTTCAGAACTATGCGCTTTTCGCCAACAAGACCGCCCGCGACAATATCATGGAGGGGCTGACCACGGTCCGGAACTGGCCCAAACCCAGGGCCGAAGAGCGCGCCCGCGAGATCCTGCAGCAGATCGGCCTTGGGGATCGCGGCGACAGCTATCCCTCGGCGCTGTCGGGCGGGCAGCAGCAGCGCGTGGGGATCGGCCGTGCGATGGCGCTGGATGCCGAGCTGATGCTGTTCGACGAACCGACAAGCGCGCTGGACCCCGAATGGGTGGGCGAGGTCCTGGATCTGATCCGCCGCATCGCGGATGGCCGCCAGACCATGCTGATCGTCACGCATGAGATGCAGTTCGCCCGCGAGATCGCCGACCGGATCGTGTTCATGGAGGGAGGCCGGATCGTCGAGCAGGGGCCGCCCGCGCAGATATTCGGCAATGCACAGGATGAACGCACCCGCGCCTTCCTGCGCCGCGTAGGCTGACCGGCGGATCACCGGTTTCCGAAAGGAAGGCCCGCAAGCTGTCGCCATCCGCGACAATCCATCGCAGTTTTCCACGCAACGCACGCTGGCTGTGTACGCTCTGTGTACGTTCTGTGCACGCGTGGTGTACGGGTTGTGCAGCCGAAATCCCAGCATTTGCTGTGTCAAGCCGCGTGGATGTTGCGTCCGGCACAAGGGCGCAACGCACGGTGGTGTTGCGCGACGATCCCTCGCCCGCCCTCTAGTCTTGCAGCACCGCCGGACTACCGCCCAATTGTACCGGCCTCGCCCCAAGCTTCGCCGGTTCGCCGGTATCATGGGTGACAAGCAGCAACCCGGCCCCGCTGCGCTCCAACAGGTCCATGGTCAACCCGATCATCCGCGAAGCCGTATCGGCGTCCAGACTCGCAAATGGTTCATCCATAAGCAGAATATCGGGCTGCGCGGCAAAGGCGCGGGCCAGTGCGAGGCGGCGTTGCTGCCCCAGCGACATCTGGCGCGGGAACTGTTCCTCGCGCCCCGACAACCCGACCAGAGCCATCAGTTCACGCGCCGCCTCGCCATCGCAGCCGGCTGGAATCGTGATGTTTTCCAATGCTCTGCGCCAAGGCAGCAAGGTCGGCTCCTGGAACACAACCGCCAGCCGGTCATCCCCTGACAGGCTCCCGCTGAATTCATCGTCCAGCCCCGCGACGATCCGCAGAAGCGTCGATTTACCGATCCCCGACGGCCCGAGGACCGCGATACGCTGGCCCCGCCCGATCTCCAGCGTCAGGGGGCCCAGGACCTCGCGTCCGGCGAAGGATTTCCCTTTCAGATCAATCCTCATCGCGTCTCCAGCGATTGGCGCGAGCCTCCCATGGCCGCAGCACGAACATGTCGATCGCCAGCATCACCGCGACGAATGCCAGTGCCCAGGCCAGCACGCCGGTCACGTCGAAATTCGAGAACAGCAGATGGATCTTGAAGCCGACACCATTCGAGCGGCCAAGGAACTCCACCACCAGAACAATCTTCCATATCAAAGAGATACCCGCCCGCGCCGCAGAGGCAACATGCGGCGCGAGCTGCGGCAGCACCACGTGGCGAAAGCGGTCGAGCGACGACATGTGAAAGGCCCGCGCCATGTCGTCCAGATCGGGGCGCAATGCACGCGTTCCCTCGCGGATCATCACGATCACCAGCGGGATCTTGTTCAGTGCGACAGCCGCCACCGCCGCCACCTCGTTAAGCCCGATCCAGATATAGGCGAGCACGATAATGACCAGCGCAGGCATGTTCAGCGCGATCACCAGCCCCGGGTTCAACCAGTGATCCGCACCGCGCGACCTGCCCATCCACAGCCCCAGGATCAAGCCAACCGCCATCGCCAGAACAAAGCTCGCCAGCACCCGAAACAGCGTCATACCGGCATGAAACCAGAGATCGCCCGAGGCAGCGATCTGCCCGATCCGGGCGGCGACGCTCCATGGTGCGGGCATGGTCCGGGGACTGTCCGACCAGATCGCCACGAGTGTCCACAGCAACAGCATCGCCACAAGCGACAAAAGCCCCGGCACCGTGCCGGGGCTTTGCCATGGATATCGTCGCGCCCTACTCACCCGACCAGAACAGCCCTTCGGGCAGTTCGGTCAAACCGCCGGTCAGCTCTTCGCCGCCCAGATCCGCCATGATCGAGAACATCCTCTGCGCATTCCCCCGGTCCACATCCCCCTGTGGCGGGATGCCTGCGTGCCAACCCTCGCGAAGCGCTTCGAACTCGGCATCATCGGCGGCATTCATGATCGGCCTGATGTCTTCCCAGACAGCGTCATCACCGGCCAGCAATTCCTTGGCCTGCCGCGACGCGGTTGCCAACCCCTGCGCCAGTTCCGGATGCTCCTCGATCCAGGAATCGCGCAGCACGTAACCCAAAAGCGGTGTCGTCGGGTCCAGTCCCAGATCGGCCGCGGCCTTTGAGACGCTGATTACCTCGCGCATTCCCCCGGCTTTCATCTTGGCCAGGTAATGCCAGAAATTCACCGCTCCGGCGATTTCCCCTGTCTCGGCGGCATTCCGGATCACCGGCGGCGCGCCAAAGACCTGCCCGGTCACATCGGTAAGATCCTCTCCGTTCTGCTGCCGGTTCCAGGCCCGCAGGATCAGCCAACTCTTGTCGACAGGCCCGCCCGCGATGCCGATCTTTTGCCCCTCGAGATCGGCGAGATCCTGAACATCGCTATCCTTTGGCACAACCAGCCCGCCCACGGCGGTCGAATAGGGAAGGAAGGTGAAATCCGCACCCGAAGCACGCTGCCGCGCCACCCAAAGCCAGTCCGAAACGATCGAATCGACCTCGCCGCCCTGCATCGCGATCTGGGTGGCCGGGTTTCCCGCCAGGGACACCACTTCCAGCTTGAACCCGTTCTCGCGATCAAGCCTCTGTTCGAGAATCGTCTGCAATTCCCAGTTGACCGTGCCGTTCTCCAATGTGCCGATGCTGATCACCGGGGGCTCCGCAAGGGCGGGAAAAACGGCCGCAATAAGGGCCAAGGTCGCGCATAAGGCCGCAATCCCTCTGCGGATCGTGCTCATGAAGGTCCTCCTGGATGCGATGTCAGCGTGACATGGCCGGCAATCGGTCACAATAGCACCGAAGTCTTAGCTTCGGGCTTGCGTTGTCTACAAGCCGCCCTACAATCGGTTATGGAGGTGCGGATACTGTTGGGGGGCGGTGCCGCGAAGACGCCATTGCCTTGGGAGGAGATACGATGACCGCCGCAGCCATGCAGGCGAAACCGCCGCAGACGCCACGACCGAATGCCGATCAGGTTCGAGAGATCCTGATCGTGGACGACCACCCGCTGATGTGCGACGCCCTCGCGCTGACGCTCAAGATCAGCTTTGGTCTCAAGAATGTGCGCACCGCGCGCAGCCTGGGGGCCGCGATCGAGCAGATCAAGGCCCAAGGTGCACCCGATGCGGTGATCTTGGACCTGAACCTGCCGGATGCCCGTGGGGCCGAGGGGATCGTGACCCTGCGCCGACAATTGCCCGACGTCCCGATCACCATGATCTCGGCGGACCTGGAAGGCGCGATGATATCGGCCGCGATGGCAGCAGGGGCACAGGGCTATATCAGCAAGTCACTGAGCCGCGAGGCGCTGGTCGACAGCCTGCGCCGGATGTGGGACGGCGAATTCGTCACGCCCGAGGGTTACGAACCCGATCAGGCTGATGCCAAGGACGAAGCACGCGCCGAACTGGCCCGCCGCTTTGCGACGCTGACCCCGCAGCAGATGCGTATCCTGCGACTGATTTGCCAGGGCAAGGCGAACAAGGAAATCAGCTACGAGCTGTCCATCGCCGAAGCCACGGTGAAGACCCATATCACCGCGATCATGTCCAAGATCAATGCCCGCCGCCGGACGCAGGCGGTGCTGCTCGCCAACTCGATCAGGCTGTTCGAGGCCTGCTGATGGATACCGGCCCGGTCGCGAAGGAGGACGTCGCCGGGCCGGTGGCCGTGCAGGCCGACCGCGATGCCGCCGATCTGGCGGATCGCCTTCTGGCCGGCCTGCGCGCCGCCGATCCCGGACTCGTTTTGGTATTCGGAGCCGCGGGCGAGGGACTCGCCAAGCTGGGCTCCGATCTGCATGCGTCCCTGCCATCGGGATGCGTGATATGCGGCTGCTCGTCGGCGGGAGAGATCGGCCCGGGCGGCTACAGCTCGGGCAGCGTGGTCGCGATCGGCTTTCCCCGCAGCAGTTTCCGTGCGGAAGCGATCACGCTACGCAACCTGGCGACCCTTCCCGTTTCGGACTGGATGGCCATTCTGCGCCGCATGCACAGCAATTTCAGCCCCGATGCCGCGCGCTCGCAATTCGGGCTGCTGTTGGTCGATGGCGTTGCCGGGCAAGAAGACGCGCTGGTTTCGACGATCGAGGCCGCCTTGCCCGCCGTGCCTGTCCTGGGCGGCTCGGCAGGCGATGCGCTGGATTTCCGGCAAACGACCCTGCTGGTCGATGGCGAGGTCATCAGCAATGCCGCCGTTTTCCTGCTGGTCGAGACCGATCTGGCCGTCAGCGAGGTGACCTTCGCCCATTTCAGCCCGACCGAAACCCGCGCCGTGGTGACCGCCGCGATCCCGGACAAGCGCCGCATCGTCGAGCTGAATGCCGAACCCGCGGCCGAGGAATATGCCCGCATTACCGGGCTTGCCATGCAGGACCTGACGCCGACCGAATTCGCCCGCCACCCGCTGTTGTTGCGGATGGGCAGGCGCCATCACGTCCGCGCCATAAGCGAATTGACCGAGGATGGCGGGCTGTCGCTGATGTCCTCCATCGACACGGGCACCGTTCTGACTCTCGGGCGCAGCGACGACATGACCCAGGGTTTCGCGGAAGCGTTGGAGGCATTGCCGCGCCCGCCGCTGATGGTGCTGGGCTTCGACTGCATCCTGCGGCGACTGGCGCTGGAGCGCGCCGGGCTGATGGATACGATGTCCGAGATGTTCACCCGTTACCGCGTCGCGGGCTTCAACACCTATGGCGAACAGCATAGCGGTATGCATGTGAACCAGACCTTCGTGGGCGTGGCCTTCATGCCGCCCATACCGGAAGGAGAGGCGCATAATGCTGCGTGACAGTGATCCGCCGCATCGGCAGGTCGAGAAACTGAGGCGCATCACCGACGTTCTGATCGACCGTATCGACCGGCTCGAGGAGACACGGGGTTCGGCATGGTCGATGTTCCAGGCCGCCGTCGCGCTGGAACAAGAGGTTCTGGCCCGCACAAGGCAGCTTGAACAGGCGATGGCCGACCTGTCGCAACGCAACCGCGAACTGGCCGTCGCCCGCGCCGCCGCCGAAGAGGCGAACCGCTCGAAAACCCGATTCCTGCGCGCCGCCAGCCATGACCTGGTGCAGCCCTTGTCCGCCGCCCGGCTGTTCCTGTCGGCACTGACCGACACCCCCATGGACGAACAACAGAAGGAACTGACCGAACGCCTGTCGGGCGCTTTCGAATCGGTCGAGCAATTGATGCATGCCGTCCTCGACATCTCACGCCTCGACAGCCAGCGCATCGAGTTTCATCGCCAGCCCGTCCCGTTGGGGGAATTGTTTCGCCGCCTCGCCGCCGAATTCGCGCCCTTGGCCGAGGCAAAAGGCCTGCGGCTCAGCTTTGCCCCGACCGATGCGGTGGTGGAAAGCGACCCGGTCTTCCTGCGCCGTATCGCGCAGAACCTGGTGTCGAACGCGATCAAGTATACCAACCGCGGCGGCGTCGTCGTCGGGGTCCGGCGACGTGGCGCGACCGGATGGCTCAGCGTGTATGACAGCGGTGTCGGCATCCCGGCGGTAGACCGCAACCGGATCTTCGACGAGTTCCAGCGGCTCGGGAACGATAACGGCACCCCAGGCATGGGTTTGGGCCTGTCGATCGTGCGGCGCGCTTGCAACAAGCTGGGACACCCGATCAGCCTGAGTTCCGAGGCGATGCGCGGCACCTTGTTCCGCGTTGGGCTGCCACTGATCGATGGCAGTCACGAGCACCACCCGAAAGCAAGCGATGCGTCGAGCCACGTGCTGCGCGGGCGTGTCGCGCTGGTCATCGAGAACGACCATGGTATGCGCCGTGGCTACGAGATGATCCTGGCAGAACGTCTCGGCATGGTCGCCCGCGTGACCGGCGGCACGGCAGAGGCACTTGCCACGATGGGCGAAGAGCCGCCCGATATCATCCTTGCCGACTATAACCTGGAAGGCGACGATACGGGCCTCGCGTCGATTCTGGCGCTGCGGGACGCGGCGGGCAGGAATGTTCCCGCCGTGGTGGTGACCGCTCACCGGGATCCCGAGATCGCCCGGCGCTGCGCCGCGATGGGGGTGCCGCTTCTGGAAAAACCCGTGCGTCCGGCCGAGTTGAGCGAGATTCTGGTCAGGCTTCTGAGTTAAGGCTGCGACCTAGGGCTGAGAGAGGGCCATGCGGGGCTTGTTCTTCGGAACGCAGGGCGCAAGTCTGGTCCGGTATTATGGGAGGAACGGCAATGAAACGCAGCATCGCCACCGCGCTGTGGCTGGGGCTGTCCGCGAGCCTTGTCGCGGCATCTCCGCTGGTCGCGGGCGAGGCCGGGGACATGGTCTTCGCTGACCGGGGACCATGGTCGATCGAGCCCGATGGGCTTAGCTGGTCGGTGCATGTGGACGGGCCGGACGCGGCCGGTTTCCTGCATGTCGAGGATGGCTCGGTCACATTGAACGAGATCACCGATCCTTCGGACAACCAGCCGGCCCTGCAGCTGACCCAGGAAACCGACAGCCGGACCCGCGAGATCGGACCGTTTCCGATCTCGGGCGGCGATCCGGTGCTGACCTTCTTCCTGGAGCAGACGACCCGGGATATCGCCAAGCTGACCGGCGGCAGTCCGTATTACATACGCAACCGCATCAAGGATGCGCTGTTCAGAAGCGGCGAGATCTCTCAGGACGGCAGCACGGCCACTTTTCATCCTTTCGAAGATGATCCGAATGCCGGGCAGATGAAGGGTTTCGAAACGCTGACCCTGACCTTTGCGCTGGATGAAGACCCCGAAGCCCCGATCCGCGAATTGCAGGCCCGGACGGAGGGTGACGAGCCGGGCTATATCAAACGAATGGTGCTGCAATGAAGCCGACCGTCATCGCGATTGCTCTTGGCGTAACGCTAACCGCGTCCGCGGTATGGGCGCAGGCCGTGAATGACTATCCAACGAATGTCCGCGCCGAGTATGTTTTCACCTGCATGGCCTCGAACGGCCAAAGCCGTGACATTCTGGACCGTTGCTCTTGCGCTATCGACCAGATCGCCTCGGTGCTGCCCTATGAGGACTATGTCAACGCCGAGACCGTGTTGCGGATGCGTCAAGTCACCGGCGAGCGCGCCTCGATGTTCAAGGGCATGGCCGAGATGACCGATATCATCGCCCGCCTGCGGCGCGCCGAGGCCGAAGCCGAGATCCTCTGCTTCTGACAGGCGCGACCTGAAGGGAGATCCTGTCCGCTTGCGGTTGACGGGAAGTCGTTTTCGACCATAACCGATACCAACGGCTTTTCCGTCATGTCATCGTGCCGGGCCGGATATCGCGACGACTGCAGGAAGGATCAGCCATGAATTTCGACCGCCGCATCAAGATCGCCCCGTCGATCCTCTCTGCCGATTTCGCCGATTTCGGGCGCGAGATCCGGGCCATCGAGGCCGAAGGCGCCGATTGGGTGCATGTCGATGTCATGGACGGCCATTTCGTGCCCAACCTGACCTTTGGCCCTCCGGCGGTGAAAGCCTTCCGTCCGCATGTCCGGGGCTTCATGGATGTGCACCTGATGATCGCCCCGGTCGATGCCTATATCGACGCCTATGCCGAGGCCGGCGCCGACATGATCACCGCCCATGTCGAGGCCGGGCCGCATCCGCACCGGACCCTTCAGGCGATCCGGGCGGCGGGAAAGAAGGCCGGGATCGCACTCAACCCCGGTACCCCGGTCGAGGCGGTCGAATACCTGCTGGATCTCTGCGACATGGTGCTGGTGATGACCGTGAATCCCGGTTTCGGTGGGCAGAAATTCATCCATAGCCAGATCGACAAGATCGCCCGGCTACGCGGCATGATCGGCGACCGGCCGGTCCATATCCAGGTCGATGGCGGCATCGATGCGAAAACCGCCCCCCTCGTCGCGACGGCGGGGGCCGATGTGCTGGTCGCGGGCTCGGCGGTTTTCAAGGGCGGCTCGGTCGATCAACCTAGCATCTATGGCAACAATATCCGTGCCATCCGCGAGGCCGCGCAAGCGGTTTGACAATCCCGCCGCACAAGCGTTTGCTCTGCCGCGAAGAAACAGGAGGACGTTATGGATCTGGGGATCAAGGGAAAACGAGGGCTGGTTTGCGCGGCTTCCAAGGGGTTGGGGCGCGGCTGCGCCGAGGCGCTGGCCGAGGCTGGCGTCAACCTGGTCATCAATAGCCGGACCGAGGCCGACATCACCCGGACCGCCAAGGAGATCGCCGACAAATACGGTGTCGAAGTCACTCCTGTCGCCGCCGATATCACCACCGATGAGGGCCGCGAACGCGTGTTGGCCGCCACCGGCGAGGCCGATATCCTGGTGACCAATGCGGGCGGCCCTCCTCCGGGCACCTGGACGGATTGGAGCCGCAAGGATTTCATCAAGGCCATAGATGCGAACATGCTGTCGGCGATCGCGCTGATGCAGGCGCTGGTTCCCGGTATGATGGAGCGTGACTGGGGCCGGGTCGTCAACATCACCTCGCAATCGGTGCGCTCTCCCATCGCGGTGCTGGGCCTGTCGAATACCGCCCGCGCCGGGTTGACCGGCTTTGTCGCAGGCATGTCTCGGCAGGTGGCAGGAAGCGGAGTTTGCGTCAACAATATCCTGCCCGGCATCCATGCCACCGCCCGCGCCGACAGCCTGGACAAGGGTGTCGCCGAGAAGGGGGGAATCAGCATCGACGAGGCCCGCAAGAAACGTCAATCGGGTATCCCCACCGGCGCCTATGGTCAGCCCGAGGATTTCGGTGCCACCTGCGCCTTCCTGTGCAGCCAGCAGGCGCGCTTTATTGTCGGCCAGAATATCCTGCTTGATGGCGGTGCGCTGAACGTGACGGTCTGACGTCGTTATCCTTCGTCGGGACCGGGTCGCTTAACGCTCCCACCCGGTCTCGGCGAGCAGCCTTTGCCGGATGATCGCATTGTCCTCGCGGATCATACCGGGGATCAGGAACATGTCGATGATCACCCACAGGCAAACGAAGCCGATCGGCAACCAGCCGATCAGGATGGGGGCGGTCAACCAGCCCAGCCCCCAGATCAGCAGCATCAGGAACCCGCTGACATAGCGGCCCAGATACATCCGGTGGACGCCGCAGCCCCACAGGAGAAGCAACAGCAAATAGGCGACAATCTGGGACTTCCCTTCATTCGCCACCCGCTGCTCGATCAGCAATTGCTGTTCTACATTCATCGCTACCGATCCTCTGATCCACCATTACCTTCATGTAAGAGGTAATATCCCGCAGCGGATAGGCAAGTGGCGAGACCTAACCATCTATAAAACCAAGGAAAATCCAGGCAGATCAGATCGCCGTCTTGCGGCTTTCCTCCAGGTAGATTTCGCGCAAACGCGTTGCCACGGGACCGACCTTGCCGCCGCCCACCGATGTGCCGTCGATCTCTATCACGGGCATCACGAAGGCCGAGGCCGAGGTCACGAAAGCCTCGTCCGCCGCCTGTGCCTCGGCCAGGGTAAAGCTGCGCTCCTCGACCTGCATCTGCGCCTCGCGGGCAAAGCGCAGCACGGCGGCGCGCGTGATCCCGTGCAGGATATCGTGGCTCAGCTCGCGCGTGATAATCTTGCCGTCCTTGACGATATAGGCATTGTTCGAGGTGCCTTCGGTCACCTTGCCCTCCTCGATCAGCCAGGCATCGTCGGCCCCGCGTGCCTTCGCCTCCATCTTGGCCATGGACGGATACAGAAGTTGAACGGTCTTGATGTCGCGCCGTCCCCAACGCAGATCCTCGACACTGACGATCTTCCATCCGGTTCGGGCAGCCGGAGCATCCGCCAAACCGGGCTTCGCCTGCGTGAACATGACCGTGGTCGGAACCGTTCCCTTCGGCGGATAAGCAAAATCACGATCACCGGGATTGCCACGAGAGACCTGCAGATAGATCAACCCGTCGGTGATCCCGTTACGCTGGACCAATTGCCGATGCGCGTCGAGATATTCATCCTCGGACAACGGGTTGTCCATCTCAAGCGCCTCAAGGGAACGGGCCAGCCGCGCCATGTGACCGGCGAAATCCAGCAGTTTGCCGTCCAGGACGCTGACCACCTCGTAGACGGCATCCGCCATCAGGAAGCCCCGATCAAAGATCGAAACCGTGGCCTCGTCCTCGGGCAGAAATTCGCCATTCACATATACGGTCCGCGCCATGCCTTATCCTCCGTTCCGGCCGATTTCCTTGGTCCTGCGCCGAAAGCGGCACAGCGTCAAGCACGACAATCCGACGGGCCCGCCATGCTGCGGTGCAAAAACCCGGCTTGATGCTCGCAAAGGGCTGCGTTAAACGGTGGCGCAACATCGTTTCACCGAACGCCAAGGATTCGCAATGAGCTTTCGCCTTCAACCTCAGCCACCCGCCCGCCTCAACCGCTGCCAATTGTTCGGTCCGGGTTCGCGGGTGGCTCTGTTCGAGAAGATGGCAAAGTCCGATGCAGATGTGATCAATATCGATCTCGAGGATTCGGTCGCCCCCGATGACAAGGACAACGCGCGCAAGCAGACCATCCAGGCGATCGGGGATATCGATTGGGGCGACAAGACCTTGTCGGTGCGGATCAACGGGCTGGACACCCCCTACTGGTATCGCGACGTGGTGAACCTGATGGAACAGGCAAGCGAACGCCTGGACCTGATCATGATCCCCAAGGTCGGCAACGCCTCGGATATCTACGCCGTCGACGCCCTGGTGACCGCGATCGAAAGCGCGAAGGCTCGCGAAAAGCGGCTCGGCTTCGAGGTCATCATCGAAAGCGCGGCCGGTATCTGCCATGTCGAAGAAATCGCCGCGGCCTCCCCCCGCATGCAGGCGGTCAGTCTCGGGGCGGCCGATTTCGCCGCGTCGATGGGCATGGCCACGACCGGGATCGGCGGGACGCAGGAAAACTATTACATGCATCGCGAGGGTCAGAACTACTGGTCCGATCCGTGGCATTGGGCGCAAGCGAAAATCGTCGCGGCCTGCCGCAGCCATGGGGTTCTTCCGGTCGACGGTCCATTCGGCGATTTCAGCGACAAGGAAGGCTTCATGGCCCAGGCCCGGCGCTCGGCAACCCTTGGAATGGTTGGCAAATGGGCCATCCATCCCAGCCAGATCGCACTGGCCAACGAGGTCTTTTCGCCATCCGACACCGCCGTGACCGAAGCACGCGAAATTCTCGCCGCGATGGAAGAGGCCAAGCGTTCGGGCGCGGGCGCCACGGTTTACAAGGGAAGACTGGTCGATATCGCCTCGATCAAGCAGGCCGAGGTCATCGTGCGTCAGGCCGAGCTGATCCGGACGTAATCGCCATACCCGAGCAGGCCCGGTTCAGTGGAGGGAGCCAGCCTGCGATTTGGGAGGGCGCGGGCCCCGTGGAAACACGGGGCCCGCTGCGTTCCGGTTGACCGGAACCCCCCGGAATGGGATCCGCGAAACCGGCCGGAAGGAGTTGCAACAGGCAGCGTGCGTTGCATTGGCACGCCAACGCAACACACAACCGATTCAGCCAGCAAATGCTGGGGTTTCGACGGCACAGCCCGTACACCGCGCGTACACAGGGCGTACACAGCCTGTACACAGGCAGCGCGCGTTGCGTGATGAATTCCGATCATTCGTTCGAGTCACGTAGTATGCCAAGCTGTAGCCGGAAACTATCGCACAGAATTTAGTACGAAAAACATACTGAGGCAGCGGATAGGGACCGCCACCTTACCACGAAACTCGATGCGCCCCTTCTTCTTCACGCAAATATCCCTGGGGGGCACCGGGGGGCAGGCAGCCCCCCGGCCATCGCGGAACGCAATTTGTTCCCTTTTCTTTCCTGCCACGACTCCGGCAGGAGCCATCCCAAGCTGCGAAATCAGGCGCGGCGCAGCTTGCGGAAAGCGGCAGAGGCGCCCCAACCGGCAATCACGGCAACGGCGAGCGACATCAGCCCGTAAAGCAGCGGCTGATCGAAGGCCAAACGGTAGAGCCAGCGTTCCAGCCCGACCTTCCGAACATCGATTGGCGCGCGATAGACATCCATGACCTGCCCATCGCGCAGCAGGAAGATCCGGGTCTTGTAATCGCCCTCGATCAGATTGGCAGGCAAGCGCACATCCGCGCGGAACAGCGTCTGGTCCACCAGTTTCACGCTTCCCTCATCGAGCCGATACAGCCCATTGCTTTCGCGCAGGCGGATCAGGGCCTCAGTAAAAGGCACCGCGTCGTCGACGGCCAGTTTTCCGGCATAGGCCCGCAGCGCCAGCGGCAAGGAGATCCGGTAGCGGCGATCCCAATCCTCTTGCAGGATGTCACTCATCGGCCCCGAGGTCGCGACGGCGTAGAATCCCGGCGCGGCTCCGATCTCGACCTTTTCGGTGTTGATCCAGATACCCGCCTTGCGTTCCTTGCGCCAGATCGTCAGCGGGCGCGACGGTGCCTCGACAGTCACGATGATCTGTAGCGGCGGACCGTCGGGGATCGGTGTCTCGCGCTTGATCGCGCCATAGATCAGGATCTCGGACCCGTCGAAGCTCGCCGTGATCGCCACCGAATCCCTGGACAGCCCGGCCACGACCTGCTCGACAGGGCGGTCCTTGCTCTTGGCGATTGCGGCGATCACGCGCTGGCGCTGCGACGGGTCGGGAAAAGTCGGGACCGGTTCGCCATACTCGATCATGCCGGCCGGTGCATCGGCCTCTTGTGCCGTGGCCGCTCCGGCCAGCCACAGCGCCAGAAGGGCTGTCAGGGCCGTCCGCATCACCGCGCCTCCGTGGTGATCGAGTAAAGATCGTCCGGGCGCAGGAACAGGTCCAGCGCCAGCTTGCCGCAGACCAGCAGCACCAGCAGAGCCAGAAGGATGCGCAGTTGCTCGGCCCTGAGACGCGCACCCAGGGTGGTGCCAATCTGCGCACCGACCACCCCGCCCACGATCAGCAGCACGGCCAGCATGATATCCACGGTGTTGTAGCTGACCGCATGCATCACCGTCGTGAAGGCCGTGACGAAGGTGATCTGGAACAGCGAGGTGCCGACGACGACCTTGGTCGGCACGCCGAGCAGGTAGATCATCGCGGGAACCATGATGAACCCGCCGCCCACCCCCATGATCGCGGCCAACACACCGACGGCCACCCCGACCAGCAGCGGGGGAATGACGCTGATATACAGGCCCGAGGCGCGGAATTTCATCTTGCCGGGCCAGCGATGGACCCACATGTGCTGGTGCGAACGCTTGCGATAGGTGGGGTTCTTGGAGCGGCGCAGCGCGCGGACACTTTCCTGCAGCATCATCGCGCCGATCAGGCCCAGGAACACGACGTAGCAAAGCTGCACGACCAGATCGACCTGGCCGACTTCCTGCAGGATGGTAAATACCCACACGCCCAGGCCCGATCCGACCAGGCCGCCAGCCAGCAGCACACCCCCCATACGGAAATCGACGGTCTTGCGCTTGACATGTGCCAGCACACCAGAGACCGACGAGGCAACCACCTGATTGGCGCCCGTGGCCACGGCGATGGCCGGGGGAATGCCGATGAAGAACAGCAGCGGTGTGATCAGGAAGCCGCCGCCCACCCCGAAAAGCCCGCTCATCAGGCCGACGAGGCCGCCAAGCCCGACCAAAGTGAAAGCGTTGACCGAAACCTCGGCAATGGGAAGAAAAATCTGCATGTCACGCGCTATCGGGCAAGTTGTCTCAGGATGCAATGCCGGGCTGGTCACGTCAAACCACTTTCCGTCAGCCTCCAATGGGTTGAAGCCTATCCGGCACAGGGATAAGCAGAGAAATGAAACAACAGCGCTTGAACGGAACCGCAATGCGCATTCTCATCACCAATGACGACGGCATCAACGCTCCGGGGTTGGAGGTGCTGGCCGAAATCGCCGCCGAGATCGCCGGGCCCTCGGGCGAGGTCTGGACGGTCGCCCCTGCTTTCGAGCAGTCCGGGGTGGCGCATTGCATCAGCTATTCGCATCCGACCATGGTCGCCCGGCTGGAAGAGCGCCGATACGCCGCCGAGGGCAGCCCCGCCGATTGCGTGCTTGCCGCGATTTCGGACGTGATGGCCGATGCCCTTCCCGATCTGGTCCTGTCCGGTGTGAACCGTGGCAATAACGCGGGCGAGAACGCGATGTATTCAGGCACGATCGGCGGCGCGATGGAGGCGGCGTTGCAGGGTCTGCCTGCCATCGCCCTGTCGCAATACCTGGGGCCCGAGACGGCTGGCCTGGACGATCCGTTCGAGGCGTCGCGGCGTCATGGTGCGGCCGTTGTTCGCCGGCTTCTGGAGCTTGGCGACTGGAATTCCAGTGACGATTTCCGGCTGTTCTACAACGTCAATTTCCCCGCGAAGCCAGCCTCGGACGTGCGCGGCATCCGTGTCGCTCCGCAGGGGCGCCGGAAGGATTCGCGCTTCAGCGTGATGCCCTACACGGCGCCGAATGGCAGGCGTTTCATGTGGGCGCAGGGCGGATCGCAGCAGGCTCCGGCCAACGAGGGAAGCGATGTGGCGGTCAACATGGAGGGTTTCGTGTCGGTCACGCCGATGCGGGCCGACCTGACCTGTCATGCCTCGCTTGATCGGCTTTCCGAGGCTCTGGACCGTGACCGCGAGCAGCAGGAGGCCGATCCGACCAGATGAGCGACGAGGATCATCAGGACAGCCCGGCGGAACGCAAGATGCGCTTTCTTTTCCAGCTGCGCTCGCGCGGGGTGACCGATCCGCGCGTTCTGGCGGCGATGGAACGGATCGACCGCGGCATCTTCGTTCGCGGGCAGTTCGCGGATCGCGCATATGACGACACGCCCCTGCCCATTCCCTGCGGCCAGACGATCAGTCAGCCCTCGGTGGTGGGCCTGATGACGCAGGCGCTGAATCCGGGGCCGCGCGACACGGTTCTGGAGGTGGGCACCGGCTCGGGATACCAGGCGGCGGTGCTGGCCGGGCTGTGCCGCCGGGTCTATACCGTCGACCGCCACCGCCGGCTGGTGCAGGAGGCCGAGGCGATCTTCCACGATCTCGGGTTGCCGAATATCACCGCGCAGGTGGCCGATGGCTCTCGTGGACTGCCCGATCAGGCACCCTTCGATCGCATTCTGGTGACGGCCGCGGCCGAGGACCCCCCAGGTCCGTTATTGGCACAGCTCAAGATCGGCGGTATCATGGTGGTGCCTGTCGGGCAGTCAGACGCGGTGCAGACATTGATCCGCGTGACCCGGTCCGAGACCGGGTTCGATTACGACGAGCTGCGGCAGGTGCGGTTCGTGCCGCTGGTCGAGGGGTTGGGCCAGTCATGACCCCCGGCCGGGCAGAGTTACAGGTTAAGGATAACGGAATGAGCGGAAATTTCAGGCTTCTCGCCAGTGCGGCAGGGACAATCGCGCTGCTTGCATCCTGCGGCCCCAATGGCTTTGACCCGGACCTGCGTGGATGGGTTCCCGGCGCGCTCAACACCGCCGATGCGGCGGCCAAGGCCGTGCCACGCCCGAATCCCGACAGTCGCGGATTGATTTCTTTCCGCGATTACCAGGTCGCGATAGCCAAGTCGGGCGACACCCCGGCCAGCATTGCATCACGGATTGGATTGGGGGCCGATGAGCTGGCGCGGCACAACGCATTGCCCGCCGACGCGACCCTGCAGAGAGGTGCGGTCCTCGTACTACCCCGCCGCGTCGAGGGTGGAACGCAGGTCCAGGGCGGCATCGTCAGCAACACCGGACAGGTCACCGATCCTTTCGCCGGTCAGGACAAGGACAGCGCCCAAGGCCAGACCACCGCGCCCAAAGGGCAGCAACCCAAGCAGCATCAGGTTACCGCGGGTGAGACAGCGTGGTCAATTGCGCGGAAATACGGCGTCAACGTTCAAGACCTGGCATCGTGGAACGGGCTGCCATCCGATATGGGGCTTCGGGTCGGTCAGAGGCTGATGATCCCGGTCGCGGGCCAGGCCGCGCCCAACACCGCGGCAGCCACGACAGCGCCAGGTTCCGGCACCCCGACTCCGCGTCCGCCATCCGCCGCCGAGCCCCTTCCGGACGAGGATACCTCTCCTGCCTCGGAGCCCGGGCCCGAAGCCGATGCCCCGGATCTTGGTGCGACGCGGACGGCGGCCTCGGGCAGCGGGCGCTTCAACATGCCTGTCTCAGGTTCGATTGTTCGCGTCTATGAGAAGGGCAAGAATGACGGCATCGACATTTCCGCGCCGAGCGGAACACAGGTCAAGGCGGCAGGATCCGGCTCGGTTGCCGCGATTACCCGCGATACGAAAGGCGTGCCGATTGTCGTCGTCCGTCACGATGACGGGTTGATGACTGTCTATACAGGACTGGACGGGCTGAACGTTTCCAAGGGAGACAGCGTCAGCAGCGGGCAAGCGATGGGAACTGCCGGAGATTCCGGCGTCGTCCATTTCGAGGTCCGCCGCGGCTTTGACAGTGTCGATCCCGAGGATTACCTGCGCTGATTTCCAATCATGACCGGCCAGATGGCTTATGCGCATATGGCCGGTCAGTTGGTTTTCCCGCCTCAAACGCGGTCGAACTGATCGTCGATAGCCGCCGCGATCTCGCGCCGGATCACGATGCGCAGATTGCGCGAGAATCGCTGACCAAGCTCTCCCTGCAATTCACCCTGGATCATTTCGCGGATCTGGCTGCGAACGCCTTTGATATCATCTTCGATCACCGGACCGAAGAGCGATCCAAGCCCATTGGTGGCGAGCGGTTGCGGTTTATTATTCACGGCTTCCAGCTTGGCCGGACCCTCGTCACGAAGATCGACCTTTTGCGCGATCCCGCTATCTGAGAGCGGTTTGAGTTGTTTTGCCGTCTGCATCTGCTTTTCCTTTTCCATGTCAGTGACGTTATTCACGACACCCGCATCCGGCGGGCGAGCGTTCTCGCTCTCATCGCTTTGCGATGAAATTGTTTCTTCGGTGTTTCTGGAAGAACCCGGCTGCTCTTGCAGCGTGACGGGACTGCCGATGATATTGCATCGCTTATCATCATCGGCTTCGGCTGGCTGTTCAGAGGTCACGGCAATCGCGTTCCGAACCGGCGCCCTGGCACCCAGCCATCCGCGCCAGCCAAGGCTGCCGCTCCTGTCCGTATTGTCAGTCGAGGCATCAAGCGGCAGGTCTATCGCCGCATCGGCAGGGCCATTGCCGCTGGAGGATCGGGAAGCGGAGCGTTTCTGCTGCCTTGCCGATTTCACAGCCGGCCCCGTTCTGCAGGTAAACCTGTACAGAACCGTGCATCAGCCATGGGTTACCCCCATGGCTGAAATGTTGTCAGTTGTCGCGACCGATGGCGCGCAGAACGCGGTCCAGGCTTTCGCCCTGTTTGCTGGTAAACGGCGCATCGCGCACCGCGTTGTAATATTGGGACGGGTCATATGTTGGAACCCCAAGCTTAAGGTTTTCTACCGTAAGCAGACCCATAGCGGCCAAAAGTTGATAATGTGCTAATTGCAGATTGGCTTCCGCCGTAATCTTGTCAGCACGCGCCTGGAGCAGGGACTGTTCCGCGTCCAGCACATCCAGCGTCGTGCGCGCGCCAAGCTGAGCCTCTTCGCGCACTCCGTCATAAGCTTGCTGCGCAGCTGAAATCTGTTCGTCGATCGCCCCGATCTGCGCACGCGCCACGTCGATATTCGCCCAGGCTGTCCCGACCTGCTGATTGACATCCCGTGCGACACCCAAAAGCGCGGCCCGCGCCTCGTCGCGCGAGGCCATCGCCTTGCGATGTTCGGCTGGCAGGCGTCCGCCGGAATAAATGGTCTGGCTCAGCTCCAGCCCGACCGATCCGTTCAGGCGGGTGTCGTAATCGCCGGTCACCTGATTGGCCACATCGCGCCCCACTCCGACCTGAGCCGTACCGGACAGGGTCGGGTTGCGGTCCGCCGCTCGCGCGGCCACGCCCAACTCGGCAGCCGCGGCGGAACGCTGTGCCTGCTTGATCGCCGGGTGATTCTTTTGCGCAATGGACCGGGCCGCTTCCAGATTGGCGGGAAGTTTGGGCAAAGGTGGAGGAGCGGATAATTGGCCGGGCCTATTGCCGGTCGCGGCCAGATATTGTTCCTGCGCCACTTCAAGATCGCCCTCGGCAGCAGCCAGGGACGCCCGCGTCGCTGCAAGCCGCGCTTCTGCCAACGCGACGTCCGTCACCGTGATCTCGCCCACATCGAAGCGATCCTGCGCGGCCTGGCGTTCCTGCCCGATTACCCGAACCGAATTCTCTTGCAGGGAAACCTGTTCGGTCGACCGGCGGACATCGAAGAAAGCCTGGGTCGCCCCAAGAAGAACGTCCTGTTCGACTCCGACCAGCGCCTGCCGGGTTGCCAGCACCTGCTCCTTGGCCGAATCGATCGCCAATTGCGAACGCCCCCAATCATAGAGCGGAATTTCGGCACGCACGGCCAACGAACTGGAACGTGCAGTGGACGCCCCTTCTGTCCGTTGAACCTGGTGACTGGCGACCCATTGCAGGATCGGGCGAAGTTCGGCCACGGCACCAGCGACATCCTCGTCGGCGGCCCGCAGAACGGCGCGGTTCTGTTCCATCAGCGACGAATGTCGATAGGCGGAGACCATGGCATCCGCCAGCGATTCCGCGCCCGCAGGCAATGCGGCGGCAACAGACAACGCCGCAGCGGTTGCCATGCGTTTGAGACTCGTCAGCTGTTTCACAGGTTGAATCCCCGTTCCTTCGTGAAGGCCTTTAGCACCGGCGCATGCGCGTTGAACGCATAGCGCCAGTTTACCCGACCATTCAGGCGATATCCGATTCGGGCAACGCCAAGCGAACCTTCCATGAAGAGGGCGCCGATCCGCCCTCCCTCCTTCAACTGATCCAGGATTGCCGAGGGCACTTCCTCGACCGCACCTTCGATCAGGATGACGTCATAGGGACCTTGCTTGGGGTTCCCCTCGGTCAGGTTGCCGTGAAGCGTCGCGACATTGAAGACATCCGCCTCGGCAAGCCGTTTCTCGGCTTCGGCCGCCATGGTTTCATCGTCCTCGATGGCGACCACGGCCTCGGCAAGCCGTGCGACGACCGCGGCGGAATACCCATAGCCGCAGGCCAGATCCAGAACCAGATCACCGGGTTGGACATCCAGCCCGTCCACCAGCTTGGCCAATGTCCGCGGCTCGAGCAGGACGCGCCCCTCACCTATGGTGAGATTCTCGCCTGAATAGGCGACGGCACGCAGAGGTGCCGGAACAAACTCTTCACGGGGAATCGCCAGCATGGCTTCGATCACCGGGAACTTGGTCACATCATTAGGGCGAACCTGGGTATCCACCATCACGGTGCGGCGCGCGGCAAAATCGGTCATTGTCGGAACCTCTGCTCGACCTGCTTCGGGGGCTTATTGCCACGTTTCATGTAGGTGAGCAACGGCGGTCATTCCAGTCTTGCACGCCGCGCATCGATCCTTTATCCCAAACGCACTCTCGACGGCGGTGGGTTGGCGGAGTGGTTACGCACCGGATTGCAAATCCGTGAAGACCGGTTCGATTCCGGTACCCACCTCCATCATCAGCCCGAGGGTTTCCGATGATCTACACCGCAACCACCCGATTGGCCGAAGCCTTTCTGCGATTACGCGCAAATATTGGCAGATCGGAGAACCTGCGGAACAGGCTCGTTCTGGACCAGGCGCCCGCCACCGCAGATATCTGGGTGCACGGCGCTTCCGTGGGCGAACTGACTTCAGGCCGCCCGATGATCGAGGCATTGGCCAGTGAATTCAGCATACAGGTCACGACGAACAGCGTGACCGGACGCGATATGGTCGCCGGGTGGGGTCTGCCCGCAAGATTGGCTCCGCTGGATATGCCGGGATCGCTGAACCGCTTTCTGGATGCCGCTCAACCGCGCCTTGCGCTGACTATCGAAGGCGAGTTCTGGCCGTTGCGTTCCCGCGTGCTCGCAGAACGAGGTATCGCGCAAGCGATGATCGGCGCGCGGATGTCCGAGCGTTCGGCGGCGAAATGGAGGCGGCTGCGCGGTGTGATCTCGCCGATGCTGGGGCGGATTGCCGCCCTATCGGCCCAGGATGCGGGAAGCGAGGCCCGTTTGCGCTGTCTTGGCCTGCCGGATGCAGCGATACTGCCGCAACTGGACCTGAAGCTGCTGTCACCAGCGCAGGTCGTCCCGCCCGCCGACGATTCGGCACGCGGCCTTGTCGCTCTGGCCGCCTCGACCCACGAGGGCGAGGATGCGGTGATTCTGGACAGCTGGCTGGCGGCACGCGCCGTCCACCCCGAGCTTCGGTTGATTCTCGCCCCACGCCATCCGCAGCGCAGCGATGACATTGCCGGGCTGATCGCTGCGCGTGGGCTGGATGTCCGGCGACGGTCCGAGGGTGCCGAGGATGCGCCGCTCTTGCTGGCAGACACATTGGGAGAGATGCCGCGCTGGTATGCAAAGGCTGGAATTTGCCTCGTCGGAGGATCGCTGACGGATAATGGCGGGCATACGCCTTGGGAACCTGCGGCATATCGCTGCGCGATCCTTTGCGGCCCGCATGTCAGCAATCATGCAGAAAGCTATGCCGCCCTTGCCTCGGCAGGCGGAGCCGTCGCGATAGACAGTGAAACCTTGCCCCTCGAGTTGATCCGGCTGACAGGCGATCTTGCCGCTGCTCGAACGATGGGCCATGCCGCACGCGATGTGCTGAACAGGCGCGCGGGTGATCCCACGGCATTGCTCGCCCGGCTGAGAGAGCTTGCCAAATCCGGATTGTGACACGATATAGGGTGGACATGAATGGGGATTTCGCATGATCCGTTATGCGTTGCGCTGCGATAAAGGTCACGATTTCGATGGCTGGTTCCGCTCGTCCGAGGGTTTCGAGACAATGAGGGATGCCGGCCAGGTCGCTTGCGCGCAATGTGGATCGACCAGCGTGGAAAAGGCGTTGATGGCCCCCTCGGTGCCCGCGGAACAGAAGGCGCCGCTGGATGCACCGCGCAATCCATCAGAGGCCGCGCTGGAAAAGCTGCGCGAACATGTCGAGAAGAATTCCGATTACGTGGGCCTGCGCTTTGCCGACGAGGCACGGGCCATGCATGAGGGTGAGCGCCCGGGCCGCGCGATTCATGGCGAGGCGAAACCGGAGGATGCCCGAAAACTGATCGAAGATGGCGTGCCGGTCGCCCCGTTGCCGTTTATCCCGCGTCAGAAGGCTAATTGACGCCGCATGCGGCAGCGGCGACACGACATGCCGGTTGCATCTCCTCTTGCGGTTTCTCCTTCCCGCCCATAAAAGCCGCGCCGATGGACAAGTCTGAGGCTGGAGGCCCGCAATGCCGCTTCTGGTAATGAAATTCGGCGGTACTTCCGTGGCCGATCTGGAGCGCATCAGGAACGCCGCCCAGAAGGTGCAGCGCGAGGTGGAGCGCGGCTTTGATATCATCGTTATCGTCAGCGCCATGTCGGGCAGAACCAACGAACTGGTTGGCTGGGTCGAGCAGACCTCGCCCCTGTTCGATGCGCGCGAATATGACGCCGTGGTCAGCTCGGGCGAGAACGTGACTGCCGGACTGATGGCCTTGACCCTGCAGGAAATGGGCGTGCCCGCGCGTAGCTGGCAGGGTTGGCAAGTGCCGATCAACACCACCGACGCCCATTCGGCGGCGCGTTTCGTGGAAATCCCGCGCGATAATATCGACCGCAAGTTCCAGGAAGGCTTCAAGGTTGCCGTGGTGGCGGGCTTCCAGGGCATCGGCCCGGACGGGCGGATCACCACGCTTGGACGTGGCGGCTCGGACACCACCGCCGTTGCCTTCGCGGCCGCATTCGGGGCCGAGCGCTGCGATATCTACACCGATGTGGATGGTATCTATACCACCGATCCGCGCATCACCTCGAAAGCGCGCAAGCTGGAAAAGATCGCCTTCGAGGAAATGCTTGAACTGGCCAGCCTGGGGGCGAAAGTGCTGCAAACCCGCTCGGTCGAGCTGGCGATGCGCTACAAGGTCCGGCTGCGCGTGCTATCCTCTTTCGAGGATACCGATGAAAATTCAGGCACGCTGGTCTGCGATGAGGATGAAATCATGGAATCGAAAGTCGTAAACGGGGTCGCCTATTCGCGGGAAGAGGCCAAGATCACCCTCGTCACCGTCGAGGATCGGCCGGGAATTTCTGCGGCGATTTTCGCTCCGCTGGCCGATGCGGGCGTGAATGTCGACATGATCGTGCAGAACATATCCGAAAAGGATGTCGGCGATCGTCCGGGATCGGTCACCGACATGACCTTCTCGGTTCCGGTCAACCAGGTCGAACGTGCCAAACGCGCCATGGAGGAAGCCCGCGCATCGGGACATATCTCTTATGATGAGTTGATTGTGGACACCGAAACCGCCAAGGTCAGCGTCGTAGGCATCGGCATGCGCAGCCATACGGGCGTTGCAGCCCGCATGTTCAAGGCGCTGGCCGATGAAAATATCAATATCAAGGTCATCGCCACCAGCGAGATCAAGATTTCGGTGCTGATCGACCGCAAATATATGGAACTCGCGGTGCAGGCACTGCATGATGCCTTCGGGCTCGAGGCGGCCTGAATCAAACCGGACGCAAGATCCGGAGAACGGCCCGCAGGGCCATCGCGGCAGAACAGACAGGGGCGCGATGCCGGACCGTAAAGATAGCGATTCACGCAAGCTGCTGAGGCGGCTCAAGGAAATTCTTGCCGCCCCCGGAGGCGGGCAGGATCGGCTGGACCAGATCACACATCACATCGCCGATTCGATGGGCACGCAGGTTTGTTCGATCTACCTGTTCCGCGATGCCGAGACGCTGGAGCTGTGCGCCACCGAAGGGTTGCGCAGCGAGGCGGTGCACCAGACGAGGCTGCGCTTGGGTGAAGGTCTGGTCGGACGCGTCGCCCGCACCGGACGTTACGTGAACACCGCCGATGCTCCCTCGGCTCCCGGTTTCCGCTTCATGCCCGAAACCGGTGAGGAAGTGTTCCCGAGCTTTCTCGGCGTCCCGATCCAGCGCGTTGGCGAACGGCTCGGAGTGCTGGTCGTCCAGTCGCTGGACAAGCGATTGTTCAGTGACGACGAGGTTTACGGGCTCGAAGTTGTCGCCATGGTGCTGGCCGAGATGACCGAGCTCGGCGCCTTTCAGGGAAGTCAGTCCGACAGCATGCCTCTGGCGCATCGCTTCCCGCTGATGTTTCGCGGCGGCACCGGCCAGGAAGGCGCCGCAGAGGGTCATGTCTGGCTGCACGATCCCCGGGTGGTGATCGCCAATCCAGTGGGCGATGACCCCGAGGCAGAGCTCCAGCGCCTGCATGACGGCGTGAATCGTTTGCGCGAGACAGTCAACACGATGGTTGCCGCGGCCGATATGGGCGGTGGCGAGCATACCGCCGTTCTGGAAACCTATCGCATGTTCGCCCATTCACGCAGCTGGCTGCGCCGGATGGAAGAGGACATCAAGCTGGGTCTCTCGGCAGAGGCCGCGATCGAGAAAGAGCAATCCGCCGCGCGCGCCCGGCTGGAGATGGCAGCCGATCCCTATCTGCGCGACCGGCTGCACGATCTGGACGACCTGTCGAATCGACTGCTACGCATCCTGACCGGTCAGGGCAACGATACCGGAGCCGAAATGCCGGACGATCCGATCTTGGTCGCCCGCAATATCGGCCCGGCGGAACTGCTGGAATATGGCCGCAAACTGAAGGGCGTGGTGCTGGAAGAGGGCTCGGTCGGCAGCCATGCCGCCATCGTCGCGCGCGCGCTCGCCATTCCCCTGGTCATCCATACCAGCCGCATCACCGCCGAGGCGCTGAATGGCGATCCGATCCTAGTCGATGGGGATCAGGGCATCGTGCATCTGCGCCCCGAGGAAAGTGTCGCCGCCGCCTTCCGCGACAATCTTGCCATGCAGGCCGAAGCGCAAGACCGGTATGCCAGCCTGCGCAATTTGCCCGCGATCGGCACCTGCGGCACGTCGATTCAGCTTTACATGAATGCCGGTCTTATGGCCGATCTGCCTTCGCTGGAAGGATCGGGTGCCGAGGGCGTAGGGCTGTTTCGGACCGAATTGCAGTTCCTGGTCCGAAACCATGTCCCCCGCCGGGCGGAGTTGGCAAAGCTTTATCGCCATGTCATCGACAGTGCCAAGGGCAAGCCGGTGATGTTCCGCACGCTGGATATCGGCTCGGACAAGGTGCTACCCTACATGAAACCGCAGGACGAACCGAATCCGGCAATGGGCTGGCGTGCCATCCGCGTGGGCCTGGACAAGCGCGGTGTCTTGCGTATGCAATTGCAATCACTCATCCGCGCATCGGGCGGGTGCCCTCTGCATGTGATGTTCCCTTTCATTTCGGATATCACAGAATACGAGGCCGCCTATCGCATCCTGATGCATGAGCTGGCCCGCGAGCAACGGTTGGGGCACGACATGCCTAGCGATATCCGGGTTGGGGCCATGCTGGAAACCCCTTCGCTGGCCTTCGCGCCCAAGCGATTTTTCGAGATGTGCGACTTCATCTCGATCGGCGGCAACGATCTGAAACAGTTCTTCTTCGCCGCCGACCGAGAGAATGAGCGCGTGCGCCGTCGTTACGATACGCTCAGCACCTCGTTCCTGATGCTGCTTCAGCAGATCGTCGCGCGCTGCGAAGAGGCGCGCGTGCCGCTTTCGTTCTGCGGCGAGGACGCGGGCCGTCCGATCGAGGCGCTGACATTCGCCGCCTTGGGCATAAGACGGCTTTCCATGCGGCCGGCCTCGATCGGGCCGGTCAAGCATCTGATCCGTCGCGTTTCGATCAGTGAACTGCGCAAAGTCATCGACGATGCACAGGAATCGGGGCTGACGAATCTGCGTCGTCCGATCACCGAATGGCTTGCACGCCAATAAGTGCATATATTCCGATTTCACAGAAGGTGACGCGGAGTTATGCACTTCTACGCCCATGGCAGGGAAACTCGCTGGCGGACCAGCGCGTTACCGCCTATACAGCTTGCTGCAATGCGGCAGTAGCCGTATGATAATCAGGTTTTTGGCATCGAACTCCACTCATGAAGCGCAGACAATTTCTCAATGCCGCCAGTGCGCTGGCTGTCGGAGGCCAAATGGTGGCCACCAAGGCGCAAGCTCAGGGTACGGTCGAAGGACCGTCTCCGGAGCCTGATGTTTTCGGGTTCGAAGAGGTCGCCGCGCTTGCGGCGGACCGCGCCACGCGTATCTATAAGCAACCGGTCGCGGAACAGGTCGGCAGCTTTGCCGATCTGGATTACGATCAATACCGGGCCATCCGATTCCGTCCCGAGATGGATCCGCTGAACGGGCGCGGAGGCTTTGGACTGGATCTTCTGCCACCGGGGGCGATCTTTTACGAGCCGGTGAATATCAGCATCGTTCGCAACGGGGTTCCACAAAAGCTGGGCTTCGATCCGCATATGCTGGAATTCGACTCTTCGCAGTTTCCCGATGGTGCCGACCTGGAAACCACGGGCGACATGGGATGGTCGGGGTTCCGCCTGCGTACGATGCTGAACAAGCCGGGCGTGATGGATGAATTCCTGGTCTTCCAGGGCGCCACATATTTCCGCGCCGTGGCGCGGGGCACGCTTTACGGGCTTTCGGGGCGCGGACTTGCCATCAAGACCGGCAGCCCCGATGGCGAGGAATTCCCGCTATTCACCGATTTCTGGATACATGAGCCGACCGATAACAGCGGCACGATCCGCATTCACGCGATGCTCGACAGCAAATCCGTGACCGGAGCCTATCAGTTCGATGTCAATCCCGGCGCGGTCACCATGATGAAAACCCGGGTCGCGTTGTTCCCTCGCATCGATCTGCGCGAAACCGGCCTTGCGCCCCTGACATCGATGTTCTGGTTCGGTCCGGCCGGTCGACGTGGAGTGGATGATTATCGTCCCGCCGTCCATGACAGCGACGGGCTACAAATGCATACCGGTGCTGGCCAGGCATTGTGGCGCAGCCTGTCATCGCCCTCAAAATTGCAGATCGCATCATTCGTGGATCGCAATCCCAGGGGATTCGGCCTGATACAACGCAAGCGTGATTTCGAGGATTATCAGGACGCGGAAGCCATGTATCACCTGCGCCCTTCGGCCTGGATCGAGCCAGAGGAAGCTTGGGGAGAGGGTGAAATCCGTCTGGTCGAAATTCCGGTCGAGAACGAATTCAACGACAATGTCGTCAGCTACTGGGTCCCGAAAGAACCCATGGCGAAAGACAAGCGACATGAATTTCACTATCGCCTCAGCTTTGCCGCGCTGCCTCCCAACGATCTGCCACTTGCGAAAATCCGGCAGGTGCGGTCGGGCCGTTCGATCAACTCCGAAACCATGCGCAGTTACATCGTGGATTTCGATCTGTCGCTATTTTCAGAAGACATGCCCGAATCCAAGGTGACAACCTCGGCTGGCGAAATCATCCACGCCTATCTGAAACCGTTGCCTGAGCAGCAGGTACTGCGACTGGCTTTCGAATACGAGCCGGGCAACGCGGATTTGGCCGACCTTCAGGCCGTACTGACCAACAAGGAAGGTGTCGCGTTAAGCGAGACCTGGATGGCACGTTGGACGGCATGACCACGCGCGCGGCGAAGGACAATCTCGTGGAACCTCCAATGCCGCCCGAGATGCCGCTGGACATGCCGGAGCAGAATTTCCGCGCAGCTCCTCCCGCCGGCCCACGCCGCAGCCGCGACGGATTGCGGATCTGGGCGGCCAGGTTGGTGGCTTTCGGCGGCACGGTCGCCTTGGCCGTGATCGGCTTTTTCCAGATGCTTACGGCATTCGGCGACAAGCCGACGCCGATGCAGTTGATGCTGCTTGCGCTTTTCGTACCGACCTTCGCCTGGATAGGGTTCAGCTTCTGCGCCACGCTTGCCGGTTTCCTTGCGCCCCGCCCCAAGACCCCGACCGATCCCGGCAAGGCGAATGTCGCGGTGGTCATGCCGATCTATCATGAGGATGCCTCGGCCAGTATCGGGCTGCTGACGGCACTGGCCCGCGAGCTTGAGCAAGAGGGAATGGCCGATCGGGCGGAAATTTTCGTGCTGTCAGATACGCGCGATCCATCGGTTGCAGTGAATGAAACGCTCGCGGTCGCAGCTGCGCGCGAGATTTCTCCCCTGCCCTTCTGGTATCGGCGGCGGGAAACCAATGCTGACCGGAAATCGGGCAATATCGCCGAGTTCCTCCGCAGATGGGGCGGACGCTACGATCAAATGGTGGTTCTGGATGCCGACAGCGTATTGAGCGGGGCTGCCGTCAAGGCCTTGTCGGCGCGAATGGAAGCCGCGCCCGATCTGGGGCTGATCCAGACGATGCCGGTACTGATCGGCGGTGAGACCATCTTTGCCCGCCTGACCCAATTCGCGGGCCGGGTCTATGGCCCGATGATCGCTCGTGGAGTTTCGGCCTGGTCCGGGAATACCGGCAATTACTGGGGGCATAACGCGATCATTCGCATCAATGCCTTCGCGCAATGCTGCGGTTTACCCCGGCTGCCGGGCAAAGCCCCCTTTGGCGGTTCGATCCTGAGCCATGACTTCGTCGAAGCCGCCGCATTGTGCCGCGCGGGCTGGAAGGTCCGGTTGGATTACGATCTGCGTGGCAGTTACGAAGGCTGCCCGCCGACACTTCTGGACATGGCGGCGCGTGAGCGGCGTTGGGCGCAGGGGAATCTCCAGCATCTCAGCCTGCTTGGCATGCGCGGCACCCGCGCCATCAGCGGGGCGCATTTCGCTATCGGCATATTGGGTTTCATGATGAGCCCGATCTGGCTTGCACTGATCCTTGTCGGTCTCGTCCTGTCAGCCACGGTTCTTTTATCCACGCCGGAATATTTTCCGAACGCCTACCAGCTTTTCCCCGATTGGCCGGTTTTCGATTCCCGCCGGATGCTCTGGCTGTTCATGATTGCCATGGGCCTGCTGTTGCTGCCAAAACTCTTCGGCATCTTTCGCGCATGGTCCCGCCCCCTGGCAAAGAATTCAGGGGGCCCGGTGCATATCTTCGCCAGCGCGCTCTTCGAGATCATACTCTCCGCACTGATCGCCCCCGTGCAGATGCTGACCCAAACGCGGCAGATCTACGAGATCCTGTGCGGTCGCGACAGTGGGTGGAAGGCGCAGACCCGTGCGGGATCGATGCCCCCCTGGCATGTCGTGTTGAGTCGTCACTGGGCCCATGTCGCCTTGGGTCTGGGCACCTTGATCGTGCTGGCAGAGTTTTCGCCTGAACAGTTGATCTGGCTGTCGCCGATCCTTGCCGGGCTGATCCTTTCCCCGCTGACATCGCGCCTGTCGGCTAGCCCGGTATTTGGCCGATGGGCTCGTATGCGTGGCCTTCTGGTTACGCCGGAAGAACGTGAAACTCCGCCGATCATAGCAGATGCACAGGCAATGACCCGCCGTCTGCCCCGCCCTGTCGATGGGCTCGAATCGATCTTGCGCCTAGGGCTAAATCCCGAGCTCATGGCCCGGCATATCGCCATGCTGCCTGCCCCGATCGATCGCCCCGCTTCCGAGAAATTGGCCAGCATTACCGCCGATGCCAAGATCGCCAATGCGGCATCCCAATCGCAGGCATTGGATTTTCTGAACCAAACCGAAGCGGATGCGTTGGTGTCCAACAAGGACCTGCTGACACGTTGGAGCCGCCTTCCCGCATGAAACGAATAATAGCACTGGACATGCTGCGCGGCTATGCGCTGGTCTGCATAATGGTCGACCACATGCCACGCTCGGTATTGCGCGAGACGACATTGGGAAACTTCTCGGTTTTCGATGCCGCCGAACTCTTCGTGCTGTTATCCGGGTTTCTCGTCGGGCTGGTCTGGCAAACAGTCGAAACAAAACAGGGCCGCCCCGCCGCGCAGTGGCGTTTTGCCCGCCGCGCCTTCGAGGTCTGGCGTGCCCTGGTGATCGGCGGGATGCTCATGGCGTTACTATCGGCCGGATTGCTGGCCCTGGACATGAAGCATACCGCGATCTGGAATCAATATGCGATCTGGGTGATCGATAACCCGCTCGGATATCTGGGAACCCTGGCGACGATGTGGCTGCAGCCGAACCTCATGGACGTTCTGGCCGTCTATGTGGTTCTCATTGCATCCGCGCCGCTCCTTGTCCCAGTCCTGCTCCGATGGCCACTGTTTTTCGCCGTAGCATCACTGATCACCTGGTGGTTTGCGCCCGACCTCAACAAGATGATCCCGAACCATCGCGACAACGGCCTGTTATTCAACCCGTTCGGCTGGCAGATGCTTTTCTATACGGGCACCGCGATGGCCCTGTTCAGGCATCGTTTCATGCCGGTCTTGCTGCGCTACAAGCACCTGTTGACCGCGCTCTCCATAGGTATGTTCACTTTTGGCGCCGCAATCGTCATTGCAGTCGAGTTCGGCGAATCCGCCCTTCCCGTTCGGGAAGCGCTGAAACAGGTCTATGGCGTCATCGTCAAATGGCATCTGGATGGCACCCGCTATCTTGCGATTCTCGCGGCCAGTTGGCTGATCGCCGTACCGCTAAGCAGTCCGATGGAACGGCTGGCTGCAACCCGCTTTGGCGTCGGGCTGCAACAGATCGGGCGCGGTGGGCTATGGTCGTTTGTCGCTTGCGTTCTCCTCTCCGTGATTGGCGACGCGCTTCAACAGAACCCGCCCGATCAGTTCTTCTTGCGTAAGCTGAGTGTCGATATCCTGGTCGTTTTGGCGCTATGGTGGCTCTCGGTTCTCTGGCTGACCTATGGAGCACCACGGAAAAAAGCCCCTAGCCCCAAAGTGCAAGCCGCGGCAAGCACGCCCCCGCATGATTACCAACCGAGCAATGCTGCGAGCATGAAACCTCGTTTGGGCCAGAAACGGGATCAGCAGGCTTTCCCGGATCGGCCGAAAATGGTCAATCATTGAGCTTGACAGGTATTCCCGGATGATCCCGGGAAAATATCTCGCGCAGCCTGCATACGACTACAAGTCGCTACGCGTGATGCAGAACCAGCGGACGGTCCCGGTGACGTCCGACCCTGACATGCGTGTCGTAAAGTTCCGATAGCACGGACTCGGTCAAGACAGTTTCGGGGCCACCTTCAGCCATGATCTGGCCATCTTTCATCGCGATGACATGATCGGCCCATGCGGCGGCGTAATTGATCTCATGCACGACCATCGCGACGCTGCGGCCCCGCGCGTGGACCAGATCGGAAAGCTGGGTCATGAGGCCGCGCGCATGGGCCATGTCCAGATTGTTCAACGGCTCGTCCAGCAGCAACCACGGGGTGTCTTGCGCAAGGCTCATCGCGATATGCGCACGCTGCGCCTGGCCTCCGGAGATCTCGTCCAGAAAGCGATTGGCCAACGGGGTCAGCGCGAATGCCTCCAGGGCTTGCGCAATCTTGTCGCGGTCCTCTGGACCGGGGCGGCCGTGATGATGGGGCCAGCGGCCGAACCCGACCAGCTCGGTCACGCGCAACCTGCTGGCAATGGCGGTATTCTGGCCGAGAATGGCCATCACCTTTGCCAGCTCACCGGTCGGCGTCGTGGCAAGATCATGCCCGGCGACAGTGATCTGCCCCGATTGCAGCGCCTCCAGCCGTCCGATCAGCCGCATCAGGGTGGATTTTCCCGCCCCGTTCGGCCCGATCAGCGCCGTCAGCCTCCCCTCGGGCAGTTTCGTCCGGATGCCGTGCAATATCCGCACGGCGCCGATTTGATGATTGACACCCTCGATGGTGATCATCGGATACGTCCTTTCAGAAGAAGGTACAGAAAGAAGATGCCGCCCGCGAACTCGATCACCACCGACAGGGTCGCAGCCTGTCCCAGGGCGCGTTCAAAGACCCATTGCCCTCCGACAAGCAAGACCGAGGCGATCAACGCGGCAGCAGGCAACAGCGCAGCATGACGCGTGCTTTGGGCAAGACCATGGGCAAGCCCCGCAACGATAAGGCCAAAGAACGTCACCGGCCCGACCAGTGCAGTAGATACAGAGACCAGGATCGCAACCAGCATCAGCGTACCGACCACCATCGCGTCAAAGCGCAATCCCAGGGAAACGGCGGGTTCGCGCCCCAATGCCATCACATCCAACCGGGGCGCCAGCCATATCGCGATCACCATCGCCGCAATAGTCAACAATGCCCCGATCGGCAGCAGGGTCGCGTCGACATGGTTGAAGCTGGCAAAGCTTGCCGACTGAACCACGGCAAATTCGTTCGGATCCATGATCCTGGTCAGGAAACCCGACATCGAGCGAAACATCACGCCAAGGATCACACCGGTCAGAATTGTCCTCGGAATATCGCGCCCGCGACGCCCGAGCAGCGTGCCGAACAACAGCGCGGCAAGAATACTCATCACACCGACTTCGGTGAGGAATTTCAGAATACTGGAAAACCCCGCCATGCCTGCCGTTCCCATCGACGCGACCATCGCCGTTTGCAGCAGAACATAAAGCGCGTCAAATCCCATGATCGAAGGCGTCAGGACGCGGTTTGCAGCCACTGTCTGGAACAGCACCGTGGCCACACCGATCGAGGCGGCAACCGTGACCAATGCCGCAAGCTTGCCAGCCCGAAGGCGTAGGATGAATTCGCGATTGCCCCCTCCGACACCCTGAAACATCCAGAGCAGCGAGGCCGCCAGAAGCAAAAGCGCCAATCCGCAGAGCAATATGATCTTGCGTCTATCCATGGGCCGGTCGGTGATGGAGCAGCCACAGGAAAATGCCTCCGCCCAGCATACCCAGGATCAATCCGACAGGCAGCTCGAACGGATAGACCGCAAGGCGTGCGATCAGGTCACAGGCCAACAGCAGCAGCGCCCCCGAGAATGCAACCACCGGGAGCGAGGCCCTCAAGTTGTCGCCCATCACGCGGGCCACCAGGTTGGGCACGACCAGCCCGACAAAGGGGATCATCCCGACCGTGGTGACGACCATTGCGGTCACCACGGCAACAACGGTCAATCCCAATCGCATCACCGTTGCCGTGGACAATCCGAGCCCGGTCGCAACCTGGTCTCCCAGGCCGAGGATCGCCAACCGGTCGGCGGCGAACCAGGCCAGGATCGCGGCCCCCCCTGCGATCCACAGCAATTCGTAGCGTCCGGCAATGACACCGGAAAACTCGCCCGTCATCAGCCAGGTGCCGACATATTGCATCAGGTCCGTCTGCCAGCCGACGAAGATGACGACCGATCCCAGAACCCCCGACAGGACCAGGCCCGCGATGGGTACCAGCATGACCTCACGCACGGGCAACCGACGGATCATCGCCAGGAACAGCGCGGTCGTGGTCATGGCCGAGACGCTTGCCGCGATCATGCGCAACCAGATGGGACTATCTGGCATCAGGATGGTGATCGCCAGCAACCCCAATGCCGCGCCTTCCGCCGTGCCGGATGTATCCGGGCCGACAAAACGATTGCGCACCAGGCTCTGGATGACCACGCCCGCCACAGACAGCGCCGCCCCGGTCAGCAGCACGGCCAAGGTGCGCGGCAACCGCGACTCCATCAGCACCAGCATCGCGTATGGGTCCCGCCAGGCCGACAGCAGGTCGACCCGCGCGACACCGGTCAGCAGACTGGCCACCATCAGGAGCAACAAGGCTCCCCCTGCCGCGGCCAGCAGAAGACGCATCAGCTACCCGTGGCCTTCAGTGCTTCCGTCAGCTTGTCCAGATTGCCGGTGAGCGCCGTGTAACCGCCGCCCGAGATATAGGTGCTGGCAGGATTCAGATACACGACATTCCCGTTCTTCCAGGCTTTCGTGCCCTCGACCAACGGGTTCTTCAGCGTTGCCTCCGCCGACTCGCCTTCCTGCCCGATGGCGGCACCGCGATCCAGCACGATCAGCCAGTCGGGGTTATGCTCGGCAATGAATTCGTGACTGATCGCATTCCCATGAGTATCGGCTTGCAAGCCTGCCGCTGCCTCTTGCAGGCCGGTCGCGCCAAAAACCCAACCAAAGCGTGATCCGATGCCATAGGCCGACATCTTCGGCCCGTTGGTCAGAACCATCAGCGCCGTGCCCTTTCCCTCGCCCGCGGCATGAGCGTCGGCCAGTTTCCGATCAAGCCTCGCGATCAGCTCTGCGGCATTGTCCTGCCTGCCGAACAAGTCACCAAAGGCCGCGATATGGGCCTTGGCGTCCGATACCAGATCGGGACCGATCGTCATGTCGATGGCCGGAGCGACCTGCGATACCGCGTCAAGCTGTGCGGCGGAACGCCCGCCGACCACGATCAGATCAGGGTTCAGCGCCGCCAATGCCTCCAGATCCGGTTCGAACAGGGTGCCGACAGGCTGAGCAGCCGCTTCGATATCACCCAGGTAATCGATCAGCATATCGTCCGGTCGACCGGCAGGCATGACGCCCAAGGCATGCAAGGTATCGAGTGCCGCCACATCCAGAACGGCCACCTTTTCCGGCTGACCGGTCAATGTGACCTCGCCCTGCGCTGTCGCGATGCTCACATCGGCAGCTGACGCAGCAGCACATAAAGACAGCGTGAATAATCCGGATAGTGCAATGTGACGCATTGGATGTCGTCCCTCGATATTGATTGTCGACCGGATACTCGACCCGATTCAATGCGATTGACTAGCTTTATCCTCGGGGCGTGTAAATAATATCATGGTAATTTAATCGGGAATTAAGGCTGCATTGCAAGATCGTCAATCCGGCTTTTCATCCGACACGCATGGATGCAGGATCGTGCCGGGCAAGCAGGAGACACAAGATGCAGAGACGGCCATTAGGGCAGCATGGTCCGATGATTGGCGCGGTTGCGCTTGGAACGATGAACTTCGTCGGAACATATGGGCCCGCCGATCCCGATGAAAGCCTGCGCTGCATGGCAGCCTGCCTCGAGATGGGGGTCGATCATTTCGATACTTCGAATGTCTATGGCATGGGCCGGGCCGAGGAATTGCTGTCGCGGTTCCTGAAGGATCATCGTGATCGCGTCGTGCTGGCCAGCAAATGCGGAATTACCCGCAATCCCGATCATCCTTTCGACAATTCGCCCGAACATATGCGGCAGGAGCTCGAGGGTTCCCTTGAACGGCTCGGGGTGGAACATATCGAACTTTATTACTTGCATAGGCATGAGCCTGAGCGGCCCATCGAAGAAATCATGGAAACGCTGATGAAGTTCCGCGACGAGGGCAAGATCGGGGCCATCGGGTTGTCCGAGATCGCCCCATCCACGTTGGAGCGTGCCGCGGCAGTGGGGCCGGTGGCCGCGGTACAATCGGAATATTCGCTCTGGTCCCGCCAACCCGAACTGGGCATCCTGCAAGGCTGCGCGCACCACGATGCGGCCCTGGTCTCATTTTCGCCGGTTGGACGCGGGGTATTGTCCGACGCGCCACCTGAACCGTCAGAATTCGGCGAAGGCGACATGCGGCGCAACATGCCCCGTTTCAGCGCCGAGAACTGGCCGCGCAACCTGGCCCGCCTCCGCACTTTCCGCGAATATGCGCATGACAATGGCCACAGCCCCGCCGCGCTGGCCATCGCGTGGGTGCTGTCGCGTGGCCAGCACGTAATCGCATTGCCCGGCTCGCGCAGCATTGCGCATATGCAGGAAAATGCCCGTGGCGGAGCGATCACCCTGACCCCGGATCAATTGGAGGAAATCGAGCGGATTCTCCCCACGGGCTGGGCACACGGACCGCGTTACGGCGAGGCCATGTCGAAAGGGCCAGAGGCCTATTGCTAACGGAGATTGAAGCGGCACATGCCGGCAGGGGAATGCCGCCGAAGCACCTACCATCAGCCAGCAGAGGGCGGCTCGTGAACGATCGCAGATTGGCCGCCACCATTTGCAGCAGCGTCGCCATCTCATGCTCGCTGATCGCCGTGACCTCTACTGCTCAGGCCGCGTCCGGGACCACAAAGCCCGGGTCGGCCCCCGTGTTCTCAGATGGGACATGGCTCCCCCTCCTCACATGCCGAACGGTCAAGCGCCCTCCCCCGGCATATGACCGCACTACTTGTAGCGGCCGCCCCGCTGCAGCACCTCGATCTGGTAGCCATCCGGATCGGCAATGAAAAAGAAGCGTGCGATAACCTCTCCCCCGGGGGCAAAATCGACCAGTTTGCGAGGTGCATAGCCCTCGGCTTCCAGCCTCGCGTGCAGCGCGTCCACATCATCGACGGAAAAGGCGACATGACCATAGCCATCGCCCAGATCATAGGGCTCGGTCCGGCCCTTGTTGACGGTCAGTTCAAGCTCGGTCCCGCTTTCTTCGTTGGCCAGGTAGACCAGTGTGAAATTCTCGAAATCCAACCGCTCGGCAACCTTCAGGCCGAAGCAGCGGTCATAGAACTGGACCGAAGCCGCCTCGTCCAGAACCCGGATCATCGAATGGATGTATTTCGCCATTGCGAGCCTCTATTGCCTGTTCATTGCAGGAAAAAATTACGGCACCATCGAAGGCCGCGGGTAGTATAGCGGTACTACAGGGGCAGAAATATCTGCGATCTCGGCCTTTTCCGCATATCAGGCCAGACTCCGGTCTCCCGGTCGCGTTTCCCCCGAGCATCGGTTCCATTCGAGGTGAGGCAGATGGCGGCCCCTGAGATGGCGATGCAAGGACGGTTTCTACCTGCAGGCCGTTTGCGCCGTGACCAGACCTTCCCCGAAAATATTGTCGCGCCCCTGCGGTCCCAGATCGCGGGCATCGGCAAGCAGGCGTGAACGGATCTGCTCATTGGTCAGGCCCGGCTCGCTTTGCAGCAGCAGCGCTGCGGCTGCGCTGACGAACGGCGCGGCATAAGAGGTGCCGGTCTTGGTGCGCGCGCCGCGAATCGATGCCGCCGTCCAGACATCGACACCGGGAGCCGCCAGATCGATATGGGGCCCACGATTGGCGCGGCGATAGATGGTTCCGCGGCGATCGACGGCTGTAACGGCGATGACCTGCGGATAGGCGGCCGGATGCGCAGGAGGAGCTGCCGGCCCCGTATTTCCCGCAGCGGCTATCAATAATATTCCGGTCTTGTCCATTTTCGAGACCTGCGCCTCCAGAGCCTCGTTGGCTGGACCGGCCAGCGAAAGATTGACGATCCTGACCTGCCTGTCGGCCAGGTAATCCAGCGCCCGGATCAATGAAAACGCGTCGGTGCGCTGATCCTGACCGGCGCGGTGGAAAGCATCCACCGCCAAAAGCTCGGCTTCGGGGATCAGGCCCGGACTGCGGCTATCGGCCTCTCCGACCAGCAGCGCGGCGACTGCGGTGCCATGCAAGAGGTCCGACGCTTTCCGGCCATCGTCGAAGCGATGCAGCTGAATCTTCGCGCCCTCCAAGGCCTTGTGTTGCGCGTTCAACCCGGTATCCACCATGCCGATTCGCGGCAGGCTTCCGCAAGCGGCGGTCGAGACGGGCCAGTCGATCATCTGCCGTGCGGGGCAATCGATGCCATTGCAGGCACTGCCTTGCTCGGAACGGTAAAAATGGTTGAAATCCGAGCCGTCGTCCGAAGTCAGTTCGCGCACGATGGCAAGAGCCTCGTTCATGCTCAGCGCGGCGGGCTTGCGCAAGCGCACCAATAACTGGCCATTTGACAGCCTGTTGCTTTCGAGCGTGCTGAAATCCTGTTGCAGTAATCCGGCCAGATCGTCTTCCGACAGGCCGCGCGCCAGGATTTCATTCGCGGCCCTTTGCGGAAGTGGCGTTGGCGGCGTCGCTCGCGGAGCCCGGACCCGACGCCGGGTGGGGCCGTCGTCATCATCGTCGTCACCTATCTCGCGGCGACCGCCATCGTCATCGTCGTCATCCGCAAGGGCAGCCAGGAACAACGACGGGCCTTCGGAACCGATATGCGGCTGCATCGGCAACGTCATGATAGCGACGATCAGGATGATCACGAATTTCGGCATGTTCGGCCCCTTTACTTCCGGTTTCATATTACTACGCTGCTGCGCAGGATATATTCCCTTCGTTGATGCATTTTGTCTTTCCGGGTCGGAGAATGCCATGAATGCAGCGTTTGGCGAGGCTCTGATAGAGCGTCTGCCAGCCTTGCGGCGCTATGCCCTGTCTCTTTCGCGACGCGGCGATGTCGCCGACGATCTGGTCCAGATCACCGTAGAGCGGGCGATTATCGCTGCCGACAGCTATGACCCGGCCTTGCGGCTTGAGCCCTGGCTGTTCCGAATCATGCGCAACGCCTTTATCGACATGACGCGTCGCCACAGGACCCGTGGCGCCGAAGTCGATGTATTCGAGATGCCCGAGGCGTTGCCGGTCGATTCCCAGGGACAGATCGAAGCGCGGCTGATGTTGCGCTCGACCGAAGCTGCGATGGCCGAACTCTCGCCCGAACAGCGCGAAATTCTCGATCTGGTCTGCATTCATGAGCTCAGTTACGCCGAAGCGGCCGAGGTTTTGAATGTCCCGAAAGGCACGGTCATGAGCCGCTTGTCCCGCGCACGGCTGGCCTTGGCCGAGAAGCTGGGAATAAAATGACCGGCGGCGCGTAAGCGATGTAAGGAGCCCGTCTTGGCCAAGGAACCGCAGATGCAGATCACAGACGAAACCCTGATGGCGCTGGCCGATGGCGAGCTGTCTTCCGACGTTGCCGAACGTGTCATGGCTGCGGTCGAAGCGGATTCCGAATTGCAGGCACGGCTGCGCCGCTTTACCGAAACCCGGCGCCTGCTACGCGAGGAAGCGGCTCGGCCACAGCCGTCACCCAGGGATGCCGCACTGATCGCACGGATCACCGCCGCCACGCAGACCAAGCCCGCCCCACCCGAAGAACAGCGCGGGTCGGCGCCGGCCAATCTTAACCGCCGCCCGCTGGCGGCACTGGCGGCAGCGATGGCAGCGGCGGTGATCGGCCTTGGCTGGTGGTGGGGCTACGGCGGCCCGGAAAGCAGCTTGCCCAAAGCTCATCTCACCGCGCTGGACAGCCTGATGTCAGGCGAATCCAGCGAGTTGCCGGACGGACAAGACCTGACCATGATCGCCTCTTACCGAACCGGTGCGGGTGAACTGTGCCGGGAGTTCGAGACCCATTCCGGCACCGAGATGACGGTTGTCGTCGCCTGCCGCGAGGGGGAAGGCTGGTCACAACGCTTTGCCACCGACATAGAGGCCGCCGAGGGCTATGTTCCCGCCTCGGGTGACCTCGAGGCGCTGGACAAGTTCCTGGCCGAAACGGAGGCTGGCGCCCCACTCACTCCGGCTGAGGAAACGACGGCACTGGCAGAGTGAGCGTGGCGATAAAACTGCGCGATTATCTGGCCCTGATAAATGAATTGTGGACCCAAATAAATTCCTCACATCCGGAATAAAAAATCGTGACCTCCGTATTTTCCATATGAAGCAACGAGATCGCTTCTTCAGGAAAAATGGAGATCATTATGCAACAATCGTCCTTGCAAGCCTGTCTTCTGATCATGGCCCTTTTCCCCGGCGTTTCGATGGCAAATATTGATCGCAGCACCACGGAAATCACCCAACTTCTGTTAGATAAATCCGAACGAACCCTGCACCTGCTCAACGGCAGGAAGTCGGTCAGTTCCTACAAGGTCGACCTGGGCCCGAGTCCAGAGGGACACAAGCGTTTTCAAGGTGATGGCAGAACACCAGAGGGATTGTATTACATCAGCCACAAGAATCCGAACTCCAGGTTCCATCTGTCTCTTGGAATTTCCTATCCGAATGCGCGGGACAGCGCCCATGCACGCGCCCAAGGCTTGAGCCCCGGCGGCGATATTTTCATTCACGGACGGGGAACCGCCACGAGAAATCCACCCGAGGATTGGACCCTGGGCTGCGTCGCCGTATCGGATGATGAAATGACGGAAATATATGATCTCGTGAAACCGGGAACTCCAATCTTCATCAAACCATGAAAGAACCCGGGAATAAATATGGCCATGCCACGTAATCCTGGTGCGGCTGCCAAAGGCCGCCTTGAAAACAGGAGAAGATCATGAAGACCCTGAAAATCCTGACCATCGCCGCCCTGATGGGAGGCGTGACCCTGCCGAGCGCCAGTTTCGCCGATCCTGATCCGGTGGCCCGCTTTCTGAACAGTATTTTTGGTGGCTTGGGCCACAGCCACGCAGGAAATCGATCCACACGCGATGACGATGATGATGACGGCCGGCGTGGCACCAGCTTTTCGCGCGATGACGACGACGATGATGGCCGCCGCGGCACCAGTTTTTCACGCGACGACGACGACGATGACGGTCGCGGGCGGGCATCGAGGGACGACGATGACGACAATGGCGGGACTCGCGGAGGCCGCGGAGGTCGGGGCGGCAACGACGATGACGATTGATGCACTGCGGACATCCCCCTTCCGCACAGCAACTGAAGTGCCGGCGATCCGCCGGCACTTCCTTTTTCGGATAATACCGTTCTCGTCCTCAGTGCAGTCCCTGGCGATTGAGTAATCTCAATGTCAGCCTGCGCCCGGCCCGCAATATCGGGTAGATGATCGCAGCCCGGCGCGGCGAACGCAGGACCATTCGAAGCACCCCCCGCTCCTCTGACAGAACGGCCAGAAGCCGGATGGCCTCGGCGCCGTGAAAGATCTGCGCGCCGTGCCGCACCGCCATGCCTTCATCAAGATCGAAACCGGCCTCGGTCAGCACGGCAACCCGCGGATCGTCCGAGCGCGCGTCGATGAGTTCGACCTCGCCCACGGCGCGGCGAAGGTTCAGCATTCGCATATAGGCACGGCAGAATGGGCATTCCCCGTCATAATAAATTTCAAGTCCTGCGCTCATGCTCTCCCCACTTTCCGCCATCGTCGCGGGAATAACGTGTCAGCATGCTGCGTAATTCCATCGAACACCGTATGATGGAAGAGAAAAGCCAATGTCGGTCGCCTTGCCAAGCAGAATCCTCAACCACTTGTCCCTGGCCGTTCCCGCCCAGTCCCTTGCCCTGTTCCGTATCATTTTCGGGGCGCTTTTGCTCTGGGATTGCTGGCGCTTCATCAAATATGACCGGATCTGGCGCTATTGGGTCGCGCCCGACTTCCATTTCTCCTACCCGGGTTTCTCATGGGTCGAACCCTTGCCAGAGCCCTGGATCCAGATTGCCTGGCTTGGTCTCGGCGTGGCGGCGCTTCTGGTCATGCTGGGACTGTTATACCGTTTCGCCATCATCGCACTGACCCTGCTTTTCGGCTATTTCTTTCTACTCGATTCAGCAGAGTATCTGAATCATTTCTACCTGGTGCTGCTTTACGCCTTACTGCTGTGTTGCCTGCCTGCGGCGCGTGTCTGGTCGCTGGACGCCCTGATCCGGCCGCGGCGCGAAACCTCGGTGCCCTATGCGGCGGTGTTCATGCTGCGCGCGCAGACCGAGATCGTGCTGATTTATGCCGGGTTGGTGAAGCTGACACCTGACTGGCTGCGGGGAGAGCCGCTTGGGCTATGGCTGCGTGAGCGAACCGATGGGCTATGGATCGAGCCAGTCTTCCAGCAGGATTGGCTGATCGTCCTGGCCTGTTGGAGCGTGATCGCGTTGCATGTGTTGGGAGCACCGCTGCTGTTGAAACGAAAGACCCGGCTTCCGGTTTTCCTGATCTACGGCTTGTTCCATTTTGCCAATGCCTTCTTCTTCAATATCGGCATATTCCCCTGGCTGACCATTGCCGCCACCACGATCTTCTTCGCGCCCGACTGGCCCGTCCGGATGATCAGCTGCCTGCGCAAAAAAGGCACAGTATCGCGGATGCCGCAAACCACCACTCCGGCCAAGGCTCTGCCCCGCTTCGTCTTGCTGGTGTCCGCGGTCTGGCTTGCCGGGCAACTGGTGATCCCGATCCGCGGCGGCGCCTTTGAATCCGAGATCCGCTGGAGCGGCGACGGCCACCGTTTCTCGTGGCGGATGCGGCTCTTCGATCGCGAGGCGGTAGGCATGTTCGTCGTGACCGACCGGGAGAGCGGCGATAGCTGGCGGGTCGATCCCGACGACTATCTGACCTTCCGTCAGACGGACAAGATGCTGGTCCGCGCCGACATGATCCATCAATTCGCCAATCACCTGGCCGATCTATGGCAGCAGGAAGGGCGCGACGTTTCGGTCCACGCCGAGATCTGCAAATCGTTGAACGGTCGGCCCTGCCAGATCTTCATCGACCCCGATGCCGATCTGACTCGGGTCGAATGGAATCTCTTGTCAACCGAGCCCTGGGTTTTGCCGCTCGAAAAGCAGGCATGGGGTATTGCCGACAACCGAAAGCGGCAGGAAGTGATCATTGGGCAGAACATGTGAATGACAGCGAATCCGATAATTTCCACGCCATCGGGATTTCGCGAACCGTCCCGACCCGCTGTCAGTCTTGAAAAAGTTTATCCTGTCCCCACGACGCGCTCAATTTCGCAAGAAAAATTTAACCGGTCAGGAATACTTCCCATGCTTCCGCGTAATCGATGCGGAACACGGCTCAAGGAGAACCGTCATGGACCGCAAATTCGAAAACCTTGCCACCGCAAGCACCACCGATCACATCAGGGTCGCGACGCCGGCTGGCCCGCTTGAGGCATATGTCATACATCCACGCCGTATCACGCATGCGAAGCCGCTCGTGGTCCTGCACGGTATTTCGCGAAACGCCCAGACTTTGGTGCGATATTTTCGAGACGAGGCCGAACGCAATGGCCGATTGATTATCGTACCGCATTTCACGGAAAAGGACTGGCCGCATTTTCAGCGTCCGGGGCCTGCGGCGCGCGCCGACCAAGCCCTTGTCGAGCTGTTGAACAGGCTCGCACTGCAATTTCCCGCTTGCGCGGGTCCGGTGGATCTATTCGGTCATTCCGGCGGGGCGCAGCTCGCCCATCGCACCGCCATGCTCTATCCGCAACGTATCGCCCGGCTTAACCTCGCTGCTGCCGGTTGGTATTGCCTGCCCAATATGTCGATGCCTTTTCCCTACGGCCTTGGCAAAAGCGATGCGCGGGGCGCAGAGCTGTGGACCCGACGCAAACAGGCAGGGCTTGCCGCCTATCTCGGGCTTGAAATTCGCGTATTCATCGGCACCCGGGACACGGAGCGTGATTGCGCCCTGCGAGTCACTCCAGCATTGGATGCCGGACAAGGCCGGACAAGGCATGACCGCGCCCGATCCTATGTCGAGGCCGTGCGCAAGGCGGCGCGCTCCAATGGTTACACGGCCAGGATTTCCCTGATCGAGTTGCCGGACTGTAGCCATGATGTCGAGCAGGCGATCATCACTGCCGGCCTGGCCCGGATGGTGGCCGATATTCCCGATACCTCCATATCACTCGCCGCCGCCGGCTGACGCCGGCTCGATCATTCACAGAATTACAGGAAACACGACATGACGCCCCCTCTTCAAACGCAAATTGCCGCCGCCAAATGGACATTCTCCACGCGCCGGGTTCCACATGATGCGATCGCCGGCATGGATACCGAATTCTCAAAGGCCCGCCCCGGCGATCTGATCCTGGCGCATGTAGCCGAGATCGGACAGCACCGGCGCGTGCAGCTTTCCTCGGGACGGCATTCGGATATCTATCCGGGCGATGCGATCGTGCTGGCCTGCGGAGCGCGCTATGCACCCGATCAATTCGAAGGCCTTGCCGAGATCAGGCGTGAAGGTGCGGATATGCTTGCCGGTGGCGGCTGCATCGGACGGATGGTGGCGAAGAATGAACGGATCAGGCAGGCGACACGCCTCATTCCTGCCGGACGGCTGATCCGGGCAGATGGCACATCCCTGAACCTCGAGGACTACGCGCTGAAGCCATCGGCGCGTGGTGACCGGATTCCTGTGGTCGCAATATTCGGAACGGCAATGAATTCCGGCAAGACAGTCGCCACCGCACAGCTTGCATTGGGATTGCGCCGCGCAGGCTGGTGCGTCGCCGCGCTCAAGGGCACTGGCACGGGCGCGTTTGGTGATTTCAACGAATACCAGGACACCGGCGCGCATGTGGTAGCCGATTTCACCGATGCCGGGATGGTTTCGACCTATCGCGAACCGGTCGGACGTGTCCGTGCCGGGATCGAACGGCTGCTCGCCCATGCCGAAGACTCTGGCTGCGAGATCGCCGTTCTGGAAATAGCCGATGGGTTGTTTCAGCGCGAGACGGCACAGCTTCTTGCCGATCCTGAATTCCGAAAGCGCATCTCTGGCTTCGTCTTCGCCTGTGGCGATGCGGTCGCGGCCGCGGGCGGTGTTGCCGAGCTTCGACGGCACGGTGTCGAGCCGGACGCATTGACAGGCATGCTGAGCTGCTCACCCATGGCATCCGCCGAAGCCCGAACCGCAACCGGCATCCGGGTGCTTGGAAAGAGCGATCTGTCCGATCCCGCAGAAGCCAACGCATTCGCCCTGCGAGCAGGGGCCAAGTGGCAGAGCGCCGCCTGATGGCTCTGCCCGGATTGTTGGGACATGGCCGCCAGAGGGGATTGCTGGCGGTCAGCGCGCTGACACTTGCGCAAGGGGTTGGGGCAGGTGCTGCGGCATTCGCCACTCGTGGGCTGTTCGAGGCCCTGCATGGCCCGGCAGTGCTTCCGGTGACATTGCTCGTCACATTGGCGGCTTCCGGGGTGGTGATCGCAATGGCCCGGGTTGCGGCACGGGTGACGGGCGAACGGCTCGGGCAATCCTATGCGCGCGACATCCGGCTTGCCCTGTTCGAACATGCCGCCGGAATGTCGGCAAGCGATGTTGCCGCGCGGCGCAATGGCTATATGAGCCTGCGCTTCGTGGGCGACATGACCGCGTTTCGCAACTGGGTCGGGCTTGGCCTTCCCCGTCTTGTCGCGGGCATAATCCTGATCCCCATGGCGCTTGCCGTGCTGTGGTTGCTCGCCCCGATCTTCGCCCTGGCAACACTTCCGCTCGTCATCGTCACGCTCGGCACGATCGGATTCGGCGGGTTCCATCTCAGACCTCTGCATCGGCGCCTTCGCGCCCGGCGCGCCCGCATCGCCGTCGATATGGCCGAACGAATGCCCATGGCGCCGGAACTGGACCATCTGGGCCGCCGTGGGATCGAGACGGACCGCCTTGATCGCAAGATCGACCGCATGGTCCAGGCGGCGATTGCGCGCATCCGCATGGCCGAAGCATTGAAGGCGATCCCCGATATTCTGGCCGGGCTGGCAGCAATGGTAATCATCCTGAGCGGCTTTCGCAGCGGCGCAACGCCCGGCGAGATCGCGGGCGGGCTGGCAGCGTTCGGATTGATGATCTCGCCCCTGCGCGATCTCGCGACCGTCTGGAACCTGTATTCGGCCTGGCGTTCGGCGGCAATCAAGGCGGATGCAGCACTTTCCAGGCGGCAGCGCGGGTCTTATGTCAAAACACGCGCTTTGCCCAAAGGACCGATTGCCATTGCCATTTCGAGTCTCGAAATGCCATCGGGCAGCCGGTTCGAACTTGATCTGGACGCCGGAGGCAATGCTCTGCTGGATTTGAACGAGCACGACACCGCCTATCTGTTCGATGCCCTGCGGGGGCTCGAAAAAATACCGGAAGGACGTATCGGCTTTTCCGGTCTCTGCCTCGGGCAGGTAAGCCGGGGCAGCCTGCGGCGGGGAATTGTCGCGATCAGTCCCGAACCGCTTATCCTCCGGGGATCGCTGCGCAGAGCGTTGACCCTTGGAATATCGCGTCGCAAAGACGATGCGCATATTGAAACGCTCGCGAAAGAAGCCGGGCTTGCCGACGCTCTTTCCCGGTTGGGCGGCCTCGATGGCAAGCTGTCCGAGGGGGGGCGAAACCTGTCATTCTCGGAACGCATGCTGGTCAGTCTGGTGCGCGCCATGCAACTTCGCCCCGGACTGATCCTGATGGATAGCCGTATCGGCAGCCTGGAAAACGCGGCGCGCCAGAAAATCGCCGACTGGATTTCCCGGTCCGGCGCAACACTGCTTCTGCAACGCGGGACATTCGACAACCTGCCATAGGCGGCTGGCCCTCAAACGCCAATGGCAATGCAATCGACATATGTCATCGCGACGGGTTTCAAACCCCTTCGGACGACCGCGCCCAGAGATTGATGTCCTCCTCCGAGGAAATCCGGTCGATCTCGGCCAGTTCAGCCTCGGTGAATTCCAGATTGCCGACCGCCCCCGCGCAATCCTCGACCTGCGAGGGACGCGATGCGCCTATTAGCGCCGTGGTGATACCATCGCGACGCAACACCCACGCGATTGCCATCTGGGCCAAGGTCTGACCGCGCTTCTCGGCCAACGCATTCAGCCTGCGCACGCTTTCCAATGCGCTTTCGGTGATCGTTCCGGGGTCCAGCGACTTGCCTTGTGCGGCACGGCTGCCATCGGGAATACCGCCCAGGTATTTCTTCGTCAGAATGCCCTGCGCCAACGGTGTGAATGCGATCGATCCGATCCCCAGCTCGGCCAGTGTATCCTTCAGCCCATCGCGCTCCACCCAACGGTTCAGCATGTTGTAACTGGGCTGGTGGATCAGGCATGGCGTGCCCAGTTCCTTCAGGATCGCCGCTGCCTCGCGCGTACGCTGACTGTTATAGCTGGAAATGCCGACATAGAGCGCCCTGCCCGATCGCACGATGTGATCGAGCGCACCCATGGTCTCTTCCAACGGTGTTTCCGGATCGAAGCGATGGGAATAGAAAATGTCCACGTAATCCACGCCCAAGCGCTTCAGCGACTGGTCGCAAGAGGCGATCAGGTATTTCCGGCTGCCCCATTCGCCGTAAGGCCCCGGCCACATGTCGTATCCGGCCTTGGAACTGATAACCAACTCGTCCCGATATCCCCGGAAATCGGTCTTCAGGATCTCTCCAAACGCCTCTTCCGCGCTTCCTGGCGGTGGGCCGTAATTATTGGCCAGATCGAAATGAGTAATGCCATGATCGAATGCCGTGCGGCAAATCGCGCGTTTCGTCTTGTGCGGTGTGTCATGGCCAAAATTGTGCCAAAGGCCCAGCGACACGGCGGGCAATTTCAGCCCCGAACAGCCACAATGGCGATAGACCATGCGGTCATAGCGGTTCTCGGCCGGAATATAGGTCATCACATCTCCCTCGAAATCCGCGCCCATCATTGGGGCATCATAGATGTTGTCAAGCCGATGGCCCGAAAGCCTGGCATGTGGATTCGACGACTTTCGCGCTTGCACTTACTGTGCTTCATGGTCGGCGGCGACGACGTCGAACGAAATGGAAGCGGCCATCCCATCGGATGGTCTCTATTTGCAAGGGAACGCGACATGAGTCTGGACCATATCGTCATCAATACCCTGCGAAACATGGATGACGCGGCCGCGATCTTCGAGGATCTGGGCTTTTGCCTGACGCCCCGCGGCCATCATTCGCTCGGTTCCATCAATCACCTCATGCTGGAACCGAGCGCCTATCTGGAACTTGTCGGCGTGCCCCAGAGCGGACGGCAACGGCAAGAAGTCCTGGACAGTCCTCCAGGCCTGAACGGCCTTGTGTTTCGCAGCGACGATGCCCCTGCGACCCATGCACGGCTGATCGCGGCCGGGTTCGATCCGCAAGAGCCGATCATTCTGGAACGCCCGGTCGAGATCGAGGGCGAGACGCGGCAGGCACGGTTCCACAATGTCCGGATGAGGATGGAGGAGTTTCCGGCCGGTCGGGTCTATTTCTGCCAGCATCTGACACCCGATCTTGTCTGGCGCGTTGAATGGCTGACCCATCCCAACGGCTTTGCCGGGCTGGCGGAGATCGCCATCCATAGCCTCGACCCGGAACGGGAGGCGCGCACCTATGCCATGCTCGCCGAAAGCGCGGCAGAACCATCCGGGAATGATTGGCTGATCCGGGATGGCGGTTTCACGATCCGGCTAAGCCAGCATGAAACGCCCGGTTTCGCGTCTGCAACCCTGTTGTTCGACGATCTTTCGGATATATCCCGGCGAGCATCGAGCACGAATGGCGTCGAGTGGCAGGAGGGACGAACCGGAAAAGGTGCAATCCTCGTGCCATCGCTGGACCTGCGGCTGCAATGCCGGACCGCCTGACGCGATAATCGCCCTCAGGGCGCGTAAATGCGTGAAAAGGCCATACGGACGTTCTGTGTCACCTCTTCGAGGCGGCGCGAGATATGTGCGTTCATCTCGCGCGCTGCGCCCTCTTCATTCCCGGCCTTGACCGCGGCAAGGATACGGACATGGGGCCGGATCGTGATGGCAGGTACCCCTTCGCGCTCGCTCAGGGATTGCAGGTCGATGATCCGGATGTAATGGATACGCTCTGCCACGTTCTCCAACAGCCGGACAAGTTCGGCATTGCCGGACAGTTTTGCCAGCCGCAGGTGAAATTCCTCGTCCAGCCGGACAAGTTCGACCGGAGAGACGCCGGGGCTGTAAACAGCCTCCGATTCCTTCAGGAACCTCTGGAGCCCGGCCAGTTCCGCAGGATCGAAACGTCGTGCGGCCAGCCTCGCGGCCTCGCTTTCGATCGCGGCGCGAGCCTCGTAAAGATCCATGATCTCGGATGGATTGAGCGAGCGGCAATAGAACCCCTGTCCGCTGCGGAATGTAAAAAACCCCTCTGCTATCAGCCGATTAAGCGCCTCTCGCAGCGGAGTCCGACTGATATTGAGCTGTACCGAAAGCGTTGATTCATTCAGACGCTCATCAGGCTTGAACTTGTAGCTGGCCGCCATTTCCTTGAGCGCGCGATAGGCGCGTTCAACGGCCCCTTGCTTGGTTTCCATTACTCGTCAACACCTTGGCTCTGGTTCGGCAGCATGATCCGCCGGGTTGCCGAGAAATTACCCGCGCCGGAGGAAAAAGCAATTGATTTGTGTTCAGTTCTGAATATTGTCCTGCATACAATCAAAGAATACATGACTGTATGCAGAAAAGTATTCCGGTACGCCAGGATGAAGGAGCAACCGTGAGCAATACCCTGAATGGCGCGCAGGCCATGGTGCGCAGCCTAGAGGCACATGGCGTCAAACATATCTTCGGTCTGTGCGGGGATACGACGCTGCCATTCTATGACGCGATGCTGCAGCTCGATCACTGGATCACCCATGTGCTGACGCGGGACGAGCGCAGCGCGACCTATATGGCCGACGCCTATTCCCGGGTAACCGGCAGGGTCGGGGTTTGCGAGGGGCCGTCGGGCGGCGGGGCGACCTATATCCTGCCCGGCCTGATCGAGGCCAGCGAAAGCTCCTACGCCGTGTTGGGGATCACCACGGATGTCGCGGTCGCCTCTTATGGCCGCTATCCGCTGACCGAGGTCGATCAAGAGGCACTGATGCGGCCCCTGACCAAGTGGAACACGGTCATCCGGCGGGCCGATCACATCCCGCGCATGGTCCGCAAGGCATTCCGCGCCATGACCACCGGACGCTCGGGCGCGGCGCATCTGGGCCTGCCCTATGACATCCAGTATGACAGCGTCGAAGCTGCCGATATCTGGGCGGATCCCAAGCTGGGCAGCTATCCCGCCTATCGCACCGGTCCGGACCCGGATTCGGTCGCGGCGGCAGTGGATGCGATCCTGTCGGCCGGATCGCCGCTGATCGTCTGTGGCGGCGGGGTCGTCATCTCGGGCGCAATGGATGAGCTTGATCGATTGGCCACGCGGCTGGACATCCCGGTCGCCACCTCGATCTCGGGACAAGGCAGTCTGGCCGAGACGCATCCCAACTGCCTTGGCGTGGTCGGCTCGAACGGTGGCACCGACGAGACATGGGAGGCGATGACCGGTGCCGACCTGGTGGTGTTCATGGGCTGCCGGGCTGGTTCGACCACGACCTCGCGTTGGGAGGCACCCAAGCAGGGAACACGCATCGTACATTGCGATGTCGATCCAATGGTCGTCGGTGCCGTCCTGCCCACCGAAGTCGCGGTGGTCGGCGATCTGCGCCTGACGCTCGAGGCGCTCAATGCCGAGCTGGACCGCCGCAAGCAGGGCGAGGCCAGCATGGGCGGAGCAAGTGCCGTCGCAGATATCCGCCGCCGCAAGTTCGAGAAATTCGACGCATTGGCCGCTTCCGACGAATTCCCGATCCGCCCGGAACGGATCATCGCGGCGCTTCAGCGCACCTTGCCCGAGGACGCGACCATCGTCTCGGATCCCGGCACCTCCTGCCCCTATTTCTCGGCCTATTACACATTGCCTAAACCGGGGCGGCATTTCATCACCAACCGGGCCCATGGCGCGCTTGGCTATTCGCTTTCCGCCGCGCTCGGGGCGTGGTTCGGCGCGCCCGAGCGCAAGACCGTGGCATTGATGGGCGACGGGTCTTTCGGCTTTACCTGCGGAGAGCTGGAAACCGTGACCCGCTCACGCGCGCCGATCACCTATATCGTCTTTTCGAACTCGAATTTCGGCTGGATCAAGGCCAGCCAGCACGACGATTGCGATGCGCGCTATTACAACGTGGATTTCAACCGCACCGATCAGGCCGCCGTGGCTGCGGCCTATGGCGTGAAATCCTGGCGTGTCGAAGACTCCACGAAACTCGAATCCGTCCTGAAAGAGGCGCTTGCCCATGACGGGCCGACGCTTGTGGATGTCATCTGCCAGCCTCTGGAAGAGGCGCGGGCCCCCGTCCGCCGCTGGATGGGATGACAGGCCGCGCCGTTGCGGCGCAATGCAAACAACAGGGAAAGGAAAACCAATGATCTTCAACAGGACCAGGACCGCCATCGGAGCATTCCTGCTGGCGCTGCCCTTCGCCGGCCCCGCCACCGCACAGGATTATCCTGAGAAGGACATCACCCATATCATGCCATGGGGCGCAGGCGGCGGCACCGATACGGTGATGCGCACCTTCATGAATTTTGCCGAGGAACAGTTGGGCGTCGGCATCAACACCCAGAATATCGATGGCGCGCAAAGCGGCATCGGCACTTTGCGGCTGATGAAGGCGCAGCCCGACGGCTACACCATCGGATCGCTGACATGGGACAGTGTAATCACCGTACCCTATTACGGGCTGGTGCCGGGATACGATACCGAGCAATTGACCTATCTGGGATCGGTCACCGTGCATCCGACGGTGCTCGCCGTGGCATCGGATTCCCCATATGAAACGCTGGAGGATTTCATCGCCGCCGCCAAGGAGGCACCGGGCGAGCTGTCGATCTCCAATGTCGGCAATGGTGGCGTCTGGCACCTGCCCGCGCTGGACATGGCGGACGCGGCCGGGATCGAGGTCAGCCATATCCCCTATCCCGACGGGTCGGGCGCACAGCGCGAAGCGCTCTTGTCGGGGGAAACCGACGCCGCCTCGCTGAGTGCATCGGCCATCTATCCGGCAGTGGAATCGGGTCAGGCCCGGGTGCTGGCGGTGATGGGTGCCGAGCGGAGCGAATTCCTGCCCGATACGCCCACATTCACCGAGCTGGGCCTTGACGTGGTCTGGGGCAGCTTCCGCCTGATCGCCGCACCGAAGGGCATCGACGAAGATCAGAAGCAGGCGTTGGAAAAGGCCTTTGCAGCCGTGTTTGAAATGCCCGAGTTCCAGGAACGCGCCGAAGAGACCGCCATGGGCGCGGTCTGGATGAATGGCGAGGAGACGGCGAAATATGTCAAGACCTCGCAAGAGAAGGCCTTTGCGCTCATCGACGACCTGGTCGAGCAGGGTATCCTTGAAAAGTAACCCGGCAACGAGAGGAACCCGCAGATGAGTGGTCTTCGCCGGCTCAACGGGCAGGTCAGTTTCGCGCTTGTCCTGCTGGTGATGACCACGGTCTATGCCAGCCAGATCCCGCAACTGGGCATCCCTTTCACAAGATCGGGTGAGCCGGGGCCGTCGCTGCTGCCAATCGTGCTGAGCGTCATCCTGTTCATTGGCGCGATCCGCATCATCCTGGCCGAATTGCGCGGGGCCCGTCCAACAAGCTCGCGGCCTGCGGCAAATTCCGGGCATGTCCCCGCAATCGGTCTTGCCGGGCCAGCTCTGCTGATCCTGCTGACCGGGTTGTTCGCCGCCGGCCTGCTGCATGTCGGCTATTTCGTCTCGGCGGGGCTCTACTGCTTTGCCGTCGCGCTGTATTTCAACTTCGAGGAAACCGGGCGGCCCTTGCGCGCCATCGGCCTGTCCGCCGTTACCGCCGCCGCGATCACCGTTTTTGGCTGGCTGTTCTTTGACAAGCTGTTCGGCCTCTCGCTGCCGGGCTGGAGCCTGTAGGCCGATGTCGGAGCTTCTGACCGGATTCACGACGCTGTTCACGCCTTGGCCGTTCCTCTACCTGGTCGGCGGTTTCCTTCTGGGGCTGTTTTTCGGGGCCATTCCGGGTCTGACCGCGACGCTGGCCATCGCCCTGTTGCTGCCCTTCACCTTCGGGATGGAGGTGGTGCATGCGCTGATCATGGTCATGGGCATCTACATGGCCGGGATTTATGCGGGCTCGATCACCGGGATCACGGTAAATATTCCCGGCGCGCCCTCTGGCGCGATCACCAGTATCGACGGGCATGCGCTGATGAAACAGGGCCACGGCGCACAGGCACTCGGTCTCGATGCCTTCGCCTCGTCGGTGGGCGGCATGATCGGGGCCGTGGTTCTGATGCTTCTGGCCCAACCGATCAGCGAATTGGCGCTTCTGTTCCGAACGCCCGACAAGTTCTCGCTTGTGCTCCTGGCCGTGGTGACAGTGACGGTGGTCGCGCGCGGGCCGATCTGGCCGGCCATCATCGCGATGACCTGCGGGCTGATGATCTCGACCGTCGGGATCGACCCGATGGTGCCCGTGGGCCGCTTCGATTTCGACAGCTATCACCTGGTGGAGGGGATCGGACTTCTGCCCGCCGTGATCGGCCTGTTCGCGGTTTGCGAGCTTCTGGTCCAGGCAAGCACTCCCGCGCACGAGATGCGCGGCGAGGCCGTGGCCCGGATGCCCAAGCTGCGTCATCGCGACTTCGTTCCCAGCCTCGCCATGATCCGCGAGATCGGGCCGATCACCTATATCAAGAGTTCGATCATCGGCGTGCTGATCGGGATGCTGCCGGGCGGCGGTGCCTCGATGGCCTCTTTCATCGCCTATGCCGAGGCCAAGCGCAGTTCCCGCCGTCCCGAAGAATTCGGCCAGGGCTCGCATGAAGGGCTGGCCGCCTCGGAATCCGCGAATAACGCCATGTGCGGCGGCGCGATCATCCCGCTTTTGACCATGGGCATTCCCGGAGACGCGGTCACGGCGATCATCTTCGGCGTCCTGCTGATTCACGGGCTGGTGCCCGGCCCCGGACTGCTGACCGACAATGCCGCGACGATTGCTCCGATGTTCGCCGCGCTTTTCGTTGCGCTTTTCGTTGCGTCGATCTTCGTGCTGGTCTCGGTGATCCTGTTCGGACCCTTTTACATGCGGCTGGCCCGGATCAATCGCGGGGTGCTTTACGCTTTCATCGCGATGATCTCGATGGTCGGAGTCTATGCCTCGTCCTTCTCGGGGTTCCAGATGTGGATGGCCCTGGCGATCGGCATCTTCGCCTTCGCACTGCGCCGTTTCAACTATCCGGTGGTGCCGATGCTGATGGGCGTCATCCTTGGCCCTTACCTGGAAGAATTCCTGCGCCGCTCTCTCATTGTTTCCAAGGGCGACCCGCTGATCTTCGTCACCAGCCCCGGCAGCGCGGGTTTCCTGATACTGACGCTGGTCTTTGTCTGGCTGCTGCGTATCAGGCCCGGCGCTACGGGTTGAGCGATGGGCGATAGCCCAAGCCGGGCCAGCGGACAGAGGCCGGCCAGCTCGCGCTTGCGATCTCCTATCGTGCCGCCTCTAATCCCCGCAGATATTGCGCGGATGGCAGGATGCCCGCCTTGTCCCGCAATTCCAGGCTCAGCCGGGCTTTCGTAACACGGTGCCATGCCGCTTGCATGGCAGGAGAGTTACTCAGCTTGGGCAGATCGAAACAGCTCCCATTCCTCAACCACGCGGCCATCGGGAAGATGACAATATCCTACCGTACCCTGCTTTTCCTTGCGAAGCTCCACGACCCCGCCCTGGTTGACACAATGAAGCGATGCAGGATTCGGCTTGCCGATAGGCATGGGTTTCTGGCTGCATCCTGCCAGTGGAATCAGTGCCACAACCATTATTGCGCGATACATTACCAATGTTCTCCAATTACTTCGATTCATATCTTCAGTTGATCGTTCGGTCAGGTGCCCCTGTTATGCCGGCTCTATTTGCCGTGGTCATCTCTCGATCGGCGCTGCCTACCCACATACCTGAACTTTGGTCACGGGATCGACGGCCTGGCATTCCGCAATCGGGGGCGGCAGATCGTGATCAATGCCAGAGCATCCAGCAAGCATCAGATAAATGCCCAGAACAGAGGTGGCTTTGATCATTCCCAATCCTAATCGATTCTGCGAATCTGTCTGATATATCCGTAGATCACATCGAGTGCTGCAGGAAAAACAGGCGCGCCAGTTCTGCTGTCACCACATCCGCCGTCGGACCACAGGCGATCATGCGCACCTCGTTGAATACGATGGCTGCATCGGTAAAGCGCAAGGCATAGCCAAGATCGTGAAGCTGCAAACTTGCCATGTTGCGATCCTTCGGTTGAGGATCAGATACAAAAGAAGGGAATTCCGACGATCACGGTAACGATGCCGATGGGATTTACTGTCCCGGGTATGACCATCTTCGAGCCGATCGAGGCGAGCAGGCTGGCGATCTGCCTCTTAACCTTCAAGCAGCCGCGACGGATGTCCGACTGTGTCCTCACCCCAAGCGCTGAAGCCTGTGCAAGACCGGTTCTTGTCCGGCCACCCATACAAGAGTGCCGAGAGATACTTGGCTCCGGCCAACACAAGAGCTGTTTTCTCCGGCAGGCACTAACCGCGTAGAACGCCGCCGGTGGCTTTCTGGACCTTGTCTATGATCTTCTGGCTGACGGCCTCGATCTCGGCATCGGTCAGGGTCTTGTCGCGCGGCTGCAAACGGGCGGTGATGGCGATGGATTTCCTGCCGCCTTCGAGACCGGTGAACTGATCGAATACCGTGACACGTTCGATCAGCGCCTTGTCAGCGCCCTGCGCGGCATTCACCAGGGACAGAGCCTCGACCTTTGGATCGACGACGAAGGCGAAATCCCGTTCGACGGCTTGCAATTCGGCAATATTCAGCGCCGACCGCGTCGCAGTTTTCGTCTTCGGGAAGGGGATATTGGCGATGCGGATGGTGAAACCCACGGCAGGGCCCTTGACGTCCAGCTCGCGCAGCACCCGGGGATGGATTTCCCCGAATGTCGCCAGCACATTGGGACCAAGCGCGATATTGCCCGCGCGGCCCGGATGCCACCAGCCGTCCAGCTTGCGGTTGATCTGCGCCTTGGCCGGCGCGCCGATGACGGTCAGCACGGCTTCGGCATCCGCCTTGGCGTCATAGAGGTCCACCTTGCGACGGCTGCCGAAGGGATCGCGCGGAGAGGTGGAACCGACCAGCAGACCGGTCAGCTGTGTCGCCTGCTCGCCCGGTTCGCCGCCAGCAAAGACCGGTCCCATCTCGAATAGTGCCAGATCCGCAAAACCGCGCGCCTGGTTGCGGGCAGCCGCAGCCAGCAGGCCGGGCAGCAGATCGGGGCGCAGATGGGTCATCTCGCTGCTGATCGGGTTCTCGACCCGCACCGCATCCGCGCCGCCGCCGAACAGACTGGCAGCAGCCTGGTCGATGAAACTGTAGGTGACGCATTCGTTGTAACCCAAAGCCGCAGTCTGGCGTCGCGCCGTGCGTTCACGCATTTGCAGAGGCGTCAGGACCGGCTTCGGCACGCCGGGCTTCAGGCGCGGCAGCGGTTTACCCTCCAGCCCGGTGAGGCTCGCGATACGGGCGATTTCCTCGACCAGATCGGCCTCGCCCTGCACATCCGGCCGCCACGAGGGGACATGCGCCATGTCACCCTCCAACCGGAAGCCGAGCGCTTCGAGCGTTGCGCGTTGGGTCTCCTCGGGAATGTCCAGCCCGACAAGGCTGGCGGTGCGCGACGGGTCGAGGCGATAGGCGCGAGCGGTATCGGGAATGGCACCGGCAGTCACCACCTCGGATGGCTCGCCGCCGCATAGTTCCATGACCATCTGCGTGGCCAGATCCAGCCCCTGCAAGGTGAATTCCGGGTCGATGCCCCGCTCGAACCGGTAACGCGCATCCGAGTTGATCTTCAGCATCCGTCCCGTCGCGGCGGTGCTGATCGGATCGAAACAGGCAGCTTCGATGAAGACATCCGCCGTGTCCTCTTGCGAACCCGAGGCCGCGCCCCCCATCACCCCGGCAATGCTTTCGGGACCGTTCTCGTCGCAGATGACCACGGCGCCTTCGGGCATGCGATAGGTCTTGTCGTCCAGCGCAAGGATCTCTTCTCCCTCGCGTGCGGCGCGCAGGGTCAGGTCGCCCGTGACCTTGGCCGCATCAAAAACGTGCAGCGGACGGTTCAGGTCATAGGTGAAGAAATTGGTGATATCGACCAGCAGGTTGATCGGCCGCAGGCCGATGGCGGTCAGACGCTTTTGCAACCATGTCGGGCTCGGTCCGTTCTTGACCCCTCGCACCATCCGCCCCGAGAAGAACGGCGCCTTGGCGGCAACCCCCGCTTCGATGGTGACTCCGATCGGACAGGGAAAACCGGGCGAGATGTTCGCTTCTCGCAACGGCTTCAGCGTACCCAGGCCCCGGGCCGCCAGATCGCGGGCGATGCCGCGAACACCAAGCGCGTCGGGGCGGTTGGGAGTAATCGCGATATCGATCGTCGGATCGATCTTTTCCGGCGCATTCTCTGCCAGCCAATCCACGAATTTCTGGCCGACCTCCCCCGAGGGCAGTTCGATGATGCCGTCATGCTCGTCTGACAATTCCAGTTCACGTTCCGAGGCCATCATCCCGTGGCTCTCAACCCCGCGAATCTTGCCGACACTCAAGGTCACATCGATGCCGGGAACATAGTCGCCGGGTTTTGCCAATACGACGGTAATGCCCTCGCGCGCATTGGGGGCGCCGCAGACGATCTGCTTCTCACCTTCATCGGTCAGCACCCGGCACAGCTTCAGCCGGTCGGCATCGGGATGCTGCTCGGCATGAACCACACGAGCCAGCGTAAAGGCACTCAACCGGGCCGCGGGGTCCGAGACCTCTTCGACCTCGAGGCCAAGATCGGTCAGTGCCTCGGCGATCTGGTCGAGTGTCGCCGTGGTATCGAGATGCTCTTTAAGCCAGGAAAGAGTGAATTTCATGTCGCAACCGTCCGTTCGGGCCCGCGCCCGCTATGATTTGCCCGGTTCCTAGCGCAAGCACACGGGGATTGGTAGAGCCGGACCTGTATATCGAGCCAAATCTCCTCCGGCCCTTCTTCTTCAGGAAAATATCCTGCAGGGGGTCGTCGGGTGGTGCGCCATTGGTTCGAGAACCACCCGGCGACGGGATGCATAATCCCCCAGCCATCGCGGGACGCAAAGATCACCTGGAATAGCCGCACCGTAATTCACGCTTCGGCGGCGACAAGCACCCGAGGGATCACGCGGGCAAGGCGCTCGGCCCATTCTTTCTGCCCCGCCTCGGTTGCGATCAGGTCGTTGCGAAGTTCGATCAGCATGTTGGGGCGGCCATGGCGCAGCGCGTGACGATCAAGCGAATCACCTTCGAGATCTCCGCTATAGGGCTGATTCTCGCCGGTCACCCAGCCTTCGTCCCGGCATGCCTGGACCATGGATGGGCCAAGCCGGGCGTCGCGGTGCGAATAGAGGATGCCCACCTGCCACGGGCGCGGGGGACGCCCGCGCAGTTGCGGGGTGAAGCTGTGGATGGCGCAGATGCAGCGGGACGGATGCCGGCTGGCAAGACGCTCCAGCGCCCCGTGATAGGGGCGGTGCAGACGGTCAAGGCGATGCTCGCGCTCGCCCCGGTCGGCATGCTTGTTCGCGGGAATCACCGTGCCATCGTAAAGGCGCATGAGCACGGTCGGGTCGTCCTCGCCCCGGTTCGGATCGACCACGAGGCGTGAGAAATCGGAAAAGATCGCCGGTGCATCCAGCAACGCGGCAAGTTTCTCCGCCAGCCCCGCCGCCCCGATATCATAGGCGATGTGGCGCGCCATATCCGTCGCCGCTATTCCCAGGCTCCCCCCGTTCAGCCATCCGGGCACCCGGTTCGTCGCGTGATCGCAAGTGATCAGCCATCGCGAGGGCCTGTCCTCGCCCGATGTCCAATAAGCGCGTTCTGTCATGTCATTGTCACTGTTCATATCAGACGCTGTTTAAGGCAGACTCGGTTTAGACGCCAGTTGCCGCCAAGCGGCATTTGCGCCATAGATAGCGCTAAACCGGCATAGGGATTCAGCATGAGACGACATCGCAACGTGAAAATCGTGGCCACCCTGGGACCGGCCTCCAGCAGCAAGGAAATGATCCGCGCCTTGTTCGACGCCGGGGCGGATGTCTTTCGTCTCAATATGAGCCATGGCGATCAAGACGATCATCGCGCACGCCACGCCACGATTCGCGAGATCGAGGCGGAAACCGGACGCCCCATCGCTATTCTGGCCGATCTTCAGGGGCCAAAGCTGCGGGTCGGGCCATTCGCCGCAGAAGAGCATGATTTGGAAGAAGGCGACAAGTTCCGCTTCGATCTGGATGATGCCCCGGGGGACGCAAAACGTGTGCAACTGCCACATCCCGAGATTTTCGCGGCCCTCGAACCGGGGGCAGAACTGCTGGTCAATGACGGCAAGATCGCGCTGCGGGTCGATAGCTGCGGAAAGGATTTCGCGGAATGCACGGTCACGGTCGGCGGCACGATCTCGGACCGCAAGGGCGTGAACGTCCCTGACGTGGTCCTGCCCCTGGCCGCCCTGTCCGACAAGGATCGCGAGGATCTGGAATTCGCCTGCGAACTGGGAGTGGACTGGTTGGCCCTGTCCTTCGTGCAGCGCGCCGCCGATGTGGAAGAGGCCAAGGCACTAATAAAGGGCCGCGCCGCGGTGATGTCCAAGATCGAGAAACCCGCCGCCATCAAGGCCTTTGAAGAAATCCTGAAAGCTTCGGACGGAATCATGGTCGCGCGGGGTGACCTGGGGGTCGAACTGCCGATCCATTCGGTGCCGCCGATCCAGAAACGGCTGGTGCGCCGCTGCCGTGCTGCCGCCAAGCCGGTGATCGTCGCGACGCAGATGCTGGAATCGATGATCGAAAGCCCGATCCCCACGCGGGCCGAGGTCAGTGACGTTGCCAACGCCATCTATGAAGGCACCGACGCGGTCATGCTGTCGGCGGAAAGCGCCGCGGGGGATTACCCGATCGAGGCGGTCACGACGATGGACAGTGTCGCCCGCTCGGTCGAGGCGGATCCGAACTACCGCAATATCATCGAGGCCTCCCGCAGCGCCAAGCTGCACAGCGTCGCCGACGCCATCGTGACCGCCGCCCGCGAGATAGCCGAGACAACGGAAGTCGCCGCGATTTGCGCCTTCAGCCAATCCGGCGCGACGGTCAGCCTTGTCGCCCGCGAACGCCCCCGCGTGCCGATTCTGGCGCTGAGCCCGATTCAGTCGGTTGTCCGTCGCATGTGCCTGACATGGGGCACCCATTGCGTCATCACGCCGCGCCTGAGCCGCTTCAAGGAAGCCGTGGTGAATGCGACTCGTGCTGCCCGCGACTACGGCTTCGCAGACGAGACGCGGCAGGTGGTGGTCATGGCCGGGGTTCCCTTCAATGTTCCTGGCACCACCAACATCTTGCGCATCGCCCCCTGCGACGAGCGGTTGATTTACGCCACCGATCCGGAATAAGCGTCGGAAACCGAAGACAAGCGGGGGTTCCCATGTCCAACCTGTCCGATTATCTGCTGCTGGCCGGTATCGCGCTTTGCGTGATCTCGGTGATCGTCGCGATTGTGCAGCTTTTGCAGACCGAGCCGCCGCGCGGCGCGGTAATCACGCTGCTGCTCGGGATCGTCCTGATCTTCGCTGGCGCCTATACCGCACCGAAGCCGTTCCAACCTCAGGATATCCTGTCGGCATGGGCACGCGTGACCGGGGGCGAGCCCGTGAGCCAAGGCGAGGATGGCTCGGCGGACGAGCCCGAAACCGCAGGCGAGGCAGAAGCCCCCGCCAACTGAGAAACACCGGCAAGCTCTTGCCAAATCACCCCGGCGCGTCTATACGGCGCGCTTCTATCCGCGTGGCCGGCCTGAATGGCATTGCCGAGTCGCGCGTTCACTCTGACGAATGGAGACGAAAATGCCGAAGATGAAGACCAAAGCGGCCGCCAAGAAGCGGTTCTCGATGACGGCCACGGGCAAGGTGAAATCCGCCCAGGCCGGTAAGCGGCACGGCATGATCAAGCGCACCACGAAATTCATTCGCGATGCGCGCGGCACCACAGTCCTGTCGGACGCGGATGCCAAGATCGTCAAGAAATACATGCCCTACAACCGCTGATCGAAGGAACGTAACCAATGGCACGAGTGAAATCCGGCAAGGTCACCCACGCCCGCCACAAGAAGGTTCTGAAGGCGGCGAAAGGCTATTACGGCAACCGTTCGCGTAATTTCCGCACCGCTACGCAGGCTGTGGACAAGGCGAACCAATACGCCACGCGCGACCGCAAGAACCGCAAGCGCAATTTCCGCGCCCTGTGGATCCAGCGGATCAACGCCGCTGTGCGTCTGGTCGATGCCGATCTGAACTATTCCCGCTTCATCAACCTGCTGTCGAAAGCCGGGATCGAAGTTGACCGCAAGGTCCTGGCCGATCTGGCCGTGAACGAGCCCGAAGCCTTCGGTGCGATCGTCGAAAAGGCGAAAGCCGCAGCCTGATTCGTACCGAAGCGTGAAAAATCGGAAAGCCCGTCCATGGACGGGCTTTTTTCATGTTCCCATCACGGACCGATCACCCGTTTGCGTATGATGTGACGATTGTGGCTGGGCATGTTGATGATTAACCTGCCTCCATGAAACGCATTCTGCGAAACCTGTCTCAGGAACGGCCGATCCTGGCGGTCATCGTCACGCTCGCGATCTTCAATATCGCGCCGGGGGCATTCCTGCACCCTGCGACGGCGGTCTGGGCATTGCTGCCCTTCATCTGGCTTTTCGCGGTGATGATCTGGGGCGCCTCTGCCGTTGTGCGCCATGCCGAAGCGCTGGCCGATCGTTTGGGCGAACCCTATGGCACCCTGATCCTGACCCTGTCGGTCGTGGTGATCGAGGTCGCGCTGATCGGCTCGGTCATGCTGTCCGGTAACGGGGGCCCAACATTGGCGCGCGATACGATGTTCGCCGTGCTGATGATCGTCCTGAATGGGCTGGTCGGGCTATCGCTTCTGTTGGGTGCTCTGCGCCATGGCGAGCAAAGCTATAATTTCGCGGGTGCATCGGCCTTCCTGACCGTGCTTGTGCCCCTGGCAGTGTTCGGGCTGGCGCTGCCCGCCTATACCATATCCAGTCCCGATGACAGTTTCAGCACCGGGCAGGCGCTGTTCTTTTCGGTGGTAACGCTGGCACTTTATGGCGTTTTCCTGTCTATCCAGACCGTTCGCCATCGCGGCTTCTTCACCGAGGCCGAGGAGCCGCCCCTGCCCGCCCCACACGGATATCCGCGATATGCCACCTGGGCGCATGGCTTCTTGCTGCTGGCAACGCTGTTACCCATCGTGCTGCTGTCCAAAATGATGGCGGGTTTCGTCGATCACGGCATCAATGCCATGAGCTTGCCCAGTGCCCTGGGCGGTGTCGTCATCGCGACCATCGTGCTGGCTTCGGAAGGGATGAGCGCGGTGCGTGCCGCATTGGCCAATCGCCTGCAAAGGGCGGTCAACCTGTGTCTCGGTGCCGCGCTGTCAACGATCGGGCTGACCGTGCCCGCCGTTCTGCTGATCGACGTGACGACCGGACAGCATGTCGTGCTGGGCCTTGGCGCGCAAATGCAGGTGATGCTGGCGCTGACCCTGATCGTTTGCGTGCAGACATTCGGCACGAGGCGCACCAATGTCCTGCATGGCGCGGTGCATTTGGTGCTGTTCCTCGCTTATATCATGCTGGTGCTGGAACCATGACTACGCGCGAACCCGTCAAGGTCCCGCTGACCCTGCGCCCGATGGGTATTCTGGGCACGGTGGCGACCGCACGCCGCAACGTGCTGGAACTGATCCCCGGCATCGCCCTGCGCCAGCCCATCGTTTCGGGCCGGACGGGGCTGCGCTGGCATATGGTGATTGACCCCGAAAGCCTGCGCCATATCCTCAAGGACCGGGTCGAGGATTATCCGAAATCCGTCACGACCAAGCTGATCCTGAACCCCGCAATTGGCGACAGCCTGTTCGTGGCCGAAGGCGCGCATTGGCGCTGGCAGCGTCGCGCCGCCGCCCCTGCCTTTGCCGCCCGCCATATTACGGCACTCGGTCCGGTGATGACCGCCGCCGCCGAGGCGTCATGCAGACGGCTTGCCGCGGCAACCGGACCGGTAGACCTGTTCGCCGAGACCGTCGCAGCGACTTTCGAGGTCATCTCGGACGTCACCTTCTCGGGTGGTGGCGGTTTCGACCGCGACGCGGTGCACCACGCCATCGACGGCTATATCGCCCAGACCGCCAAGCTCTCGATCATGGATGTGCTGGGGCTGCCCGCATGGTTGCCGCGCCCGGGCCGGCTGATGTCGGGCCAGGGGCTGAAGCGGATGAAACAGATCGCCGATCAGGCCATCGCCGAGCGGGCACAGGCCGCAACCAAGGACGACACGCCCGATCTTCTGGACCTGCTGCTGGATGCCGCCGATCCCGAGACGGGACGCAGCATGACCCGCGAAGAACTGCGCGACAACCTGCTGACCTTCATCGTTGCGGGGCATGAGACGACCGCTCTGACACTCGCGTGGGCGCTTTATCTTTGCGCCTTTGATCCGCAGGTGCAGGAGCGTGCCGCCGAAGAAGCCCGCTCGGTTCTCGAAGGTCGCGCGGCAACCGCCGAGGATGTTGGCGCGCTTCCCTATATCGAGCGTGTGGTGAACGAGACGCTGCGCCTTTATCCCCCCGCCGCGTTCCTTTCGCGCACCGCGCAGGCCCCAGACCGGCTCTGTGGGCGCGAGGTGCAGATCGGCGATACCATCGTGTTGCCGATCTATGCGCTACATCGTCATCACCTGCTGTGGGAACATCCCGACGCCTTCGATCCCGACCGGTTCGAAACCACGCCCGACCGCTTTGCCTTCCTGCCCTTCGGAGCCGGCCCGCGCATCTGTATCGGCACCAATTTCGCGATACAGGAAGCGGTCATCATCCTTGCCACATTGCTGAGCCGGTTCCGGTTCGATCCTGTCCCCGGTCGGGACCCGCAGCCCCGGATGATCCTGACATTGCGCCCACATGGCGGGGTCTGGCTGCAAGTCTCGATGAGGAAGGAGCAAGCATGGGAATAAGCCGCACCGATCACCTTTCCCCGGTGAGCAAGCCTTTCCCATCGCTGCGACAAGTGGTAACGGAAGCCCCGACATGACGCCGAGGCTTTCCGATGGATGATCTGACCCCACTTCGCCAGCAATGGCTTGACCGTATCAAAACCGCGGCCGATCCCGCCGCCATCGAAGAGGTGCGCCTTGCCGCCCTTGGCAAGAAGGGTGAGATCAGCCTCAAGATGCGCGAACTGGGCAAGATGACCCCCGAAGAGCGTCAGACCACCGGTCGTGCACTGAACGAGTTGCGGGACGAGATCGACGCCGCGCTGCGCGCCCGCAAGCTTGCGCTGGAGGACGCGGCGCTCGAGGAACGGCTGGCCGGGGAATGGCTGGACGTGACCTTGCCGGGGCGGCCCCGTCCGCGCGGCACGATCCATCCGATCAGTCAGGTCACCGATGAGGTTACGGCGATCTTCGCCGATATGGGATTCGCCGTGGCCGAAGGACCGCAGGTCGAAACCGACTGGTACAATTTCGATGCGCTGAATATCGCGCCGGAACATCCCTCGCGGCAGGAAATGGACACGTTCTACATGCACCGGGCCGAAGGCGACAATCGCCCACCGCATGTGCTGCGCACCCATACCAGCCCGGTGCAGATCCGCTCGTTGCAGGAACAAGGCGCGCCCATCCGGGTGATCGCTCCGGGGCGCGTCTATCGCATGGACATGGACCAGACACATACGCCGATGTTCCATCAGGTCGAAGGACTCGCGATTGACCGCGATATCTCGATGGCGCAACTGAAATGGGTGCTGGAGGAGTTCTGCCGAACCTATTTCGAGGTCGACGAGATCGAACTGCGCTTCCGTGCCTCGCATTTCCCCTTCACCGAACCTTCGGCGGAAGTCGATATCCGTTGTTCATGGGATGGCGGACAGCTCAAGATCGGACAGGGCGACTCATGGCTGGAGATTCTTGGATCAGGCATGGTCCATCCGCATGTGTTGCGCTCTGCCGGGGTCGATCCCGATAAATGGCAGGGTTTTGCGTTCGGCATGGGCATCGACCGCATCGCCATGCTGAAATACGGCATTCCCGATCTGCGTGCCTTCTTTGAATCCGATCTGCGTTGGCTCCGCCATTACGGCTTCGCCGCCGGAGATATCCCAAGCGTCAGCGGTGGTCTTTCGCGCTGATCGGATCGAAGGCTGTCGTCTATTGCCTCGCCTTTTAATCTGCTTGTAACGCGGTGATCGCGGTTGCCGCGATGATATCGTCAACCGTGCAGCCCCGAGACAGGTCATTGGCAGGCTTGTTGAGTCCCTGCAGGATCGGGCCGATCGCGATCAGTCCACCAAGGCGTTGCGCGATCTTGTAGCCGATATTGCCAGACGCGAGATCGGGAAAGACAAAGATGTTCGGGCGACCGGACAGGCGGCTATGCGGAGCTTTCTTCGCACGGATCGCATCGTCGAGCGCCGCGTCGAATTGTAGTTCTCCATCGATTTCGAGATCGGGTTCCTCCGCGCGAATCCTGGCTAGTGCCTCGCGAATTCGGGTCAGGCTCGGATGATCGGCCGAACCGGCGGTCGAAAAGCTCAGCATCGCCACCCGTGGGGGCTCGGTCAGCAGACGGCGGCAGGAGGCGGCGGCAGCCCGGGCAATGGCCGTGAGCTCCTCGGCGTCGGGCTCGATGACAAGGCCGCAATCGGCAAAGATCATGCCGCCCTTCACCGGCGCCTCAGGACCGCAAGAGAGCATCAGGAAGAAACTCGACACCACCCCGGCATTCGGGGCCCGCCCGATGACCTGCAGCGCAGCGCGGACCGTATCGGCCGTTGTGGCGACCGCACCACCGACCGTTCCGTCGGCTTGTCCAAGCCGCACCCGCATGGCCGCCTGCCGGATCGGATCGCGCATCTCTTCCAACGCCCGTTCCGGCGTCATGCCGCGCGAAGCCCGCATCCTGTGCCAGTGATCGGCAAGCTCTGCCAGATCAGGCGCATCCGCCGGGATCAGACCAGTGACGCCGGGCAGCTCGGGACCGTCCATCAGGGTCACGCGCGCCAATCCCTGCTCGGTCAACCGCATGGCTGCCTCGGCCACACGCGGATCCCCCCCTTCCGGCAGGATGATATGTCGCGGCATGGCACGGGCGTTCTCAAAGATGCGGTCGAGCGGTTTCATGACTTATCCCAAAAAATGCAGGCCGGTGACAATGAAGGCACCGAGGAAGACGGTTTCCGCCACCATCAGCCCGATCGCACCTGCCCCGACCTCGACCATGCGGCCAAGCGAGGTCTTGATGCCCACCGCAGCGATGGCGATCAGCAATGCCCACCGGCTGAGAGCTCCGGCCCAATCCGCGATCATTGCCGGGATCAGGCCAATCGAGTTCAACGTTGCCAGGGCCAGGAAACCAAGCACGAAGCCCGGCAAGAGTGGCGGTTTCTTCCCGGCTTCGGCATCGGCGAGTCCCCTTTGCCGGATGACGAGCGAAAAGCACAGCACCACCGGTGCAAGCATCGAAACCCGGATCAGCTTGACCAGCGTGGCGGTCTCTCCGGTCTCGGGGCCGATCGAGAAGCCCGCGCCGACGACCTGGGCAACGTCATGAATGGTGCCGCCCAGGAAAACGCCGGAATCGCGCGCGTCGAACTGGAACAGTTGCGCCAGCATCGGGTACAGCACCATGGCCACGGTCGACAGCACTGTGACCGACAGCACGGTAAAGACCAGATCACGCTCGGACTTTTCGTGCCGCGGAAGAACCGCGGCGATGGCCATCGCGGCCGAAGCGCCGCAGATCGCGACCGAGCCTCCGGTCAGCAAGGCAAAGCGCCAGCGGCGACCGACGAAGCGGGCCACCAGCAGCGCGAACAGGATGGTCAGGATCACCCCCGCGACGACCAGCGCAATGGCCGCCGCACCCAGTTCCGCCAGCATCTCGACGCTGATCCGCGCACCGAGAAGCGCGACCCCAAGACGCAACACCGTCCGGGCGGTGAACTCGATCCCCGGCGCGGTACGTGTCCCCTCTTCAGCCAGGAAGTTCAGTGCCAGGCCCAGAAGCAGCGCCAGCAGCATCGCTGGCGCACCGTAATGTTCCGACAGGAACTGCGCCGAGACCGCCACAAGCGCGGCGACGGCAAAACCCGGGAACATCGGCTTCAGCGCCGGGACACTGGACAGACGCATGGCAAGGCTGGGGGGCATTCGAAAACTCCTGCGGGACAGAAAGACCCGGCGGGGCAGCTGCCCGCCGGGCCGGATAGCATGGGCCGCTTTACGCGGCACCTTGTTGCGGACGCATATCGGCGGGATCGATGCCCGCCACCTCGACCGGCTTCTTCATCGCATCGCGGCGGAACGGTTCGCCCAACTCCTGGTTCAGAACCACCTCAATGAAGGTGGTCTCGCCTTGCTTCATCTGACGCTCGACTGCTTGGTGCAAGGCTTCGGTCAGGTCTTCTTGCGAACTGACCTGCACTCCGCGCGCGCCGCAAGCCTCGGCGATCTTCGCGTAGGAGGTGCCGCGATCAAGCTCAGTGCCGACAAAATTGTTGTCGTACCACAGCGTGGTGTTGCGCTTTTCTGCGCCCCATTGGTAGTTGCGGAACACCACCATGGTGATCGCAGGCCAGTCGTCACGCCCGCAGGCAGTCATCTCGTTCATCGAGATACCGAAGGCACCATCGCCCGCAAAGCCGATCACCGGAGTGTCCGGATTGCCGATCTTGGCGCCAAGGATTGCCGGGAACCCGTAGCCGCAGGGACCGAACAGGCCGGGCGCCAGGTATTTGCGGCCCGCCTCGAAGCTGGGATAGGCGTTGCCGATGGCGCAGTTATTGCCGATATCCGAGCTGACGATGGCCTCTTTCGGAACGGCCTGCATGATCGCCCGCCATGCCTGACGGGGGCTCATCAGATCGGAATCGCGATCGCGCGCACCTGCGTTCCATTCGGTACCGGGATCGTCCTCTTCATGATCGAGGCTGGAGAGTTCCTGCGCCCAACGCGACTTGGTCTGCGCCACCAGATCGCGGCGCTCTGTGCGGCCCGCATCCCCGGCATTGGCGGATAGTTGCGCCATGATGCCGCGCGCGACCTTGGACGCATCGCCCTGAATGCCGACACTGACCTTCTTGGTCAGTCCGATCCGGTCGGCATTGATATCGACCTGGATGATCTTGGCATCCTTCGGCCAGTAATCGATGCCATAACCCGGCAGGGTCGAGAATGGGTTAAGCCGCGTGCCGAGCGCCAGAACCACGTCTGCCTTGGCAATGATCTCCATCCCGGCTTTCGAGCCGTTATAACCCAATGGCCCCATGGCCAGTGGATGCGAACCGGGGAAGCTGTCATTATGCTGGTAGTTCGAACAAACCGGGGCATCCAGCCGCTCGGCCAGCTTGACCAGATCCGGAATCGCGCCCGAGAGCACCACGCCCGCGCCGGACAGGATCACCGGGAACTTGGCCCCAGACAACAGCTTCGCCGCCTCGGTCACCGCCTGCTCGCCGCCCGCCGGACGCTCGAAGGCGACGACCTGCGGCAGATCGACATCGATCACCTGGGTCCAGAAATCCCGCGGGATATTCATCTGCGCGGGCGCAGAGTTCCGCCAAGCCTGCATGATCACCCGGTTCAGCACCTCGGGGATGCGGCTCGGATCGCGAACCTCTTCCTGGTAGCAGACGCAATCGGCGAAAAGCCGCATCTGCTCCATCTCCTGGAACCCGCCCTGTCCGATGGTCTTGTTGGCTGCCTGCGGCGTGACCAGCAACAACGGCGTGTGGTTCCAGTAGGCGGTCTTGACCGGGGTGACAAAGCCGGTCACGCCGGGACCGTTCTGGGCAATCGCCATCGACATCTTGCCGGTCGAGCGGGTGAACCCGTCCGCCATCAGCCCGGCATTGGTCTCATGTGCGCAATCCCAGAATTTGATCCCCGCCTTGGGAAACAGGTCGCTCACCGGCATCATCGCCGAACCGATAATCCCGAACGCCTGTTCGATCCCGTGCAGCTGCAAGATTTTGACGAAAGCTTCTTCGGTGGTCATTTTCATCGGCGTCGCTCCTTAATTACGCTCGTCGCGGAAGTGATAGAGGTGATAGAGACCCCACTGGCCAAGCCGCCGGAACGGCGTCTTCCAGCCCTCGTGAGGCAACTCGTTGTTGAATATCGGCAGGTTCGGGATCTTTTCTCCCGCGACCAGTTGCGCCATCCGGCGACCGGCCATGGCGGAATACATGACCCCATTGCCGCCATAACCAAGCGCATAGAAGGCGCCCGGCAGGTCGGGAAGGCCAGTGATCCGGGGCATCATGTCATGGCTGACATCGACCCACCCCCACCAGCTGTAGTCCAACTCGATCCCGCGCAGGACGGGGAATTTTCGGGCCATCCCCTCGCAAAGCGTTTTGAGATGCGTAGGGTTTGCCGCGTCCTTCCCGGTGATTGCTGCGCGCGATCCGATCTGCAGCCGGTTATCGGGAAGCAGACGATAGTAGTGCCGCAGCGTGCGGGTATCGGTCAGCGGCGACAGGCGCCGGATACCAACAGCCTCAAGTTCGTTGGCGGTCAATTCGCGGGTCACGATGCTGTTGGACATGATCGGCATCAACCGGTCCTTCAGCCTCGGATGCAGGTTCCGGGGCGCATAGGCCGCCGTCGCCACCGCCACGCGCCGGGCGCGAACCGTGCCGCCGGGCGTGCGCAGATGATGCACACCATCCTTGAACACCCAGCCCTGCACCGGGCTGTCAGTATGTACGCGAGCGCCGAGCTCGCGCGCCACCCGCAGATAGCCGAAAGCCAGCTTGGCCGCGTGGATGCCGACACCGTCGGGCTCCCACATGGCACCATGCGCCTCCATGTCCCGCGCGACGGTCTCGTGCAACTCGTCGCGGGAGAGCATCCGGGCTCCGTAGCCGAAACTGTCGCGCAAAAGCGTGGCCTCGGCCTCCAGCGAGGGCATGACCGAAGCCTTGTGGGCGATGTAGTAATGCCCGCCGTCCTGGGGTTCGCAGGCAATGTCATGATCACGGATCAGCCCGCGGAACAGACCGAACGCCTCGACCACCTCGGCATGCAGCCCCCTGGCGACATCAAGCCCCCAACGCTTGATCCACTGGCTGCGCTTGAGCCGGCCAGAGCTGATCTGCGCCTGCCCGCCATTCCGGGTCGAGCAGCCATAGGCCACGCCATTGGCCTCCAGCACCGCGGCCTTGATGCCGTGCATCTTGGCCAGGTGGATGGCGGTCGAAAGCCCGGTATAACCCGAACCGATCACCACGACATCCACATCCATGTCGGATTTGACCGGTCCGTCATCTTCTGGCGCGGCACCTGCCGTCCCGATCCAGTAGGTCGGCGCGTAATCGCTACCCGGACCAAGCGCGCGCGCCGTCATCGGATCGTAGTACGGGTCGAAGGGCTCTGATCCCGAGCGTTTATCGATCATCTGCATGATCGCCTCACTTCGCCGGAACCGCCGGGCGCTGCTTGCGGATCGCCTGTTTCTCGATGATCTTCCCGTCACGGATGCGGAACAGGTCCGCGCCCTGCACCTCGGTCCTCGTCCCGTCGGGATTGGTCGCGCGGAAAGTCCATTGCGAAACGCCCCGCGTGCCGTCCTCGGACATGAAATGGCTGTGATCGGCCCACTCGACATCCGGCATCGCGGTCCAGACGCCCTCGAAGGCCTTGGCGATGGCCTCTCGCCCTTCAATACGATTTCCGTATTCGTGATCGCCCGCGACCGTGTAGAACACGCAGTCATCGGCGAAATGAGCCATCACTCCATCAATATCGTGGCGATTGAAAGCGTCGAAAGTGGCCTTCAGATCCTTGGCGGTCAGATTACGGGACATGGGGATACTCCTTGATTAATAGCCCAGCATTCGCGGCAACCACAGCGTGAGTTCCGGAAAGCTGGCGATGACGAAGATTGCGGAGATTGAAGCAATGGCGAAGGGGATCGCGCGCAGGCTGATCCGCTCGATCGAGACACCCGAAATACCAGAGGCGATGAACAGGTTCTCGCCAAGCGGCGGGGTCTGAAAACCTACTGACAGGGTGCAGATCATCACGATGCCGAAATGAATCGGATCGATGCCGACCATATAGGCGACCGGCAGCATCACGGGCACGAGGATCATGATCGCGGCCAGCGTCTCCATGAACATGCCGATGATCAGCAACATGCCGATGATCATGGCCCAGATCGCATAGATATTGGTCGTCAGGCTTAGCACTCCGCCCGCGATGGCGCCGGGAACGTCGTTCTCGACCAGGATGCGGCCGAAGATCGTGGCGGTGAACAGCACCAGCAGCACGCGACCCGACAACCAGGTCGTGGTATCCAGAGCCTTGATCATTTCGCCTAGGTCAAGCTCGCGATAGATCGCCGCGCCGACGAAAAGCGTGTAGAAGATGGCCACGATGGCGGCTTCGGTCGGAGTGAAGAAGCCACTATAGATGCCGCCAAGGATCACCACCGGTGCCATCAACGCCCAGAAACCTTTGTAGCAGGCACAGGCGACCTTGTGGAGCGAGAGCGGCTCGTCAGAGCCGTGAAAGCCCCGGATTCGGCAACGGATATAGTTCATCACCAACAGCCCGCCCGCCATGACGGCACCGGGCAGGAAGCCCGCGATGAAGAGTTTCGAGATCGAAACCGACTGAAACGTACCATGCGCTTCGACCGCTGCCGGGTCAGGCTGCATACCCATCGCCGAGATGCCGTAGATCACCATCGGGATCGAGGGCGGGATAATGATCCCAAGACCGCCCGCGGCGGCGGTAACCGATGCCGCATAGCCCGGCCCGTAACCCTGCCGCGACATGGCGGGGATCATCAGCATTCCCACGGCGGCGGTGGTGGCGGGACCGGAACCCGATATGGCGCCAAAGAACAGGCAGGCTACGATGGTGGCCGCCGACAGCCCGCCGGTAAACGGACCGGCAAGGCTCTCGGCCACCGAGATCAGGCGGCGCGACAGACCCGCAGCCTCCATCAGCGCTCCGGCGAGGATGAAGGCAGGCAAAGCCATCAGCGGGAATGATCCCACCGAGGACCATGCCATCTGCACCATCTTGATCGGGTTGTCGCCCAGATAGATCATCGCGACCAGCGACGACACACCGAGGGCCACGGTGATGGGGGCGCCCAGGACCAGCAGCCCGAAGAACGCACCGAAAATGATTTCGATCAGCAGGTTATCCATCAGCGCTTCTCCCGGTCGAAGGCACGCTGTTCATCTTGTGACAGCTCGATCATGTCCTCGACCTCGACTCGGTCGGGATCGCGCGGATCGGTGCCACGGACCAGCTTGAGGTAATTCACCTGCAGGATGCGAAGCGTCATCAGCACGAAGGCGATGGGCAGTGCCAGATAGACATACCGCATCTCCCACCCCAGGGTCTGGGCCTTCACGAAGGGCTTGAGGCGGCTGATGAATTCGATCGAATACCAGATGAATACGGCGTTGAAGACGATCCAGAACAGGTCTCCGACAGCTTCGACGATCCGCGCCTTGTGGCGTGACATCGCGTTCAGGTGGAAGGAAACCCGGTTATGGGCGGCGATGCGCGCGGCATAGGACGCCCCGAAATAGGCGAACCAGACAAACAGGATGACCGACAACTCTTCGATCCATGTGATCGAAAAACCGAATAGCTGGCGAGAGACAATCTGCACGAAAAGCAGGCTCACGAATACGGCCAGCAGGATACGGCAGACATGGCTTTCGAACTTGTCGAGAAACGACCAGAGCGCAGGCATGGCGGGCCTCCAGAAGGGGGCTGCGATTAAGGGGGGATTTCGAAGGCGGGGGTGGCTGGCGGCGATGTGCCGCCAGAATCCTTTTATTCGACGACCGGACGATCAAGTGCGGTCAGCACCTCGTTCAGGACTTCCTTGCCGCCGATCTGGTCATAGAATTTCGGCCAGACGGTCGAGGTCGCCAGGTCCATGAATTCCTTTTCATCATTCGCCGGATCGGTGATCTCCATCCCGCGAGAGACGAGTTCCTCACGGATCTTGGCCTCTTCGCTGCGCAGGAACTCTGCCGAGGCCTGCGTCGCGGCTTCACCAGCGGCCAGCACCTGTTGTTGTTCTTCTTCGCTCAAGCCTTCGAACAGCGCTTCGCTGACGATGAGAGGTTCGATCGAAAAGATATAGCGCAGATTGGTGACATATTTCTGCACCTCGTCGAATTTCATCGCATAGACGGTCATGTAGGGGTTGTCCTGACCGTCCACGACCTTTTGCTGAAGCGCGGCGAAGGTTTCTCCCCAGGCCATTGGCGTCGGGTTGATGCCCCAGCTTTTATAGGTTTCGATCATGATCTCGTTCTTCGGGACGCGCACCACGAGACCTTGGAGATCTTCCACGGTCGAAACCGGCTTCTTGGAATTGGTCAGCACGCGGAAACCGGAATAGGCCCAACCGATGATGCGCACGCCCGCATCCTCGATGGTCTGATCGATCATCTGCTGGCCGATCTCTCCCTGCGTAACCTTTTCAGCGTCTTCTTGGCTGAGGATCACGTAAGGCAGTGTCAGGGTGCCAACCGAGGGTGAGAACGGGGTAATATTGTTGATGGCGAGGATCGAGAAATCCAGCGTGCCCGTCGCGGCGGCGGTCACAGTGTCCTGCTCATCGCCAAGCTGGCCATTCAGGAACAGCTTGCCGGTCATCTCGCCACCGGATTCTTCTTCCAGCGCCGCGATAAAGGCCTTGCCAAGCGCCTCTTGCGTGCCGCCGGCTCCATCGCCCACGGCGATATTGTATTCGGCCGCTGCGGCGGGCAAAGCCAGCGCGAGGCTCGTGGCGGCTCCTGTGAGCAATCGAGTCAGATAGGTCATTGGAATTCTCCCTGTGCATATTTGTGCCACATTGATTGTGGTCGGTTGCCGGGCGGAATGTTGCAGCAGATGCGATTCAGGGATATGTCCAGATTGAACAGAACATAGGTCCAGATGAGCGGTCGCATTCCAGTCGAGACCATCTTTCTGCGCGAGGATGAAGCACCGACGCTGCAGGGGCGCCTCATGGCAGCCATTGTGCGAGCAATTCTGGAAAGCCGCGCCCGTCCGGGTGCACGCCTGCCATCCAGCAGGCTGCTGGCCAGGTCGCTTGGCATATCGCGAATGACCGTCACGCTGGTCTATCAAGAGCTGGTCAGCCAGGGGTATCTGGAAACCCTTCCGCGCTCGGGTGTCGCGGTCGCCAGCACGGTTCCGCATCGCCGCCTGCGCGTGCCTGGCATTCGGCAGGTTGGAAAGCCGCCGGACTGGCAGGACTGGCTTTCCGATCATCGCCTACCGCGCCGGGTCATCCGAAAGCCCGCGAACTGGCGCGATTTCCGCTATCGTTTCATCTATGGACAGGCCGATCCAGACTTGTTCGATCATAGCGCCTGGCGCGACTGTGCCCGGCGTGCGCTTGGCACCCGCGATTTTGCCGCCCTGGCCGCAGATCAATACGGAGCCGACGACCCGCTATTGGTGGATTACATTTGCTCGAACACCTTGCCCCGGCGCGGCATCCATGCCGAGCCCGAAGAGGTGCTGGTCACGTTGGGTGCGCAGAATGCGCTGTTTCTGGCGGTCGAGTTGCTGGGCCGCGCGGACCGGCTCGCCGTGACCGAGGAACCCGGTTATCCCGATTTCGCGGAAACCCTGCGCAGGGCACAAAGCCCGACGACTTTTCTCCCGGTCGATGAAATGGGACTGAACCCCGCCGATCTGCCAGAGAACACCCGGCTGGTCATCGCAACACCCAGTCATCACATCCCCACCGGCGCGACCATGCCACTAGCACGCCGCAAGGATTTGATCACGCGGGCGGGTGAGCAGAACTTTGTCATCATCGAGGACGATTACGATTTCGAGATGTCCTATCTCGCCCCTCCCGCACCCGCGCTCAAATCGCTCGACGATACCGGGCGGGTCATCTATTTGGGCAGCTTCTCTAAATCGCTGTTTCCGGGACTGCGTATCGGCTACATGGTCGGCCCGGCGGCACTGATCACTCAGGCGCGGGCGCTTCGCTCGATCATGCTCCGCCATCCTCCCAGTCATCTGCAGCGCATCACGGCCTACTTCCTCGCATTGGGTCATTATGACGCCCATCTCGTTCGCTTGCGGCAGGCGCTGAAAAACCGGCGAGCGGTGCTGGAACAGGCGCTGCATCGAACCTCGCTGACGATTGCCGGCGCACCCACATCAGGCGGATCGAGCGTGTGGATCAAGGGACCCGAAGGGCTGGACAGCGCCGTTCTGGCAGAGCAGTTGCAACCGGACGGCGTTCTGATCGAACCCGGCGCGGTGTTTTTCGAGACGCCCCCGCCAGTCTGTCCCTATTTCCGATTGGGTTATTCCTCGATTTCCGAGAAAGACATACCGGCAGGCATCGAGTTGATTGCCAGACGGGCCACCGAACTCAGCACCTGAGACCACGCAATATCCGGCGACCGCACAGCAAACCGGGGAGACCGTCCGTCAGACGGCGCGTGTCTGGTTCACCCGTTTTGACAGCGCCTCGTGGCTTTCAACCCGTTCCGAATACCTGTCCACCAGATGTTCGCGGATATCCCGGGTCAACAGGGTGAACCGGGTCAGCTCCTCCATCACATCCACGATCCGGTCGTAATAAGGCGATGGTTTCATGCGGCCGGAATCGTCGAACTCTCCCCATGCCTTTGCGACCGAGGACTGGTTCGGGATGGTCAGAAGCCGCATCCAGCGCCCAAGGATGCGCAACTGGTTGACGGTATTGAAGCTCTGGCTACCACCGCAGACCTGCATGACGGCCAGTGTCTTTGCCTGCGTAGGGCGCACGCCGCCAAGCGAAAGCGGAATCCAGTCGATTTGTGTCTTCATCAGGCCCGACATCGCGCCATGCCGCTCGGGCGAGGACCAGACCATGCCTTCGCACCAGCCGACCAGATCGCGCAGTTCGGCCACCTTGGGATGATCCGCCTCGACCGCATCGGCCAGGGGCAAGCCATGCGGATCGAAGATGCGGGTCTCGGCGCCCAATCGTTCCAGGATGTGCCCAGCCTCTTCCGCCGCGAAACGCGAGAAGCTGCGCTCCCTCAGCGAACCGTAAAGGAGCAGGATTCGCGGCGGGTGGCTGCTGCGATGCTCTGGAAACAGGGCGTCGGAATCTGCCGGATAAAAGCAATCGGACTTGATATTGGGCAGGTCGGTCAAGCTATGTGTCCTCTGGTTCAGGATGACGATCAGGAAGGCGGTGCCGGGAAGCGGCTACGGGTGCGATTGGCAAAGGCGACTAGCGACAGCATGACGGGAACTTCGACCAGCACCCCCACCACGGTCGCCAGCGCCGCGCCTGAATTCAGGCCGAACAGGCTTATGGCGACCGCGACGGCCAGCTCGAAGAAGTTCGAGGTGCCGATCATCGCGCAGGGCGCGGCAATACGATGCGGCACCTTCAGGGCGAACGCGGCACCATAGGCAATGGCAAAAATCGCATAGCTCTGGATCAGGATCGGTACGGCGATCAGTAGGATGACGAAGGGTCGATTCAAGATCACCTCGCCCTGAAGGCCGAACAGGATCGCGACCGTGGCGATCAGCCCGATGATGGACCAGGGCTTGATCCGCGCCGAGAACGCCTCGATGGCTTCGGGGATACCAAGGATACGTCGGGTCATGAGGCCCGCGCTCAAAGGCAGTATCACGTAAAGCAAGGTTGCCAGCAAGAGCGTCTGCCATGGCACGGTGATATCGGTGACGCCCAGCAGGAAGGCAACGATTGGCGCAAAGGCCGCGACCATGATCAGGTCATTCACCGAAACCTGCACCAGCGTATAGGTCGCATCCCCCCGCGTGAGCTGAGACCAGACAAAGACCATCGCCGTGCAGGGCGCCGCGCCCAGCAGGATCAGCCCGGCGATATATTCCGCGGCATCTTCCGGCGCGATCCATGGGGCGAATACATGGTCGAAGAACAGCACCGCCAGAGCCGCCATGGTAAAGGGCTTGATCAGCCAGTTCACCGTCAACGTGATCAGCAATCCACGCGGCTGACGTGCGATATTGGCGACGGCCCCGAAATCGACATTGACCATCATCGGGTAGACCATGGCCCAGATCAGCACGGCAACGACCAGATTGATCGAGGCGATCTCGGCTTCCGCAATAACCTCGACCAGCCCCGGCGCAACGACACCGATGACCAACCCCGCGATCATCGCCAGCGCAACCCAAACCGTCAGATAACGTTCGAAGGCACCAAGGCCGTTGTCGTTGGAAACGGTGAAATCTGTCATTCCTGCCTCAAGTTTTCGGGGCGCAGCACGGCGCACAATCGCAGGCGATCTGTTCAAGCACAGGCTGGCAGAGTTCGGGCTTCCCGCCGCAGCAATCCTCCATCAGAAAGCCCAACAGGCTGCGCATGCCATCCATCTCGGCGACATAGCGGATCGAGCGCCCCTCCCGCGATCCACGAATCAACCCGGCCTGTGTCAGGACCGTCAGGTTGTTGGACAATGTGCTGGCACGCAGATCGAGCGCATCCGCGATCTCGCCAGCTGCCAGCCCACCCGGTCCCGCCTGAACAAGCAGGCGGAAGATATCGATGCGCATATCATGCGCCAGGGCCGAGAGGGATGCGAGTGCATGATTCTTTTCCATATTTCATGTAATATCGAATTAAAGAGGCCATGCAAGCCCTGATCTCACCGCTTCCGCAGTGATCACCAAACCCTGAATGGATTGAGTTAACCCCCGATAATCGACTAGCCTTGATTATCTGCCCGTCTCTTCGAGGAATGAACACGATGGTCGACAAGCCCGCGACAAAAGCCGCCCAAACCAGACGTAAACCTGTGGCCAGCAAGGACAAAGCTGCCGCGACGGATGGGAAACCAGTTCTCCTCTCGGGCGGGAATCCGCAGATCGCGAAGGCTGATGGCGATGCTCCGGTGCAGGCCTATATCGCGGCCATGCCGGGCTGGAAAAGCGATGTCGGGCGGCGTCTCGACGAGTTGATCCAGCGCAACGTTCCCGACCTGCGCAAAGCGGTCAAATGGAACTCGCCCCTATACGGAACCGAGGGCCAAGGCTGGTTCCTCGGGTTCCACTGCCTGACGAAATACATCAAGGTGGCGTTTTTCCAAGGTGCCGCACTGCATCCGCTACCCCCTGTCGAATCCAAGCAGGAGGAGGTGCGCTACTTCCACATCTACGAGGGAGACCAGATCGACGAGGAGCTCGTGGCGAGCTGGATCAAACAGGCATCGAAACTGCCCGGTTGGGTTCAATAATCGGCGACAGGCGTCACGGCTGCCTGGCACCGACTTGACGCGCCGGATCGGGATCGAGCTTTCGATACTCGGGATGATCGCAGCACCTTAGGAAACGGACCCCCTCGCTTCCGCCAGAATCGCATACCCTTGAACGTCAGGGAAAAGCGTGCCGACTCCGAATCATTGCAATGTTCCTGTTTTGTTCTTAATCTAAGGACATGCAATACAGCCTGCCCTTTGCGTCATTCAACCGGCTTGCAGCGGTTCACCAATGCCTGATCGAGGCATTCGGAACCCCACCGGAACATATGCGGCTTGATCCGGTCAGCCAGATGGTGCTGGCAATCATCAGTGCCCAGACGCGCGACGAAATCTCTGGACCTGCATTCTTGCGGTTGGCGCAGCATTGCGGCCGGTGGGAGATGCTGGCCCGGATGTCTCCGGATGAGATCGAACCCGTGCTTTATGACGTTACCCGTCCGGAGCGCAAGGCGATCGCCCTTCCCCGCGCAGTTCGAGGAATCATCGCCCGACGCGGCAGGCTGACACTTGATTTCTTGGCCGAATGGCCGGTCGGGACCGCGATTGACTGGCTGGAAAACCTTTATGGCGTCGGGCCCAAGACCAGTGCGGCCACGCTCAATCTCAGCACGCTGCAAAGACGCGCGCTTGTTGTCGATACGGCCCATTGGCGTGCCGCACTCTGCCTGGGACTGATCCCTGAAAGAGCGGATCCGGCGCACGCCGCGCGGATGCTCGATCATCTGGCGCCGGATGAATGGGGTGCTGCGGATATGACGCGGCACTATGTGCTGATGAAGCAGCTGGGAAAGACCTGCTGTGGGCATGCATCCTCCTCCTCATGCCCGTTTTCCCCTATCTGCGCATCCTCTGGCCTATCTGTTTCGCGAGCGGTGCAGGGAAAGCGGCTCGAAGACTGGCTCAGGGCGCGGGCACGTCAGGTAAGCAGCCATCCCTCCGTCGCCTTACGTCCCGGACATGATATCGCGTCCGACGGCTTGTCGTAACGCCAAGGCCGAATTCAGATCATGAACGTCCTTCATAGCATAGATACACTGCGCCAACGCATCGCCACTCAGGAACGCCTGTCGCCGACAGGACGCCCAGTGCTGTCTCTGGGCCCCGATAGGCTGGACGCCGCATTTGCCGATGAAGGTATTTCCACCGGTGCGCTGCATGAGATCGTACCGGCGGCACCTAACGATTTCGCCGCCGGCATCGGCTTCGGCGCCTGCCTTTTGGCACAAATTGCGCGCCTGCGGTCGGGCTTCGTCCTCTGGGTACAACCCGTGGATCGCGGAAGGCGTGGGGGAGCGCCTTACCCGCTTGGCCTTACTGCGCTTGGCCTTGATCCTGCCCATCTGATCCAGATCGAGGCGAGCAAGGGGATCGATATCCTCTGGGCCCTGGAGGAAGGACTAGGGCATCCGGCGCTCAGCGCTGTGATCGGCGTGTTGCCGGAGCGTGACCGAAGCTATGACTTCACCGCGAGCCGACGCCTTGCCATGCGTGCGGCAAAACAGGGCGTAACCGCCTTGCTCCTGCGCAACAATGCGCATCCGGCCATGAGCACGGCCGCGGAAACGCGATGGTCGGTCAGCGCCTTGCCAAGCGCATCATCGAATCGTGCCGGGGCGGGGCTTGGCGTGCCGCGATGGCGGCTTGAACTGACCAAATGCAAGAAAGGAACGCTCGGACATTGGGAGGTCGAATGGCATCATGAAACGCTTTCTTTCCGTTTTCCTGCCCCACTGGCCGATCGAGCGCCGGCATGGGCGCATGGCACTTACGGCGGCGGATGGGCAAAAGCTTCGTGAAGATAGGCCCCTGGTACTCGTCACGGCGTCAGAGACCGGTCAATATATCACCGCCTTGAACGCAGCCGCTCTGCACATGGCATTCCGGCCAGGCATGGCGCTTGCCGATGCACGCGCGATCCATCCGGCGCTTCAGGTCGCGCATGCCGATCTTGCGGGCGATGATCGCGCGCTGACCAGACTTGCCCTTTGGTGCCAGTGCTACAGCCCCTTCACTCGCACTGATCTTCCTGATGGCATCAGCCTCGACATCACAGGCTGCGCACATCTTTTCGGCGGCGAAAAAAAGATGATGGAAAGCGTCGCGGCACGGCTGAACAGTTTCGGCCTGTCCGCCCGGCTTGCCATCGCCCCCACCATCGGCGCGGCATGGGGCCTGGCCCGCCATGCGCCAAACCGCATTCATATCTCCCACCTTCAGGAACTGCGTGCAGATCTCGCACCGCTTCCCATAGCCGCGCTACATCTTCCGTCAGAAACCCGTCAGGCGCTTGAGAAACTCGGTTTGAAAAGAATCGGTGATCTCATTGGGCAACCACGAGCGCCCCTCACCGCCCGTTTTGGACCGCAACTCTTGCGGCGTCTGGACATCGCATTGGGTCAGGAGGAAGAAAGCTTTACTCCGCTCTGTCCCCCTGTTTCGCATATCTCGGAATGCCGCTTCGTCGAACCTATCATCACACGAACAGCCATCGAGATCGCCGTGGACCGGCTGACCAGCGATCTGGCGGTCATGCTGGAAAAGGCAGGCAAGGGTGCGCGGCGGGTGGAATTGCGACTTTTCCGCATCGATGGCTGGTTCGAAACGCTACCGCTTGCCACCAGCACCGCCACACGCGATCCCCGTCATCTCTGCCAACTGCTTTGCGAGCGGCTTGATCGTATCGAGCAACGGGCGGGATTCGGTTTCGAGGCAGCGCAGCTGAGTGCCCTTCTGGTCGAGGACAAGCCCGCACAACAAGAGGATATGGATGGCCCCATGCACGCCTCGGGGCGAGACGACATCGCCCCGCTGTTCGACCGGCTCGTCAATCGCTTCGGTCCGGATCGCGTCACACGCCCCTTGCCCTGTCCCAGCTATATCCCTGAAGGCGCGTTCCGCTTCGTCTCGGTTTTGGAAGAAACCGCAAGCCCCGATTGGCCCGCGCATGCCCGGATCGTTCAAGATGGCGCGGATTTCGCGCGCCCGCTTTTGCTCTTCACTCCGCCCGAACCCGTCACTGCCATTGCAGAGGCACCGGACAGCCCTCCGGCGCGCTTCGAATGGCGGTGCAAGACGCATCGCGTCACCCGCGCCGAGGGGCCAGAGCGTATTGCCCCCGAATGGTGGCTGACCCATGAAGGCGCCGACCGCACAACACGCGACTATTACCGGATCGAGGACGAGGCGGGGCACCGTTTCTGGCTTTACCGCGATGGGCTGTATGATCGCGTGGGGGATACGCCACGCTGGTTCATTCACGGGGTATTTGCATGACCTCGTCACCTTCATTTGCCGAACTTGCCGTTACCAGCAATTTCAGCTTCCTGCGCGGCGGCTCGCATCCAGAGGAACTGGTGGCGACGGCTGCACGGCTTGGCCATGCCGCCATCGGCATCGCCGATCGCAACTCGCTGGCCGGGGCCGTGAGGGCCCATGTAGAGGCGAAAACTCAGGGTATCCGCCTTGTCGTCGGGGTGCGGCTGGTACTGATGGAGGGGTTCGAGACGCTGTGCTTTCCGGCCGACCGCGCCGCCTATGGCCGATTGACCAGGTTGTTGACCACCGGCAATCGCCGCGCGCCAAAGGGAGAGTGTCACCTTTTCTTCGATGATCTTGCCGCGCTTGAAACAGGTCATCGCTTCATCGCCATGCCGCCCTATGATTTCGGCGCGGATTTCGAGGCTCATCTAACCCGGCTAGCCGTGCTTTTCCCCGGTGCCGTCTGTCTTGCGCTAACCTCGCATCGCCGCGCCAATGACCGGGTCCGGCAACAGCGGCTGGCGGCGATGGCCGATGCCAGCGGCACCCCCCTTATCGCGACCAATGACGTGCTTTACCACGCCCCCGCCCGTCGCCCATTGCAGGATCTGCTGACCTGCATCCGCGAGCATTGCACCATCGACGAGGCGGGCTTTCGGCTGGAACGCAATGCCGAGCGGTACTTGAAGGAACCGCAGGAAATGGCCCGGCTGCTGAACGGTCACGAGGCCGCCGTCGCGCGCTCGGTGGAACTGGCCGAGACCTGCCGGTTTTCGCTGGATGAGCTGGCCCAGGACTATCCGGCGGAATCCGCGGGGCAAAGCGCCACCCCGCAAGAGGAACTGGAACGCCTGACCTGGCTTGGCGCGCTGAAGCGCTTTCCAAATGGGCCCAGCGACGAACGGCGCGCCCAGATCGCTAATGAATTGCGGCTGATCCGGGAACTGAAATACGCCGCCTACTTCCTGACCGTGCATGACATCGTGCATTTCGCCCGCACGCGGGAGCCACCCATTCTCTGTCAGGGGCGTGGATCGGCGGCCAATTCCATCGTCTGCTACTGCCTTGGCATCACCTCGGTGGACCCGGACGAGATCGACCTGCTGTTCGAGCGATTCATCTCTGCCGAGCGTGGCGAGCCCCCGGATATCGATGTCGATTTCGAGCATGAGCGGCGCGAAGAGGTCATACAATATATCTATGACAAATATGGCCGCAGCCGCGCCGGGCTGGCCGCGACCGTCATCACCTATCGCAGCCGCAGCGCAATGCGAGAGGCAGGCAAGGCCATGGGCCTGTCGCCGGATGTCGTCGCCGCCATGACCAGCCATGTCTGGGGACGTTCCTCCGACACCCCGAAGACAGAGCGGATACGCGAGGCCGGGCTGGACCCAACCGATCCCCGGCTGCACCAGACGCTGATACTGGCCCGGCAGCTCATCGGCTTTCCGCGGCACCTGTCGCAGCATGTCGGCGGCTTCGTGCTGACGGATTCGCCGCTGGACGAGATCGTGCCGATTGCCAATGCGGCCATGAAGGACCGCACCATGGTCGAATGGGACAAGAACGATCTCGACGCCCTCGATATCCTGAAGGTCGATGTCCTGTCCCTTGGCATGCTGACCTGCCTGCGCAAGGCCTTTGACCTGCTGCGGGACCATTACGGCGAGGACCGGACGCTTGCCACCGTGCCGCGTGATGACGATCCGACCTATGACATGATCCAGCGGGCCGACACGATCGGTGTGTTCCAGATCGAGAGCCGGGCGCAAATGTCGATGCTGCCCCGCCTGCGCCCCAAGAATTTCTACGACCTGGTCATAGAGATCGCCATCGTCCGCCCCGGCCCCATCCAGGGCGACATGGTACATCCCTATCTGCGCAGGCGTAGCGGGTTGGAGAAAATCGAATATCCCAAGCCCGAACTGGAGGCAGTTCTCAGCAAGACCTGCGGTGTGCCGCTGTTCCAGGAACAGGCAATGAAGATGGCCATCGTCGCCGCCGGTTTCTCCCCCGCCAAGGCGGACAGGCTGCGCCGCGCCATGGCCTCTTTTCGGCACACGGGCACCATCGACGCTTTCCGCGAGGATTTCATAAACGGCATGACCGCAAACGGATATGAACCCGATTTCGCCGAGCGTTGCTTCAAGCAGATCGAGGGTTTCAGCGATTACGGCTTTCCCGAAAGCCACTCGGCCAGCTTCGCCCTGCTGGCCTTAGCCTCTTCCTGGTTCAAATGCCGTTATCCGGATGTCTTTGCCTGCGCCCTGCTGAATTCGCAGCCCATGGGCTTTTATTCAGCATCCTCCATCATCCGCGATTTCCGCGATCATGGCGGCGAGGTGCGGCCTGCCGATATCAATCACAGTGAATGGGATCACAGCCTGGAGCCGACGGAGAAACCGGGCGATATCCGCTTCGCCCTTCGCCTTGGCCTGCGGCAGATCGAGGGGATGCGCAAGGATACCGCCCGGGCACTCGCGCAGGCGCGCGGCACGGGATTCATGAGCCTGCGCGATCTCTATTTCCGGGCAGGGATCGATATGTTCTCGCTGCGCCGTCTGGCCGAAGCCGATGCCTTCCGCTCTGTCGGGCTTGACCGGCGTGCCGCGCTTTGGGAACTGTGGGGGCTGGGCGGGGATCAGGGCGCGCGGGCGGCTGCCGAGGACCTGCCGCTTTTTGCCGCGGCGCAGGCACCCGGCGGTGCCTCATTCCAAGCCGAGCAGACTGTCACCCTGCCCCAGCTTTCCCCGGGCGAGCATGTAGTCGAGGATTACAGCACGCTCAAGCTGTCGCTCAAGGCGCATCCGGTCTCTTTCCTGCGTCAGCGTCTGGTCAGGCAGCGCGTCCAGCCGACCGGGGCATTGGCCGATATCCCGAACGGGCAGCCGGTGCGCATCGCCGGTCTTGTCCTTGTCCGACAGCGGCCAGGCACGGCAAAGGGCACCATCTTCATGACGCTGGAGGACGAAACCGGTATCGCCAATGTCGTCATCTGGGAAAATGTTTTCAAGAAATTCCGGGGCATCGTTTTCAGTGCCCGGATGACCGGGGTGGAAGGTGTCCTGCAGAAAGAGCAGGAGGTCATCCATGTGATTGCCCATAGGCTCGTCGACCTAACGCCCGAACTCATGGACGCCTTGGCGTCAGGCGCGCAGCCAATGCCCGCGCAAAATCTCTGGCGGCATCCGCGCAATATGCGCGTGCTGCCAAAGGGGCGGAATTTTCATTGAGCGCCTAGCGATTGCGCCAGTGGCACCCCAACCGGCGACCCCATGGGGTATTTGCATGAAGAAAAAGCACAGATTTCACTTTGGAAGCCGCCGAAACCGACAGCTTCCCAAGCGTTGCGGGCCCGTACCGGCCCTTACCGCGTCAGGCGCGCGATCAGCGAAGAGGTGTCCCAACGCCCTCCACCCATGGCCTGCACTTCCTTGTAGAACTGATCGACCAGCGCCGTGACAGGGAGCGTGGCCCCCACCTCGTCCGCCGCCGCAAGGCAGATCGCCAAATCCTTGCGCATCCAGTCGACCGCGAAACCATGTTCGAATTCACCTGCCGCCATGGTCTTGTGACGATTCGCCATCTGCCAGCTACCGGCGGCGCCCTGGCTGATCACCTCGACCACCTTGTCGATATCCAGCCCGGCCTTCTGCGCGAAAGCCAGCGATTCCGACAAACCCTGCACCAGCCCCGCGATGGCGATCTGGTTGCACATCTTTGTCATCTGACCCGCGCCGACATCGCCCAAGCGGCGGCAGATCTTGGCATAGGCGTCGATCACCAGTGCCGCCCGGTCGAAATGCCCCTCATCACCGCCGCACATCACCGAGAGCTGGCCATTCTCGGCTCCAGCCTGACCGCCCGAGATCGGCGCATCGACATAGCCCAACCCGGCCTGCCCCGCCGCCGCTGCCAGTTCGCGGGTCACGGCGGCGGAGACGGTGGTGTGATCGACGAAAATCGCGCCCTCAGCCATGCCGGCGAAGGCTCCGTCCTCGCCCAGGCAGACCGAACGCAGATCCTCGTCATTGCCCACGCAGGCCATGACGAAATCAGCCGCTTCCACTGCTTCTCGCGGTGTTGCGCAGGCTTTTCCGCCATGTTCGGCCACCCATTTATGCGCCTTTTCGGCGGTCCGGTTATAGACGGTGACCTCATGCCCTGCGGATTTCAGATGCCCGGCCATCGGATAGCCCATCACACCCAGTCCCAGAAAAGCCAGTTTTGCCATATTCATTCCCCATTAGTGATAGCCGCGATAATGTCGCATCCAGCACTCGTTGAAATGCGGGCGCGGCTGCCTTATGCAGCACACCACCACCCCGGCGCATCATGGTCAAGCGCCAAAGGGACAGCCTGAGCCGACCTGACACGCGACCTAGATGGAACCTCCCCTCCGATGCTGACAATCTTTCGCTGGCTTCTCAGGCTGACTGTCGCGATGATCCTGCTGCTGGTGGCGGGGGCCGTGCTGATCTGGTATTTCGCCGTGCGTTCACTGCCCGACTACGATGGCAGCTACGAAATGACGGGCCTCACGGCCCCGGTGGAGATCGTGCGCTCGACCGAAAATGTGCCGCATATATTCGGGCAATCCGATGAAGACGTCTTTTTCGCGCTCGGTGTCGCGCATGCCCAAGATCGGCTATTTCAGATGACCGTCCTGCGCAGGGCTGCGCAGGGACGCTTGTCCGAGATTTACGGAGCGTCGTCCTTCGCCTTGGACGATCTCGCACGGCGATTGGGTCTTTACGAGCGCGCCGCGGCTTCGGTCGAGGCCCAGGACCCGGAAACCCTGGCCGCGCTGGAAGCTTACGCGTCAGGAATCAACGAGTGGATCCGGCAGGTCAATGAGGGGGCTATGGGCAAGGGCGCGCCCGAGTTTTTTCTGTTTCCCGATCAGATCGCGTATTGGCAGCCGGCGGATTCACTCGCGATCCTGAAGCTGCTAGCAGCAAGCACCAGCCGCTCCATCGGGGAGGAAGTGCTACGCGCACGCCTATCACTGGCATGGCCGGAACACGGGCCGGAACTGCAATCACCGGCCGATCCCGTCCTGCAACCCTATGCATCCCTGTTTCCCGGCGCTCGGCTCGGGAGCCCCCAAAACCATCGCACAACCTCGCACCCGCTGGATCTGCGTGGTTTCCTGCATCCAGGCATGGGGGGGCTGAGCGCAAATGGTTTCGCCGCTGCCAGCAACCGCACGGCAGCGAATGGCTCGTTGCTTGCAAATGATCCACAAACGCCGCTAACGGTACCGTCACTCTTTTATCTGGCACGGCTTGAGTTGACCTCGGGCGGGGTGATCGGCGCGACCATCCCCGGCATTCCGGCGGTCTGGTCCGGCCGCAACCAGCATCTCGCTTGGGGGCTGACCCCTGCAGCCATCGACGATGCAGATATCTACATCGAAGAGATCAAACCCGGCGTTTCCGATAGTTATCGCGGCATCTCGGGCTGGACGCAGTTTCAGACCGAAAGCACGGTCATCCGTATCCTAAACGGCCAGAACCAGACCATCACCTTGCGCGAAACCGAGAACGGCCCGGTGGTCCCACGGATGGACCCGGGATTGCAGGATGTAACCCCATATGGGCATGTCGCTTCGCTTCGCTGGACGGGGCTTTCGCAGCAGGATCAAACCATGTCCGCCCTTATCGGCCTGATGCGGTCGGGCGACCGGAATGCTGCGGCGGACGCGATGGAACAGACGGTTGCACCGGCCCTGACGGTCACGCTGGCGGATCCCGAGGGTGTTCAGCAGTTCATGGCAGGTGCGGTGCCACAGCGCGGGGCGAACCATCCGACTGGCGGAAAGATGCCCGCTCCCGGATGGCTGCGCGAAGCCCGGTGGACCGGCGTCGCCCAAGCCGCCGAACTGGAGCCTGACGAACCATCCGAGCAGGACATGGCCCTTGCAACGGATGAAGCGAGAGACGGCTCGAGGCACAAGCGGTTAAGCTATCTGCTTGCGGATCGCGAAATTCATTCCCGCGACAGTTTCATCGCAACGCAGCTGGATGTCGTCAGTCCGGCGGCCCGTGCCCTGCTGCCACTGGTCGGAGCCAATCTGTGGTTCAGCGGAGAGCCCGCCGCTGCCGGCACTCCCGAGCGCCAGCGTCAGGATGCCCTCAACCTTCTGGCCGAATGGGATGGCGAGATGAGCGAGCATCTGCCGGAACCGCTGATATATGCCGCATGGATGCGCGAATTGCAGAAACGCCTGATTCAGGACGAACTCGGACCGCTGGCGGATGATATCACGCAACTCCGCCCAAGCTTCATCGATGCGGTCTTCCGCAATCGAAACGGAGCCGCCCGCTGGTGCAATATCATCCAGAGCGCGCCTGACGAGGATTGCACCACCATTGCCCGCCAGGCACTGGATCGCGCCATTCTGGATCTGACCGACCGTTTCGGTCCGCAGGTCGCAAGCTGGCGTTGGGGCGATCTGCACCAGGCCCGGCACGATCATCCGGCATTGGGGCGGATTTCCGGTCTCGGTTGGATCATGAACCTGACTCAATCGGTCTCGGGCGGCGAATTCACCCTGGCGCGCAGCGGGTTGCTCGGGGGTGGAGACAACCCCTATGAAGCAGCCAGCGGCGCGGCCTATCGCGGGGTTTACGATCTGGCCGATCCCGACAGTTCGGTATTCATCATCTCCACCGGGCAGAGCGGGCATCCATTCTCGCGCCATTATGACGACCTGGCGGAACTGTGGCGGCGCGGCGAATATATCGGCATGTCGCTGGATCCTGAACTGGCGCGCGCCGCGGCTGTAGGGGTCACCGAACTGGTTCCCGCGAAATAGGCAAAACTTGCCCGGTCGGTTGCGATAGGCCGTAGCCGGTTACCACTCGGCGCGGGCCACCATTGCCACGGGACCGTCAGCATAGGACGTCCACAGCTTCAGTCCCGCGCCATCCTCGGCCGCGTTCAACGTGAAATCGGCGTCATCGAACAACGGCGACAGGCTGCGAAACTCGAATTGCAGGGGGTGGCGGCCACGGATCTGTTCTGCCAGTTGCATCAGCATCGTGGCCTGCATTGGTCCATGAACGATCAACCCGGGATAGCCCTCTTCCTCACGGACATAGGGCGCATCATAGTGAATTCGATGCCCGTTAAAGGTCAATGCGGAATAACGGAACAAGAGAGCGGCAGATGGCTGGACCGTTAGACGATATTCACCTTCTGGTGCGATGGAGAGCGTTTTCTTCGCGGTCGTGTCAGGGCTGTCTACGCCGCGATAGACGATGTCCTGCCGTTCAGTCAGAACCGCGCGACCATCGCTGTCGACCTGATGCTCAACAGTGACAAAGCAGAGCGTCCCCGTGCGGCCTTCCTTCACCACCACATCCTGAATGATCGAACGACGCGTGACCATTTCGCCCACATGAATGTCGTCATGGAAACTGAAAGCCCCGCCCGCCCACATGCGCCGCGGCAGCGGCACGGGCGGCAAAAAGCCGCCTCGCGCCGGATGCCCATCTGGACCAAGCTCTTCGGTCGGGATGGCGGGCGGCGCCAGGCAGAGATGAATCATCGCCGGAGCCTTGGCGCCGTTTTCCGTATCGCCCTGAAGGTTGAAGGTTGCGTTGAAACGCTCGACGATGGCCGGGGTCAGCAACTCGGATTGCAGTTCTTCACGACCGATCCATTGGCGCAAATGGTCGATATCGATCATGCCTTTTGCTCCTTTACAGGCAGCGCCGGCACCGGACCATATTGCCGTTCGACACCGGTTACTATCGGGGCCGGAGCGGGAAACGAGACCGGACCGTTCGGCGTATCGACAGTAATCCGGCGCACATGCGGATGGGTGGAAAGCTGCGCCATATCGCTGACCGATGCCAGGGCCACATCTGCTTTCAGCAGCGCGGCGACGGCCTGCTTTGCATCCATCCGGGCGAACCCTTCGGCAACAGCGGCGTCGGTCTGCACCCGGTTCTCGACCCGGGCGACATTGGTGGCGAAGCGCGGCTCCTCGCCCAGTTCCGGGCGTTCGAGAAACAATTTGCAAAGATTACGCCATTCCCGGTCGCTCTGGACCGAGATCAGCATTGCCTGATCGTCCCGCGTCCGGAACACCCCATAGGGCGCGATCGACGGATGCGCCATGCCAATGCGCTTGGGCGTCCTGCCACCCTCGTGATTGAGCAGCGGCACGGTTAGCCAATCGGCCATGACATCGAACATCGAGACCGAGATATTCGCGCCCTTGCCCGTGATACCGCGCCGGATCAGAGCCTCGAGTATCGCCGCATGGGCCGTCGCTCCGGTGGCGATATCGACGATCGAGATCCCCACACGGGCGGGCTCATCCGGTCCGCCGGTGATCGAGCACAGCCCGGATTCCGCCTGTATCAGCAGGTCATAGGCCTTGCGGTCAGCCATCGGGCCATCCTCGCCATAGCCGGTGATCGAGCAGGTGATCAACCGCGGAAAATCCTGCGCCAGCCGGTCGAAGCCGAAACCGAGACGCTCCAGCGCACCGCGCTTGAGATTCTGCAGCAGCACATCGGCGCCTTCCAGCATCCGCTCCAACTCGGCCTTACCCTCTGCCGAGCGCAGATCCAATGCGACCGACTCCTTGCCCCGGTTCAGCCAGACGAAATAGCTCGATTGACCCTTTGCCACGGCATCGTAGCCACGCGCGAAATCCCCCTCGGGCCGCTCGATCTTGAGTACGCGCGCACCCGCATCGGCCAGCCGCGAACTGGCGAATGGGGCCGCGACTGCCTGTTCGATGGCAATGACGGTCAGTCCTTCCAGTGGCAGCCCGCTCATCAGAACGACCTCGGCAAGCCCAGCACATGCTCGGCGACATAGGAAAGGATCAGGTTGGTCGAGATCGGCGCGACCTGGTACAGCCGCGTTTCGCGGAACTTGCGTTCGATATCGTATTCGCAAGCGAAACCGAAGCCGCCATGGAATTGCAGGCAGGCATTCGCAGCCTCCCAGCTTGCCTTGGCTGCCAGATACTTGGCCATGTTGGCCTGTGCCCCGCAAGGTTCCCGCGCGTCATAGCGGCGGCATGCCTCGAAACGCATCAGATTGGCGGCCTCCACCTCGATGAAGCTTTCGGCAATGGGGAACTGCACACCCTGATTCTGGCCGATGGGACGGCCGAACACGTTCCGTTCGCTGACATATTTAGAGACCCGGTCTACGAACCAGTAACCGTCACCGATACATTCGGCGGCAATCAACGTCCGCTCGGCGTTCAGCCCGGTCAAGATATACTTGAACCCCTGCCCCTCCTCTCCGATCAGGTTCTCGGCCGGGATCTCGAGATTGTCGAAGAACAGCTCGTTAGTCTCATGGTTGACCATGTTGAGGATCGGGCGGACCTGCATGCCCTTTTCCATCGCCTCTTTCACATCGACGATGAAGATCGACAGCCCTTCGGTCTTTTTCTTCACCTCGGCTAAGGGCGTGGTGCGGGCCAGCAGGATCATCAACTCGGAATGCTGAACCCGGCTGATCCAGACCTTCTGGCCGTTGATGACATAGCGGTCACCTTTGCGAACCGCCGTGGTCTTGATCCTGGTGGTATCGGTGCCGGTGGTCGGCTCGGTCACGCCCATGGATTGCAGACGCAACTCACCCGCGGCAATCCGGGGCAGGTATTTCTGTCGCTGTTCTTCCGAGCCGTGCCGTATCAGCGTGTTCATATTGTACATCTGTCCGTGGCAGGCGCCCGAATTGCCACCTGCCCGGTTGATCTCTTCCATGATGACCGAGGCTTCGGTCAGCCCCAATCCAGAACCGCCATATTCCTCGGGGATCAGCGCCGCCATCCAGCCGGCCCGCGTCAACGCGTTTACGAATTCCTCGGGGTAGCCGCGCTGTTCATCGATCTTGCGGTGGTACTCGTCGGGAAACTCGGCGCAAAGCGCACGCACCGCGTCACGGATATCCTGAAACTGGTCGGAGCCTATATTCTGCATCTTCGAACCTCGCCTTGTCGATTCAATGACTGGCGCAGCTCGAATTATAATGCAAATATATATTAGTTCTAATTATTATATAATTAAAATATACAATACCCCATCGAGGTCCCGGAATGGATATAAGGCAGCTGCGCTATTTTCTTGCAATCGTCGAAGAGGGTTCCTTTTCTCGCGCGGCGAAACGCCTGAATATCGCGCAACCAGCCCTGTCGCTCCATGTCCGCAAGATGGAAGAAACGCTTGGCACCCCGCTGCTGCTACGTCATTCGAGCGGAGTAAGCGCAACCGAGGCGGGCTCGCTTCTGGTCGAACGCGCCCGACCATTGCTGGCAGGGTTCGATCACATGCATGAGGAGCTGCATCAGGTTGGAAAGCAACCCGGTGGCACGGTTCGGATCGGATTGCCGGGTACGATCAGCGGTATCCTGTCGGTTCCCCTGATCGCGCATATTCATAGGCGTCATCCGAGAATCAAGCTGATCATCGCCGAGGCGATGAGCGGTTTTGTCGGCGAATGGCTTGAAGAAGGACGGATAGATCTTGGCGTCCTGTATGGCGCCACGAATAGCAGGCAGGTCCGGCTTGAACCGCTGTTGCAGGAAGAGCTGGTCATCCTGCTGCCAACCGGAATCACGGATTCCGCACCAGCGAGCCTGGCAACACTGACCAGCATGCCATTGATCCTGCCCAGTGCGTCACACGGGCTGCGCCGAATGATCCAGCAACGAATGCAGGAAGCGGGCCTCACCTTCGACCCGGCCATCGAGGTCGACAGCTACGCCTGCATCAAGCGTCTGGTTCAGGACGGTTTCGGCTGCTCTGTCCTGCCCGTCCATGCCGTCGTAGAAGAGGTCGAGCGCGGATTGCTGCAGGCACGGCCTTTCGCGGATGATCGGCTTTGGCGTAGCGCCTATTTGGCCAGCCACTCGACCCGCCTCCTGTCGCGGGCCGCCACTGCCGCCAGCCTGTGCCTGCGAGAAGTCACGGCGGAGTTGATCGGTCAGGGGAACTGGCTGGGCGCCAGCGATGTGCAGAGCACGCCAGAGATAGATCACCACGACCATTGAGGCGCATAGTTTCCGCCTCAGACAAGCTCGATCCCGATTGCCGTGCCCTCGCCGCCGCCGATGCAGATAGCGGCAACACCCCGTTTGCCGCCTCGAGCTTGCAGTGCATGAATCAGCGTCACGATGATCCGAGCGCCTGACGCGCCGATCGGGTGCCCTAACGCACAGGCACCGCCATTCACGTTGACCTTGTCATGCGACAAGGACATCCGCGCCATGAAAGCCATCGGAACGACCGCAAAGGCCTCGTTCACCTCCCACAGATCGACGCTGTCTTTCGACCAGCCAAGGTTGGACAGAAGCCTTTCGGCAGCGGGAACCGGAGCCGTGGGGAACTGGCCCGGCTGTTGCGCGTGACTGGCATAGCCGGCGATCCGGGCAACCGCCCCTGCGCTATCGGCAGCAATCACCAAAGCCGCCGCGCCGTCCGAGATGGAACTGGAATTGGCTGCGGTCACCGTGCCGTCCTTGCGGAAAGCAGGTTTCAGATGCGGAATCTTGTCAGGACGTGCATTGCCAGGTTGTTCATCCGTGTCCACAACCGCCTCACCCTTGCGGCCAGTGACTGTGACCGGAGCGATCTCGGCGGCGAACGCGCCTGAAGCGATAGCCTCATTCGCGCGGCCCAGGCTCGTCAGCGCATAGGCATCCTGTGCCTCGCGATCGAAACGAAACTCGGTAGCGCAGTCTTCGGCAAAGGTACCCATCAGGCGGCCCCTGTCATAAGCGTCCTCGAGCCCATCGAGAAACATGTGATCAGCCACTTCCCCATGACCCAACCTTGCGCCCGACCTCATCTTGGGCAACAGATATGGCGCATTCGTCATGCTCTCCATACCTCCGGCAACGATCAGATCGGCGCTCCCCGCCCGGATCGCATCCCCTGCCATCATCACTGCCTGCATTCCCGAGCCGCACATCTTGTTCAGCGTCGTGGCCGGTACGGATTGTGGCAGCCCGGCCCTGAACCCCGCCTGCCGTGCCGGAGCCTGTCCCTGACCTGCGGGTAATACACAGCCCATGAACAGCGCGTCAGGCCGATCCGATGCAATTCCCGCACGATCCAGTGCGGCACGGATTGCCGTGCCCCCCAGCTCCGCGGCTGTCAGGCTGGACAAAGCTCCCTGAAATCCACCCATCGGAGTGCGCGCGGCCCCCAAAATGAATACGTTTCGAACAGCCATGATCTTCCCCCTTGTTCGACAGATAGTCGCTTACTTGATCGTAACCTTTCCCGTCTAGTCAATCTGTCGGAATTATCAGATGGGGTTTCGATGGAACTTACCACCACGGAAGACGGAAAAACGACCATCATCACTACGTGCGAATCCAGGATCGACGCTGTCAATGCGACGCGTTTCAAGGACGTGGTGCGCGAGATCATTACCGACCGCGGCAAACCGGCATTGCTTGATCTGCAACATGTCGATTTCATGGACAGTTCGGGCTTGGGCGCGTTGATCGCAGTACACAAAGCCATGCCGCCCGGGCTGTCACTGACGCTTGCCAACATAACGCCCAATGTCGAACGGGTTTTCAAGCTGACACGAATGGATTCCGTGTTTCATATCCTGCCCCCTCAGCGACAGCAGGAGAACGGATAGTGAATTCGATTGACCGGCAGAAGGCCGACCCCGGCAAATTCGCCGCTTGCAAGGCATGGCCGCTATTTCATCGGGTCCTGACAGCCAACCCATTCGCTATCCGCGAAGCGCTCTCAGACGTCCGAAACCGTTTCACGAAATCAGCCAATCCCGACACCATCGGGCGGCTCGAACTTGTTCTGGCAGAGGTGTTGAACAATGTCGCGGAACACGCTGTTCCACGACATGGCAACCTTCCTGCGAAGGACGTGCCGACGATTCACCTGTCCATCGTCCGGACCGAGCGAGGGTTCGTCTGCGCTGTCGCGGATGATGGCATTTCTCTCCCGGACAAATGCCTGCAGCCGCACAGCTTGCCAAAGACCGAAAATTCGGGGCTTTCCGAAAGCGGGTTCGGCTGGTTCCTCATCCAGGATTTGACCCAAACGCTGTGCTATTACCGAGAGGAACAGAAGAACTATCTGGCCTTCAGCGTCCCTCTCACGCAGAGCGCTTAATTCAGCAATTCCTGCAGCGGATAGCGGCCATCCTCGAAATCACCGAACATCTCGATCACCTCGGGATGATCCAATGGCTCGCCCGAGGAATCAGGAACCAGGTTCTGCTCTGATACATAGGCGATATAATAGGTCGCCTCGGTTTCGGCATAGAGATGGTAGAACGGCTGATCCTTGGATGGCCGCACGTCTTCGGGAATGGAATCATACCATTCCTCGGTGTTCGCGAATTCCGGGTCGACATCGAAAATGACCCCGCGGAACGGCCGGTCCTTGTGCCGGACAACCTGTCCAAGACAATATTTCGCGACGCGGTTTTGCACCTGCATGCGTAACGATCCCTTAGTATTCATGGCATTTCGCCGAATTGGAGGGGTTCTAATGCCGCAAGTCGATTCTGTCCACCGCAGCGCCACTTGTCTCCGTCGAAAACACCAGACGCCCGGGCTGACCGCTTAACGATCAATCGGGGCTGGTGGGACGCGTTGTGTCACCAAATGCTTCTTGCGCTTCTCGTAGAATGCATTGCCGCCCGCAACGAGGACATAGTGCATGTTATTGTAGGGAAAACTGTAGCCGGCGGTATGGAAGAACCTGGCGTTGCGCACACCGGGTTGCCGCTCGCCGTTCAGCACCGCCCGCGCGGCCTCCTGCACATCGGGTAAAGCCTTGGAGTTCATCGGCCTGGTCATCACACCCGGTGCGAACTGATTTTTCTGCCCCACCACACCGCAGACGGTGTTCGGAAATTCATCCGACGCGACACGATTCATGACAACCGTACCAACGGCGATCATTCCCTGCCGGCTCGATCTGTTGGCCTCGAAGAATATGGCACGTTCCATGCATTCCACATCCTTCTTTGTGTGTCCGTGCCGACTGCGACTGCTGTCACCGCCCATTGAACAACCCGCAAGTATGGAAGCCGCCACTAAAAGGCCCGAGACGAGCCACGTCTTGGATGCACTGTCGATCATGTTCCGCCTTATCGTTTTTTTGCCCTGGCCGTGTTCGACGCAGGATCTGTTATTCACTGCCACATTCCCATTTTGCCATTTCAGCCTCTCACGCACAAGGATGACCGATGATGGCCGGCATCGGGTCGCCGTTCCCCAACAGATGCGGTGGTGTCATGGAGAGATGGCTGCATCGCAACGACAGCACATTCTCACGCGCCCGACCGAAACTAGTTGACCTTGCACCTCCCATGCGGCATCCCGGTCGATGATGGTTCCCGGGACGGTCAGGCCGCCGGGTGAAAAGGGAACGTGGTGAGGTGCGTAGCACCAATTCCGCGACTGCCCCCGCAACTGTAGGCGGAGAGCATAGCCCGACAGCCACTGGCGCAGCCGAGCGCCGGGAAGGCGGGATATGCAGCGACCCGCAAGTCAGGAGACCTGCCATCGTCATGTCAACCAACCCGGGCGGGGTGCCCCGGAAGGAGCAGCGATGACTGGATACAGCTTGTGGCGGAAATGCCGCCAAATCATCTCTTGTCAGCAAGAGCGCTGCCTTGCCGCGAGTTTGCGCGGGCTTCCTACCCCGTTCTTCTCATCCCAGAAGGACGCTTCCAGATGAACCTGCCTTTCCTTTCGCTGATCGCGATCAGCGCATTGATCACGAACGGCGCACTCGCCGCAGAGACCGAATATCCACTGACCATCGACAATTGCGGTGTCGAGATCACTTTCGATGGCCCTCCGGAGAATATCGTGTCGATCGGGCAAGCCGCCACCGAGACACTCTACGCGCTCGGTGCAGAGGACCAGATGGCAGGCACCGCGCTTTGGTTTAACGCGGTGCTGCCGGAATTCGCGGATGCCAATGCGGCAGTAGAGCGTATCTCGGACAACGCCCCGAGCTTTGAAGGGGTGGTAAACAAGCGTCCCGGCTTCGTGCCGACGATGTTCGAATGGATGATCGGCCCGAAAGGGGTCGTCGGAACGCGCGAGCAATTCGCCGATCTGGGCATTCCGGCCTATGTGATGCCCCCCGATTGCGAAGGTAAGGATAATCTTGTCGGTGCGGATGGGACGCGCTTGGCACCTTTCGACATCGCAACGCTCTACAAGAGCATTAAGCAGATGGCCGCAATCATGGATAGGCAGGATCGCGGAAGTGAGCTGATCGTGGATCTGCAGGCCCGCGAAGCGGCTGCGGTCGAGCGTGCCCGCGCAATGGACCTGCTGGACGCCTCTGCGGTGGTCTGGTTTTCCTCTGCTGAAATGGAACGCGATCCCTTCGTGGCCGGGCAAAAGGGCATTCCGGCATGGATGTTCGAGAGGTTGGGGCTACGCAACGTGATCGAATCCGACGAGGAATGGCCGACCGTGGGCTGGGAGAGCATCGCGAAGGCCGATCCCTCGGTCATCGTGATTGCCCGAATGGATCGTCGGCGCTTCCCGGCCGACGATCACGAGAAGAAGCTGGAGTTTCTCAAATCGGACCCGGTGACCAGCCGGATGACCGCCGTGAAGGAAGATCGCATCGTCATTCTTGATGCCGAGGCAATGCATGCCTCGATCCGCCTAATCGACGGCCTGGAAACCCTGACTGATGCGATGGAAGCGTTGACGAAATGACTTTGGCGCTGACCGGAACACAGACGGTTATACGCGGCCGGCAGGCGATGCGCTGGATCGGTGTCGCGGCGATTCCGGTCGCCGCGCTGTTTGCCGGAGTCTGTATCGGCGAAACGCGAATTCCGCTGAGCACGGTATTGCAAGTATTGGCCAACCGGCTGTGGGACGCGGGCTATGCCGTCGATCCCATCGACGAGGGTATCATCTGGGCCTATCGGTTGACCCGTGCTCTGGTCGCCGGGGCCTGTGGCGCGGCGCTGGCGATCTGCGGGGTGATCCTGCAATCGCTGTTGCGCAACGCGCTGGCCGATCCTTATCTGTTGGGCATATCGGCCGGAGCCTCGACAGGCGCGGTACTGATCGCCGTGGCAGGCGTGGGCGCCGGCATGGTGCCGATGTCGGCAGGTGCCCTGCTGGGAGCGTTACTGGCTTTCGGCCTCGTCACGCTGCTGGCGCAACTCTCGGGCGGCGGAACGGGACTGCGAGGAGCCGGGCAAATCATTCTGGCTGGCATTGCCGGATCACAGTTGTTCAATGCCCTGACCTCTTTCATCATCGCACGCTCGGCCAATGCCGAGCAGGCCCGCGGGATCATGTTCTGGCTGCTGGGCAATCTGTCAGGCGTGCGATGGGACGACGTGTGGCTGGCGCTCCCCGCTGCCGCGATGGTGCTGTTGATCGGGCTGTGGCATCTTCGCGCACTGGACGCCTTTACCTTCGGCTCGGAATCGGCGGCATCCCTGGGCATACCGGTCCGGCAAGTGCAGGCGGTTCTGATCCTCGGAGCGGCGATTGCAACGGCCGTGATGGTCTCGATCGTCGGCTCGATCGGCTTCGTGGGGCTTGTCGTCCCCCATGCCGCACGGTTCCTGGTCGGTGTCCGTCATTCACGGCTGGTGCCCGCCTCTGCACTGATAGGCATGGTATTCCTGATCGCCGCAGACATCCTGTCGCGCGTCATGATCCCCGGTCAGGTGTTGCCCATCGGGGTCGTCACCGCCCTGGTCGGGGCCCCTGCCTTTGCCCTGATCCTGATCCGCGGAAGGGCTTCATCGTGATGATCCGAGCGAGTGATCTGGGCTGGCGCACACGCGGCAAGACCATCCTGCAGGGCGCTACCCTGGAGGTCGAAAAAGGCGAAGTTCTGGGGCTGATCGGCCCGAACGGTTCCGGCAAATCGACATTGCTGCGTATGCTGGCAGGATTGCTGAAACCGTCCCAGGGTCATATCGAACTGGCTGGACAGGAACTCGCCCGTATGCGCCAGCGCGACATTGCCCGCATCATCGCCTTCGTCGCACAGCAGGCCGACACCTCGGACCGCATAACCGTCCGGGACGCGGTCGAACTGGGCCGCACCCCGTGGCTGGACGCGTTACGTCCATGGTCGGAGGAGGACAGCCGGCATGTCGCCAACGCGCTGGCGACGGTCGAGATGCAGGGCTTCGAAACCCGCGACTGGATCACCCTGTCGGGCGGCGAGCGTCAGCGCGTTCATATCGCCCGCGCCCTTGCGCAATCCCCGCAACTTCTGCTGCTGGACGAGCCGACCAATCACCTCGACATCCATCATCAGCTTTCGATCATGCGGCTGATCGGCCAATTGGGCCTGACCACCGTTGTCGCATTGCATGATCTCAATCAGGCGATGTCCTGCGACCGGTTAGGAGTCCTGCATCAAGGCAGGCTGATCGCGCTCGGCTCTCCGGCCGAGATCCTGACACCAGACCTGCTGCATTGCGTTTTCGCTGTGCGCGCGACCGAATTGATCGATCCTGCGGACGGGACGCGCGTGCTGCGCTTTCTGTCCATGACCTCTTGATCCGGCAAATACGCGACGGAAACCATGTCTTCACCCGCGATGCGCCGGTTTTCCTGCTCTCGGCAAGGCCGATATACAGCACGGCCCTGCTGGACCGAATTCTTTTCTGTTGCAGTAATTTCAGGGTTTGGGTATGTCCGACAGCGGGACACCCCTCCCCAACGAGGGGCTTTTAGCTGGAAGGCTGAGTTACATGACCGATCATCCGATCCCGGCCACGCGGCCGGCTAATCCGCGTTTTTCCTCTGGCCCTTGTGCCAAATTCCCCGAATATGATCTGAACCTGCTGGTGGATGCTCCGCTTGGCCGTTCGCATCGTGCCGCTGTCGGTAAGGCGAAGCTGGCCGAGGCGATCGATCTGACCCGCGAAGTTCTGAACGTGCCAGCCGATTACCGGATCGGCATCGTGCCTGCCTCGGATACCGGGGCGGTCGAAATGGCGATGTGGACCATGTTGGGTGAGCGCCCGGTCGAGATGCTGGCATGGGAAAGCTTTGGCGAAGGCTGGGTGACCGATGCCGTCAAGCAGCTCAAGCTGGATGCGACCGTGCGCAAGGCCGATTACGGCCAGATCGTCGATTTCGCGCAGGTCGATTTCTCCCGCGACGTGGTATTCACCTGGAACGGCACCACCTCGGGCGTGCGGGTTCCGAATGGCGACGCGATCCCGGCGGAGCGTGAGGGGCTGACGATCTGCGACGCAACCAGTGCCGCCTTCGCGATGGAGCTTCCCTGGGACAAGCTGGATGTGGTGACCTTCAGCTGGCAGAAGGTGCTGGGCGGCGAGGCCGCGCATGGCATGCTGATCCTCTCGCCCCGCGCCGTCGAGCGGCTGGAAGGTTTCACACCGGACCGTCCCTTGCCGAAGATTTTCCGGCTGACCAAGGGCGGCAAGCTGAACGAAGGTATTTTCCGGGGCGAGACGATCAACACCCCCTCGATGCTGGCGGTAGAGGACTATCTTGCCGCGCTGAAATGGGCGCAAAAGATCGGCGGGTTGCAGGGGCTGATCGCCCGCGCCGATGCCAATGCCGCCGCCGTGCGTGACTTCATCGCCGACAAGAACTGGATCGCCGACCTCGCCGACGACCCGGCGACGGCTTCGACGACTTCTGTCTGTCTCAAGTTCACCGATCCCGCGATCAAGGATGGTGCGAGCTTCGCAAAGGCGGTCGCGAAACGGCTGGAAAAGGAAGGTGTGGCCCTGGATGCAGGGGCATATCGCGATGCGCCTCCGGGGCTGCGGATCTGGTGCGGCTCGACCGTCGAGGCATCCGATGTCGCGGCGCTGATGCCGTGGATCGAATGGGCCTATCGTGCCGAACTGACGGCGCAGGACTGATCAACGTCGCGCGATTTCCGGAGAGGGCTTTCTGCTCTCCCCGGACCCTCCCGAAGGTATTTGTACAAAGAAGAAGATGCGACCGGCAAAGAAAACACGCGGCGCATCAACTCAAGAGGATGACAGACATGCCGAAGGTTCTCGTATCCGACAAGCTGTCGGAAACCGCCGTTCAGATTTTCCGCGATCGCGGAGTCGAGGTGGATTACATGCCCGATTTGGGCAAGGACAAGGAAAAGCTGGCCGAAGTGATCGGGCAGTATGACGGGCTGGCCATTCGTTCGGCCACAAAGGTGACAGAGAAACTGTTGGAACGCGCGACCAATCTGAAGGTCGTGGGCCGTGCCGGGATCGGGGTCGACAATGTCGATATTCCCGCTGCCTCGAAGAAGGGCGTGATCGTGATGAACACGCCTTTCGGCAACAGCGTGACGACAGCCGAGCATGCCATCGCGATGATGTTCGCCGTCGCCCGGCAACTGCCCGAGGCAAGCGCCTCGACTCATGCCGGGAAATGGGAGAAGAGCCGTTTCATGGGTGTCGAGCTGTTCAACAAGACGCTTGGCGTGATCGGTGCGGGCAATATCGGATCGATCGTCATCGACCGAGCCCTGGGGCTGCATATGAAGGTGCTGGCCTATGATCCCTTCCTGTCGGAAGAGCGGGCCAAGGAGATCGGTGTGACCAAGGTCGAGCTGGATGATCTGTTGGGACGCGCCGATTTCATCACCTTCCACGTGCCGCTGACTGACAAGACCCGCAACATCCTGTCGCGCGAGGCCATCGCCAAACTGAAGCCGGGTGTGCGGATCATCAACTGCGCGCGTGGCGGGCTGGTTGACGAAGAAGCATTGGCCGAGGCCTTGAAGGATGGCCGGGTCGCCGGGGCGGCCCTGGACGTTTTCGCGGTCGAGCCGGCCAAGGAAAGCCCGCTTTTCAACCTGCCGAATGTCGTGGTGACACCGCATCTGGGGGCCTCGACCACCGAGGCGCAGGAAAATGTCGCCCTTCAGGTGGCCGAGCAGATGTCGGACTACCTGCTGACCGGAGCGGTGCAGAACGCGCTGAACATGCCTTCGGTGACAGCCGAAGAAGCCTCTGTCATGGGACCATGGATCAAGCTAGCCGGGCATCTGGGCGCCTTTGTCGGGCAGATGACGGATGAGCCGATCCGGGCGATCAACGTGCTTTACGATGGCTGCGTTTCGGAGATGAACCTGAACGCGCTGAACGCGTCGGTGATTGCCGGAGTGATGAAGGCAACCAATCCGGATGTGAACACGGTTTCCGCCCCCGTCATCGCCAAGGATCGCGGTATCCAGGTCGCGACCACGCGGCAGGATCAGGCCGGGGTATTCGAGGGCTATATCAAACTGACCGTGGTGACTTCGGAGCGCGAAAGATCCATCGCCGGCACGGTGTTCAGCGATGGCAAGCCGCGCTTCATCCAGATCCGCGGGATCAATGTGGATGCAGAGATCGGCGAGCATATGCTTTACACCCGCAACAAGGACGTGCCCGGCGTGATCGGCGCCCTTGGGGCAACACTTGGAGATCTGGGCGTGAATATCGCGAATTTCACGCTTGGCCGTTCCGCGAATGGCGAAGATGCCATCGCGATCCTGTATCTGGACGAAGCGATCAGCGACGCGGCATTGGCGGCGCTGCAAAATACCGGTAAGTTCCTGCAGGCTCGCAGGCTGAAATTCGAGGTCTGATTGCCCTATGCGCGCCGTCCCTCGGGACGGCGCGATACATGTCCATTTCCACAGCCGCCGGGAGGCCGCATGCGATTTTATGCAATCGGGGACATTCACGGCCAGTTGGAGTTGCTGAAAAACGCACATGCGCGGATCATGCGCGATGGCGGGCAGGATGCGCTGATCATCCATGTCGGCGACCTGATCGATCGTGGTCCGGATTCCAGGGGCGTCGTGGAATACCTGTCCAGGGGACAGCGTGATGGCCGGCCATGGATCGTGACCCAAGGCAATCATGATCGCTTCCTGCCGAATTTCCTGCGCGACCCCGACTGGATCGATCCCGGACTGAGTTCGCCAGAGCATTGGGTCGATCATCCGGGCTTGGGGGCGGAGGCAACGCTTGCCTCTTACGGCGTCGATCCCACGCTACCGCGACACCGCCTCCATGCCGAGGCCGTGCAGGCGGTGCCCCCGGCCCACGCCGATTTCCTGGCATCCTTGCCGCTATGGTTCCTGCATCCCCTGGCCTTGGTCGTTCATGCCGGGATCAGGCCGGGTATCGACCTGCAGGATCAAGCCGAGCTTGACCTGGTCTGGATTCGCAAGGGCTTTCTGGAGAGCGGCGCGGATCATGGCCCGCTAATCGTCCACGGACATACGGCGATCCGCAGCGCCACCCATTACGGTAACCGCCTGAATATCGATGGGGGCGCCGCATATGGCAGGCCCCTCTGTGCTGTCGTGATCGAACCCGCGGGGACATGGCTTCTGACCGATGAGGGCCGTACTCCATTGCTGCCAGAGCAGGTCGGCGTGACGGGCTAATGCCCGTGCAAGCCGACCGAGATGCTCCGCATTTACGGCATCAGACCCATACAATGCGGTTCAGTACTCGTCATGCAGCCGTACCCAGTTCATCGTGCCACCGGTCTCGTTCCGCCCCTTGGGCGTCAGGTCGAGCCAGTTGAACGCGCCCATGAGCAATTCGGTGCCACGGTGATAGGTCGAGTAGGTGTGAAAGATGCTACCATCCTCGTCCTTCACGAAGATGCTGATGCCGAACATTTCCTCGCTGTTCTCGATCATCGTGCCGTAATTATAGATCGCACGACCGGCGGCGCGATCTTCGGCAGTGAATGACACGCCGAAATCATAGTTGAAATCGCTCTCTCCCGAGGAAACCCAGGGGAAGGTCCAGCCCATCCGGGTTTTGACCTCGTCGATCCGCCGAATCGGAGCGCGCGAAACCGCGGCGAATGCGAGATCGGCCTGTTCGAAATGCTGCCGCGCCGCATCGACGTGATCGACGGTATAGGAGCAGCCGGGGCAGATGTGATCCGAGCCCGGCGCCAGCATGAAATGATAGATCGCAAGCTGACTGCGGTCGCCGAACAGGTCGCCAAGGGAGCATTTCCCCTCGGGTCCTTCGAAAATATAGGGCTTCTCGACCCTGACCCAGGGCAGTTTTCGGCGTTCGGCGCGCAGGGCGTCAAGCTGGTGGGTCATGTCGCGCTCCCTGGCAAGCAGCGCCTTGCGGGCTTCCAGCCATTCTTCGTGTGAAACGATTGCATGAGTCATGGTTCAGTCTCCTTCCGTTGTCGGTTGACGATTTGTCCTCGACCCGTGAGGGTCGCGTCTTAACCAGGCCGGCAGGTGAAACAGGCTCATCAGCAGATACATCATGCTCATGCTGCCGATGCCCGTACCCGGCGAACACAGGGCAGCCATGCCCTCCGCCTCGACCCATGCCATGAAGGCAAAGGTCGGCGAAGCGGCGAGGGCAAGCCAGTTCCGGGCTTGCGGGGCGCGCGCAGCTGTTCTGTCTGTGACTGTAGAGCTTGTCATTTTCCGGCTCCCGATCAAATCTCGTGTAGGACCACTTCGAAGGCTACGACAAAGCGGAGGCCGGGTGAGAGTAACAAGCGTGACGGGATTCCGATGGACCCGCTGATCGCAACCGCGGCGCGGGCACTGGCAGCGGGCGATCCGCTGGCCGCGATGAAGCGGGTCGCCTTGCGCGAGGACCCGCCGGCACTCGCCTTGCGCGGTATCGCGATGGCCCAGATCGGCGATTTTCCCCATGCGCGGGATCTGCTCAGGCGTGCTGTCCGCGCCTTCGGACCGAAAGAGCCGATGGCGCGAGCCCGCTGCATCCTTGCCGAGACCGAGATCGCGCTGGTATTGCGTGATCTCGGCGGGACCCTGCAAACCCTCGACACCGCGCGAAAGGCGCTCGAAACGCATGGGGATCGGGTGAATGCCGCACATGCGGCCTATCTTGAAGCGCGCCGGTTTCTTCTGATCGGACGGCTCGACGAGGCGGAGCAGATGCTTTCCATGCTCGATTCCGACGCGCTGCCGATCGCCTCACGCTGCGGATATTGGCTGGTCGCCACCGGCATCGCCATGCGGCGCATCAGAACGGCAGACGCCCGGTCAGCCCTTGATCACGCGCGAAACGCCGCACAGGAAACCGGTATCCCCTCGCTTCTGGCCGAAACCGAGCGCGCGGCTTCAGCCCTGGCAGCGCCTGCCGCACGCCAGATCTCGGAAGGGCGGGAAAGACTGCTCGGGCTTGCGGAAGTCGAAGCGCTGATCGCCTCGGACACCCTGATTGTCGACGCGTGCCGCAATGCCCTCCGCAGACGCAACACCGTGATCCCGCTTGCCGGCAGGCCGGTGCTGTTCGCATTGGCTCGCGCACTGGCAGAGGCATGGCCACGGGACGTCTCGCGGCAAACGCTACTCGCGCACGCATTTCGCGCACGAGAGGCCGACGAATCGCACCGGGCGAGGCTGCGTGTCGAGATGGGCAGGCTTCGCAAGCTCATCGAACCGCTTGCCGGATTGAACGCAACGGATCGGGGCTTTCGGCTTGAGCCGCATGACACGACGGCAGTTGCCGTTCTGGCGCCTCCGGTCGATGGGGATCATGCCGAATTGCTGGCACTGCTTGCCGATGGCGCAGCATGGTCCAGCTCTGCACTCGCCCTCGCGCTGGATGTCAGCTCCCGCACAGTTCAGCGGGCGCTTGAAGCATTGGCCGAAGAAGGTAAGGTCGAATGGTTCGGTCGTGGGCGGGCACGCCGCTGGATCGCATCGAACGTGCCGGGTTTCCCGACGAGCTTGTTACTCCCGGCACCACTGCCGACAGGTTAGGATCAGGCCATGAAACATAGCTCTGCAGAAATCATTCGCGAATATGGTCCATTTCCGGGCACCGATACCGTGCACGGGGTCAGTTTCGACGGACGGAAAGTCTGGTTCGCCAGCAATGAAGGCTTGCGCGCCTTCGATCCCGATAACGGAGAGATTACGCAGGAACTGGCGATTGCCGCCGATGCGGGAACGGCGTTTGACGGGAAATACTTGTTCCAGATCGCCGACGCGGTGATCCGCAAGATCGACCCGGATACCGGCGACGTCCTCCACACGATTCCGGCGCCCGGCAATGGCGGGGATTCCGGTCTTGCCTGGGCAGAGGGCTCACTATGGGTTGGTCAGCATCGCGGCCGCAAGATCCACCAGGTCGATCCGGAAACCGGGACCGTGCTTCGCACGATTGAATCCGATCGCTTCGTCACTGGCGTCACCTGGGTTGACGACGAGCTTTGGCACGGCACATGGGAGGGCGAGCAAAGCGACCTTCGGCGCATCGATCCCGAAACGGGCGAGGTATTCGAGCGCATCGAGATGCCGGAAGGAACCGGCGTCTCCGGGCTTGAATCGGATGGTCGTGAAAGGCTGTTCTGCGGTGGCGGAAACAGCGGAACGATCCGGGTGATCCACCGATAGACCGAACAACCAGCCTGGAATGTTTTGTTCGGGAGAAGCCCATTTACACCCCGGCATGTCCAGTGTCCGCCATCAGGTGGCCTTTCTTTGCCGATCCATGGCCTGCCAAAGCCCCCCGATCAGCGGATATCCGCACTGAAGCCATATCCTCGGCGAGTCGCCCGAACCATTCCCCAGGGACGGTGTTAGGGCGATGTGCGCGTCACGGCACGCGCATCCAAATGACGGAAAAGGAGTTACACATGTTCCGCCAAATCGCATTCGCTCTGGGCGTTACTCTCGCCGCATCCGCCGCCTTCGCGCAGGACGCGGCCGAGACGCAGGAGGCACCGGCAGCGGGTGCTACCGATCCGGCTGTCGCCTATGAGGCGGCGCGCAACCAACTGGGCATCCTGAAATTCTGCGAAGCGCAGGGGTTCACCGGAGCCGAGGCGGTCGCCGCCCAGGAAAAGATGGTCGGCATGTTGCCCGAGGGCGATACCGAGGCCGGTGCCACAGCCGAACAGAAAGGTGGCGAAGGGATGGTTGCAGCCGGAGGCGCAGAGATATCGCTGGAAGATGCCGCAAGCCAGCAGGACACCACGGTCGAGGCCCAGTGCCAGCAGATCGAGGCTGCGGTCAATCAGGTCGCGGCGCAACTGCCCGAAGGGTAAGTCCCTCCCCTACCTCCCTGATTGAACGTAAAGGAGCGGGCCGGTGCATGCACCGGCCCGCTCGATATTCACGAGATCCTGCGGATCAGATCGCGTGATCGCCCTTGGCATCGATGACCCGCGTGGGCAGTCCCATCTCGCCCAGAAGCTCGAGGAAGGGCCGCGCGGGCAATTCCTCGACATTGGCCATCTTCTTCACGTCCCAGTCACCCCGCGCGATCAGGATCGCCGCCGCGACCGGGGGCACTCCGGCCGTATAGCTGATGCCCTGGCTACCTACCTCGGTATAGGCGTGCTTGTGATCGGCGACGTTATAGACGAAAACCTCGCCCTCCTTGCCGTTCAGGCTGCCCTTGACCAGGTCGCCGATGCAGGTATTGCCCTCGTAAGCTGGTGCAAGGCTGGCAGGATCGGGCAACACCGCCTTGACCACCTTGAGCGGCACAACCTCCTGCCCCTCGGCGGTCTTGACCGGATGCTCCGAGAGCAGACCAAGATTCTGCAGCACGGTGAACACGTTGATATAGTGATCGCCGAACCCCATCCAGAAACGGACATCCGAGTCCTTATAGCGAGCAGAGAGGCTGTGCACTTCGTCATGCCCCGACAGATAGGCGGTGCGCTTGCCGACGACGGGCAAGTCCCATTCACGACCCACCTCGAACATCCTGTTCTCTTTCCACTCGCCGCCTTGCCAGGAATAGACCGTGCCGGTGAATTCGCGGAAATTGATCTCGGGATCGAAATTTGTGGCGAACCATTTGCCGTGGCTGCCGGCATTGATATCGACGATGTCGATGGAATCGATCCTGTCGAAATATTCATCCTCGGCAAAACGGGCATAGGCGTTCACCACGCCCGGATCGAAACCGGCGCCAAGGATGGCGGTGATCCCCGCCTTGGCAACATCCTCGCGGCGCTTCCATTCGTAATTGGCATACCAGGGCGGCGTTTCGCAGACCTTGTCGGGCTCTTCATGGATGGCGGTGTCGATATAGGCTGCACCCGCGCGGATACAGCCCTCGAGCACATGCATGTTGATGAAGGCAGTCCCGACATTGATGACGATCTTGGCGTCGATCTTCTTCAGCAGCGCCTCGACATTGTCGGGGTTCATCGCGTCCAGCGCGTGGCTGGTAAAGGGCATCTCGTGACCCTTCTCGCGCAAGCTGGAGATGATCGCATCGGCCTTGGCCTTGGTGCGGTTGGCGATATGCAACTCGCCGAATTCGGGCGCCCATTGCGCAAGCTTGTGCGCGGATACCTGGGCTACGCCCCCGGCTCCGATGATGAGGATGTTCTGCTTGGCCAATTCTGTCTCCTTTTCCCGGTGGCAGAGGTTGGGTCGCCTCAGGAGAGGCTGCCTTTGTAATCGTCGTAACCGAAGCTGCGGACGCTGCGGATGCTGCCATCCTCTTCACGGATGGCAATGGCGGGCATGGCCACGCCGTTGAACCAGTTCTTCTTGACCATGGTATAGCCCGCCGCGTCGGCAATGCTGATCCGGTCACCGATCTTCAGCGGTTGCGCGAAACGCGCCTCTCCGAAGATATCGCCCGCAAGGCAGGTCTTGCCCGCGACCTGGTATTCGTGCTCGCCATGCTGCGGCAGCTTCGCGGTCTCGCGATAGATCAGCAAATCCAGCATATGCGCCTCGATACTGCTGTCCACGATAGCCACATTCTTGCCATTGTCGATCAGATCAAGGACCGAAACCTCCAGCGTGGTGGATTCGGTGATGCTGGCCTCGCCCGGCTCCAGATAAACCTGCACACCGAATTTCTGGCTGAACGCCGCCAGCCGGTCCGCAAGGCGATCCAGCGGATAACCTTCGCCAGTGAAATGGATTCCGCCACCAAGGCTGACCCATTCCAGCTTGTGCAGGATATCCCCAAACTCGGTCTCGATCCGCGAAAGCTGGTGGTCGAACAGCTCGTAATCCCCGTTCTCGCAATTGTAATGGATCATCACGCCACTGATCCGGCTCATCGCGGCCTCCAGCCGGGCGGTATCCCATTCGCCGAGACGCGAGAAGGGCCGCGCCGGGTCGGCCAGATCGAAGCCGCTGGTCGAGAAACGCGGATTCAGCCGCAAACCCGTGGTGATGCCCTTCGCCCGGTCGCCGAAACGATCAAGCTGCCCCAGACTGTTGAAGATGATCTTGTCGGCATAGCCGATCGCCTCATCGATCTCGTGATCGGCCCATGCCACGGAATAGGCATGGGTTTCCTTGCCGAATTCCTCATGCCCAAGTCGCAGCTCGTACAGCGAGGACGAGGTGGTGCCATCCATGAAGTCGCGCATGAAATCGAAGACCGACCATGTCGCGAAACATTTCAGCGCCAACAGGGCCTTCGCCCCCGACCGTTCGCGCAGGCGCACAACCTTCTCCATGTTGGCCCGCAGACGGGCCTTGTCGATCAGGTAATAGGGCGTCTGCAGTTCGGACATGGCGCAACCTCGGGTCAAAGCGAAAGCCCGATATAGCTTCCGCCCCCGCTTTTCGCAAGGAATGGTGACGCCCGGGTGACGAAGGATAGTTCCGTTCAGCCCGGTGTCGCGAGCCGACGGAATTCGCGTTTGAGCAGTTCCAGTTCGGCACGCAAAAGCTGCACCTCCGCCAACAGCGAATCGTCGAGCGGTGCCCCGGCCATCACGTTCAGCCGGTCCAACTGCGCGGCATCCGACAGCGGAGCCTCGCTCTCCTCTCCGTTATCCGCAAGCAGGATAAGAGTGTTTATCCCGTCGGCCAGCAATCCAGGCGGCACATCGACCGAAACCTGCCATTGACCTTCACCGGCTTCGGTCAAACGCGCAACTGACACAACCTCGCCCAGATGGACCAGGAAAACACGGCCGGGCGCGGTCTCGGCGGTCAGAACCCCCGACCATGCGCCAGCCTTCAACCCATGACTCTCGAATTGCGACATACCCTCTCCTACAGCTCGGCTCGCGGGTAGCGCGACAATACCATGTCGCTTACCGTTACGGCGTTCATATATGGTTCAGCGAAAATCAGATCCAGCCAGACTTTCTCGATCGGCCGTTCGGACAGATCGGCATAGGCCAGGTCATATTCCGCGACTCTCCGGCATCTTTCCTGCGAGATCGGATCTCCCAGCTGACGCAGCACCTGTTCGGTATTCGGTCCCTGCACCAGGTTCAGTCGGCCATAGACAGTGATCGACGTCTCGGCCTCCAGATCGGTTTCGAGCCGCAGGATGTGATCCTTGCCAAGCTGGTGCAGCACATCATCGGGTAAATCCAGTGACAGCGAAAGATAGCTGCCCGAAAACCCCATGACCTCCAGCCGCAATCCGAACGGAGCCTGGTTCTCGGGATGACGGTTCATCATCTGCCGCAAGAGCAATGCGCGTTTCGCGCAATCATGCCACACCGCGATCTCGTCGCCGAGTGCCTCACCAGCCTCCGGCTCGACCAGCCCCGCAGGTGCAACCGGCCCACAAAGCAGCGCGGACCGCCAACGCCAATCCGTTCCCGGCTGATTGATCAACTTGGCGAGTCCCCCGCGAGCGCGAATCGCTCGAGGGTCCGAGAGCTGCAGAAAACTTCCCAATTCACGATACAAGCTGGTCGCCTCGTCGCGCAGGCTGCGCGCGGGCGGGTGCCCGCCCTTCCTAAGCGATTCGGCCAGTGAGGCCCATTTATGCGCGGTCTTTTCGCGGGCGACAGGCTTTGGCCAGCCCTTCAGTCCAAATGCCATTCGAAATGCTTCCTCGGTCAAAAACTACTGCCGGAATAAACCGGCTCGACCGAAGGAACAAGCGTCAGGCGACCAATGCATCCAGCCTTGCGGCACAGATAAAATCGTTCTCGGTCAGCCCGCCTGCCTCATGGGTTGTAAAGACGACCTCGCAGTAACCCCAGCCAAAAGCGATATCAGGATGATGCCCCTGTTTATTGCCCAACCATGCCGCGAGATTCGCCATCTCGACGGCCTTGGCAAAACCCTTGAATTCAAAGCGCCGGTGAATGGTCGTGCCGTCATCCGACAGGTTCCATCCGTTCAGTTGCGCCAACATCTGCCGGGCATCATCCCCTGGCATCGGCGGAACTCCGCCTTTGCAGGGCTCGCAATTCTTGCTGGCCAGATCGCATGTAGTCATGGGCTCCTCCTCAGGCGGCATCTTTCGGCGGATATTTCGGCGCGTGCAGCCCTATCTCGCGAGCCTCGGCAATATCTGCCAGAAGGTCGCGTTTCGCCGCCGCGAACAGATCCTCCAGATTGTCTATCACGAAATAGACCGGCTGGTGAATGTCGATCCGGTAAGGCATGCGCAGGATGTCGATCACATCGAAGGGCCGATGCTCCGGCTTGTCCGAGATCGACCAGGGCAATTCCGTCACCGAACTCGCCAATCCCGAGCCTAGTGCCTTAAGTTGCCCATCTTCGTGCATCAGCCCGAATTCGATCGAGAACCAGTAAAGCCGGATCAGCCAGCTGTAATCGGCTTTCTCGCAGCGCGTTCCGGCTTCGCCGATGGCCTGGCTGAAAGCCGCGAAGGCCGGATCGGTCAGCAGCGGCGTATGGCCGAAGATCTCGTGAAAGATGTCAGGCTCTTCGATATAGTCGAAATCCTCACGGTTGCGGATGAAACTGGCCGCCGGAAAAGTCCGGTTCGCCAGCATCCCGAAGAATTTCCCGAATCCGATCAGCGCCGGGACCGGCTCGACCTTCCAGCCTGTCAGCGCCCGCAGCTTCTCTGATATCTCGGGGCATTGCGGCACCCGGTCGATGGGCATGTCCAGAAGCTCCAGCCCTCTCAGATAGGGCTGCGCCATATTGGCCCGGACAGCGGGAAGCTGACGGGTGATCAGGTCGTGCCAGACAGCGTCTTCCTCGATGTCATAGGCGATGAAGCCGTTCTGATCGGGGGTTTTGGCCTGATATTGGGTAGATTTTGGCATCCGGGTTTCCTCCTTGCCAATATTCTACCCAGAATAAGGAGAATTTCTTGTCAGATTCGCCTCATTTTGACATAATAGAGAAAAATATTACCCTGATTTTTCATAATTCGGAAACGACATGCCCGATCTGGACGAGACGGATCTTCGCCTGCTGCGACTGCTGCAAAAGGACGCCACCCTGTCCAACCAGGCATTGGCCGAGAAGACCGGCCTTTCGACCTCTCCGGCGTGGCGGCGGGTTCGCAGGCTGATCGAGGACGGGGTCATCGAGCGGCAGGTGGCATTGGTCCGCCCGCGCCGCGCCGGGCTGCATGCGATGGCCTATGTGCAGGTCTCCCTGCTCGACCATACTGAAGATTCGATCGCCCGGTTCGATCTGTTCGTGCAGACCGAAGACCAGATCATCGAATGCGCGACGATCACCGGCACCTCGGATTACCAGTTGAAGATCGTCGCACCCGACCCGGAGGGGTTGGAGCATTTCATCATGCGGCGAGTGCTGGCGCTCGGGATCATTCGCGACACGGTGACGCATTTCGTGCTACGGCAGACGAAATACACGACCGCGATGCCGATCTGACGGTCGTGGTCCGACTATCCCGCCCCAGCTTCAGCCCTTGGTCTTCGCGGCGAAAAGCCCGTCGAAACGTTCCAGCACCGCCTTATCGACGGTCGATGCCGACCGGTCGGCATCTACATCGACATCGGGTGGAAACAGCTCCGACCGCTCCGGGAACCATTCCTCACGCAGACGGCGGTTCGATTCGGCGTAATGATCCATCAGGGCACGCGCCAGTTCCGGTGGCAACATATCGCCCCGGCCCGCCGCCACCTCGCCGAATTCATCCATCACCTGCCGATTGGCCTTGCGCAGCGACTGCCCTCTTTCCGATGGGATAGTGTTGTAATGTGCGATCAGCTCTCCCTTGGGAGACAGGTTCTTCCGCCATTCCGCGCTGTTCGCGGGGATCAGATCGGCCCGCCCGATTGCGGTCAGAAGTGCGGCAACGCTGTCCGGCTTTTTGCCGGAGCTGGCCTCGGCATAAATATGCGGGATCAGCCCGACATCGGGGAACGCCTTTCGCCACGCCTGTAGAAAAGCGGTGTAATCAAGCTGTCTCAGCCGTCCGGGCCGGGTGAATTCCTCGATATTTCCCGTGCGGCCGCTCCATTTGACTGCCTGCTTGTACAAGGCTTCCGCGAAGCGGTCCTGACGGCGCAGCCATATCAGGATGAAAATCTCATGCCCTCGAAGGGCTTCTACCAGCGGCGCCAACGAATGAGGCCCATGATGGGAAAAGGCCTCGGACGAGATCAGCACATCATCGACCCCGTCGCCTGCCTCGTCGATCTGCCCCAGAACCTTGGCGACCAGCTTCTCGCCCTCGGGACCGCGCCGGGCCAGAGCATCCGCCATCGGCCCGCAGGCCGGCAGATGCTTGCGCACCCGCACATAAAGCAATCTCTGACGACGCAGCTCGTCCTCATGCTCGGCGCACCATTGCTGCATCGCAGTGGTTCCGGTTTTCAGCATCCCGATATGCAGCCAGATGCGCGGCACGGCGTCTCTCTCCACTTCGATCACGGCAATTTTCCGGTCCATCCGGTTACTAGCGGATCACGGGCCGGCAGCCAACGGGCTAGAGCAATGGTGAAGCCAGAGCCAGCAGGTTATTGCGCAGCCGCCTCAGCCAGCTCCAACCCCGAACCTCCTGCAACGAAATCTCGCGCGCCCGTTCGACATAGCTTTGCTGACGTTCGTCGAGTTCCGCCACGAAATCCGGATCGAACAGCGCCATGTTGACCTCGTAATTCAACTCGAAACTGCGGCGATCCAGGTTGGCACTGCCAACCATGGCCATGCGCCCGTCCACCGTCATGATCTTGGCATGCAGCAGGCCGGGCCTGAACAGGTGCAACCGGACACCAGCGGCCAGCAGCCCGTAATAGAACCCCTCGCTGGTCGCCCCTACCACCAGCGAATCGTTGCGGGCGGGCAGGATCATCGTCACCTCGACACCGCGCCGCGCCGCCGCCCGGATCGCGGCGTCCAGCGCCACGTCCGGAACGTAGTAGGGCGTGGTGATCGTCACCCGCTCCCGCGCCGAGTGGATCATCGCCGTCAGGCAATCCGAAACGCTGCCCGCCCGCCGATCCGGTCCGGTCGCCACGATCTGCGCGGCCATGCCAGGCTCGTCCACCGCCTCGACAATCTCCAGCATGTCACCCAGGTCGCGCCCGGTATAGCTCATCCAGTCGGCCAGGAAAACCGATTGCAACTGCCGCACCAGCGGCCCCTCGACCGACATCAGGATATCGACCCATGGCGCAAAACGCGGCTTGACCGCAAAGGCCATGTCCGAACAGTTCCGGCTGCCGGTAAAGGCTATCCGGTTGTCGACCACCACGATCTTGCGGTGATTACGCAGATCCAGCCGCTGGAACAGGAAGCTGATAAAGGGCAGACCCCAAGGAAAAGCGGTTACACAATCGGCCCCCGCCTCCTTCATCTGCCGCCATAGTCGCGAACGCACCAGCCCGCGTGAGCCAAGGGCATCCACGATCACCCGGCATTCGACGCCCCGCGCCTCTGCCCGGATGATCGCCTCTGCGATCTTTTCGCCGCTGCGATCCGGCAGCCAGATATAGAACAGCACGTGGACATGGTCCTGCGCCGAGTCGATCGCATCGACCATGTCGTCGATAGCCGCGTCCGATTCGTCCAGCAGACTCACCCGGTTCCCGTCCAACGCCGGCATCCCGCCCACGGCGGCATTGGCGGCGATCACCGGCCGGGCGAGGTCCGGCGGCTCACGCAGAATCCGGCTGCTGGGCCGCCGCAAACCGGTCAACCGGTCGCGCACATCGGCCATGCGCTGCACCTCGGCACGGTTCATCCTCACCTCGCCGAATAGCAGATAGGCGATGATCCCGAAGAGTGGCAGCGCCTCGATCACCATGATCCATGCCAGCCGCACCGCAGGCTCCAGCCGTGGTCGCAACAAAACCCGGCCCACCAGCGCCAGGGCGATCGCAGTATGTACGAAAACGAAAATCGAAGCCCACATGTCGACATCTATTCAGCACCACGCGACAATTGCAATTCCCGTCGTCGCCGCCTATCTGGGGCCTGCAACAGCAAAGGCCGTACGCGATGAACTGGATCACCAATTACGTCCGACCGCGCATCAACTCTCTGTTCTCGCGCCGCGAGGTGCCCGAGAACCTGTGGACGAAATGCCCCGAATGCGGAACGATGCTGTTCCACCGCGAGCTTTCGGACAATCTCAATGTCTGCACCAATTGCGACCACCACCTCGCGATCACCCCACGCGAACGCTTTGCCGCGCTTTTCGACGGTGGCCTCTTCTCCGAGGTGAAGGTCCCCGAGCCTCTGGCCGACCCGCTGCAATTCCGCGACCAGAAGAAATATCCCGACCGGATGAAGGCCGCGCAGAAATCCACCGGCGAGAAAGAGGCGATGCTGGTCGCCGAGGGCGAGATGGGCCGCACCCCGATCGTCGCGGCAGCGCAGGATTTCAGCTTCATGGGCGGCTCCATGGGCATGTATGTCGGCAACGCCATCATCGCCGCCGCCGAGCGCGCGGTGAAACTCAAGCGCCCGCTGGTGCTGTTCTCGGCGGCAGGCGGCGCCCGGATGCAAGAGGGCATCCTCAGCCTGATGCAGATGCCCCGCACCACCGTCGCGGTCGAGATGCTGCGCGAGGCCGGCCTGCCCTATATCGTCGTCCTCACCCATCCCACCACCGGCGGCGTCACCGCCAGCTACGCGATGCTGGGCGATATCCAGATATCGGAACCCGGCGCGCTGATCTGCTTTGCCGGTCCCCGCGTCA